>NZ_JBBMET010000007.1:0-195906 GCF_040096425.1 Lachnospira sp. CLA-JM-H23
GTCTTTCTGTTCAGTTATCAAAGTTCATTGCTTTCAAACTCAGTATTTATCTATGTTTGAGAAGCTTTTGTGTCGCTCATCTCTCGTGGCGACTTGATTATAATATCACTTGTTATTTACTTTGTCAACACTTTTTTACATTTTTTTGAATTTTATTTTAAATTGTTGTAAAAATAATTTAAAACTCACTCATTCTTCATATCAATGCTCTGATTGCAAACAATCAAGTCCATCAAAAACATTCAATAAAGATAATGTAAACTGCATTAACGCTTCTGGTTAAATATTAACCTTGCGAAGCTTTAAGTAAATAACTTTTCATAACCAGCTTAAGAAATCCCATAGAAAAAGCTCGCAACCATATGGTTGTGAGCTTGATCCTGCCAAGCGGAGAAAGAGGGATTTGAACCCTCGCGCCGGTTGCCCGACCTACACCCTTAGCAGGGGCGCCTCTTCAGCCTCTTGAGTATTTCTCCAGATTCCATATATAAACGATTATGAAATTATGCTTTGACGTACTCACGCGTCAATCGCATAGCTGATTATAGCAGAGCATATTATTGTTGTCAATACATTTTTTATTATTCTTTTCTATATTCTTTAATTGCTGTTTCATATAAGTTATTACCTTCGCTGTCTATTACTACGACAACAGGGAAATTCTCAACCTCCAGTTCTCTTATTGCCTCTGTTCCAAGGTCATCATATGCAATAACTGTTGATTTCTTAATACATTTGGAAAGGATAGCACCCGCTCCGCCAACTGCCGCAAAGTATACTGCCCCATTTCTTACAATTGCATCTATTACTGCCTTGCTTCTTTTGCCTTTGCCTATCATTCCCTTAAGTCCAAGGTCTAAAAGGTCTGGTGCATATTTATCCATACGACTTGCAGTTGTTGGACCTGCTGAACCTATTGGTCTTTGTTCTCTGGCTGGTGATGGTCCCATATAATATATTATGTTATTCTTCATATCTATTGGAAGCTGCTCTTTTCTTTCAAGAGCCTCTGCCATTCTCTTATGAGCTGCATCTCTTGCTGTATAGATAGTTCCTGTTATATATACATAATCTCCCGATTTAAGACTTCTTGCATCTTCATCACTTATTGGTGCATTAATATATTTATCCATATTAATCCTCATTTCTGTTATATTAGTCTTTATATACGATGTAAGGCTCACAATGTCAAAATATGTCTATGCCTGCATAAAATAATACTTCTACCTTTTAGATGTGCCTTACATCTATTATATATATTGTTATATAAGCTATTATATTACCCTATGTGCGTGTCTGTTTACGTGACAGCACATATTAACTGCTACTGGAAGACCAGCTATATGTGTTGGGTATGTTTCTATATTTATGGCAAGTGCTGTCTGTGTGCCGCCAAGTCCACCCGGTCCTATTCCTAACTTGTTAATCTTTTCAAGCATTTCCTTCTCAAGTTCATTGACATATGGTACTGGTGAAGGTTCTTCTACATTTCTTGTAAGTGCTTTCTTTGCAAGAAGTGCACACTGTTCAAATGTACCACCAATTCCAACTCCTACTACCATAGGAGGACAAGCGTTAGGACCTGCATCTTTTACTGCTGTTAATATAGCTTCCTTAACACCTTCTATTCCGTCAGCAGGCTTTAACATAAATACCCTGCTCATATTCTCACTTCCAAAGCCCTTAGGTGCAACAGTAATATCTACCTTATCACCTTGTACAATATTGTAATGAATAACTGCCGGTGTGTTGTCTTTGGTATTCTCTCTTATAATAGGGTCTGATACTACTGACTTTCTTAAATATCCGTCAACATATCCCTGACGTACTCCTTCGTTAATGGCATCTGTTATATTACCATTAGTAAAATGTACTTCCTGTCCGACATTTATAAATATAACTGCCATTCCTGTATCCTGACATATAGGAATCATATCATTGCCTGCTATATCAAGATTCTCATTGAGCTGGTTAAGAACCTTCTTTCCTAATGGTGATTCTTCTGTGGCAACTGCATTTTTAAATACATTTTTCATATCATCTGTCAAAAAATGATTGGCTTCTATACACATTTCTTTAATGTTCTGTGTGATTATATCCACATTTAACTCTCTCATATCCACATTCTCCTCTTAATAATTGGTCTGAATAGGCAAAAGCCACCAATTGTAATTGTATACAACTGATGGCTCTTAATTATAATTAATATTATTTATAACTATATTATTTATAATTATATTATTGCTGCTGGTCTTTTTCTGCCGCGTCTAGTAATCTGTAAATTGATTTATCCTGTATGTCCACAGCATCTTCTTGTGTATCTGTTGCAATATTTTCTTCAGAATAACCATTTTCATCACTGGCTTCACTGCCATTCTCATCAGATGGGTTCTTTCTTACTTTGGAAACTGTAGCAACTTTTACACCCTCATCAAGATTAATAAGCTTAACTCCTGATGTTATTCTTCCTAATGTAGATATATCCCTGCATGCAAGTCTGATTATAATTCCCTCAGTTGTAATAAGCATTACTTCTCTTGTATCGTCTACAGCCTTAGCACCTATAACATTACCTGTCTTTTCTGTTATCTTGTAACATTTAACACCTTTGCCACCACGATGCTGTACTGCATACTCATTAATATCAGTCTTCTTACCCATACCATTCTCAGATACGATAAGCATAGTATTACCCTGATTATTAAGCTGTACTCCTACCACTTCATCTGTATCCATAAGATTCATACCTATGACACCCATAGCTGACCTTCCTGTAGGTCTTACGTCTGTTGCCTTAAATCTTATGCACATACCAAGCTTAGTTACCATCATAACTTCTGTTGTATCATCAGTAAGTTTAACTTCAATAAGCTCATCATCATCTCTTAAAGTCATTGCCTGAATTCCATTCTTTCTTATGTTGGCAAATTCTTTGCAAGGTGTCTTCTTAACTATACCATTTTTAGTCGCCATAAACAGATAATCGTCATCTTTGATGTCTTCTATCTTAACTGGAACGACTGCTGTTATAGTTTCGCCCGGTGCAAGCTGTAACAGGTTGATTATAGCTGTTCCTCTGGAGGTTCTTCCTGCTTCTGGGATTTCATAAGCCTTTAACTTATATGCTCGTCCTGTATTAGTGAAAAATGTAAGTACATAGTGTGATGTTGTCATAAACAAATCTTCAATGTAATCTTCTTCAAGTGTCTGCATACCTTTAATTCCCTTGCCACCTCTGTGCTGGCTCTTGAAATTATCCGGTGTCATTCTCTTTACATATCCCATATTAGTACGTGCAATAACACAAGGCTCATCTGGTATAAGATCCTCCATAGAAATATCATACTCATCAAATCCTATAGATGTTCTTCTGTCATCTCCGTATTTGTCTGCTATTATTGATATCTCTGTCTTAATAACTGTAAGAAGCTTATTCTTATCAGCAAGGATTGCCTTATACTCATCAATCTTCTTCTGTAATTCAGCAAGTTCTGCTTCTATCTTGCTTCTTTCCAGACCTGTCAGGGCACGGAGTCTCATATCTACGATAGCCTGTGACTGTGCCTCTGTGAGATTGAACTCTTTCATCAGGCTTTCCCTGGCTGTCTGGACATTTTCCGAACCTCTGATTATTGAGATTACCCTGTCGATATTATCAAGTGCAATTATTAAACCTTCTAATATGTGAGCTCTCTCCTCAGCTTTGTTAAGGTCGTATTTTGTTCTTCTTGTAACAACATCTTCCTGATGCATAAGGTAATATTTAAGCATCTCGTAAAGATTAAGCACCTTAGGCTGGTTATCTACCAGGGCAAGCATAATAACGCCAAATGTATCCTGAAGCTGTGTATGCTTATATAACTGATTAAGAATAATATTAGGATTAACATCTCTTCTTAACTCTATAGCTATTCTCATACCCTCTCTGTCTGACTCATCTCTTAAATCTGTAATTCCGTCAATTCTCTTATCTCTTACAAGCTCAGCAATCTTCTCAATAAGTCTTGCCTTATTAACCATATATGGAAGTTCTGTAACAACAATTCTGTTCTTTCCATTAGTCATAGGCTCAATGTTAGTAACCGCTCTTACCTTAATCTTGGCTCTTCCTGTTCTGTAAGCTTCCTCTATTGCTGTCTTTCCTATAATTGTTCCGCCAGTAGGGAAATCAGGACCTTTGACAATCTCTAATATCTCCTCTAGCGAAGTATCTCTGTTATTCTCTATCTTATTATCAATTATCTTAACTACTGCACCTATTACTTCCCTTAAGTTATGTGGTGGAATATTAGTAGCCATACCAACAGCTATACCTGATGTTCCATTAACTAAAAGGTTAGGATATCTTGATGGAAGAACTGTAGGTTCTTTCTCTGTTTCATCAAAGTTAGGTATAAAATCTACTGTGTCTTTGTTAAGATCTGCTGTCATCTCCATAGAAATTCTGCTAAGTCTAGCTTCTGTATATCGCATCGCAGCAGCTCCATCTCCATCGACAGAACCAAAGTTACCATGTCCATCAACAAGTGGATATCTTGTATTAAAATCCTGGGCAAGCTTAACAAGTGCTTCATATATTGATGAATCACCATGTGGGTGGTATTTACCCATTGTATCACCTACGATACGGGCACACTTTCTATGTGGCTTATCAGGACCATTGTTAAGTTCAACCATAGAATACAATATTCTTCTCTGAACCGGCTTAAGACCATCTCTTACATCAGGCAATGCTCTTGAAGCTATAACGCTCATCGCATAGTCTATGTAATAATCTTTCATAGTCTTTTGCATATCTACTTCCTGAACTTTATCAAAGATATGTTCATCCATTAATATATTTCCTTTCTTTAACACATATAGTAAATATTATTCTGCCTAAATATCGAGATTTTTAACATATTTGGCATTAGTTTCTATAAATTCTCGTCTTGGTTCTACCTTATCACCCATAAGTGTTGAGAATGTAACATCAAGGTCTGCCTCGTCATCCTCTTTCATATCTACTCTTAATAATATTCTCTTATGAGGATCCATAGTTGTATCCCAGAGCTGTTCAGCATCCATTTCACCTAATCCCTTGTAACGCTGAACCTTGTTGTTCTGGTCACGTCCGATTTCAAGCATAATATTATTAAGTTCTTCATCACTGTAGGCATACCATACCTTCTTGTTCTTCTCAACCTTGTAAAGTGGTGGCTGTGCAAGGTATACATGTCCCTGTCTTATAAGCTCAGGCATAAATCTGTAGAAGAATGTAAGAAGCAGTGTTGCGATATGAGCACCATCAACATCGGCATCTGTCATAATAATAATCTTATGATATCTTAATTTGCTTATATCAAAATCTTCGTGTATGCCTGTACCAAAGGCTGTTATCATAGCCTTTATCTCTTCGTTGCCTAATATTCTGTCAAGTCTTGCCTTCTCAACATTTAAAATCTTACCTCTAAGTGGAAGGATTGCCTGTGTTGCACGGCTTCTTGCTGTCTTAGCTGAACCACCGGCTGAATCACCCTCAACGATGTATATCTCGCAGTTCTCAGGGTTCTTATCTGTACAATCTGCAAGCTTTCCTGGAAGTGATGTACTCTCAAGTGCTGTCTTTCTTCTTGTAAGATCTCTTGCTTTTCTTGCAGCCTCTCTTGCTCTTTGTGCAAGAAGTGACTTCTCACATATAGACTTGGCTACTGATGGATTCTGCTCTAAGAATATGCCAAGCTGTTCTGAAACAATGCTGTCAACGGCACTTCTTGCTATAGTATTACCAAGCTTCTGCTTAGTCTGTCCTTCAAACTGAGGGTCTTCAATCTTGACACTTACAATTGCTGTAAGTCCCTCTCTTATATCATCACCTGAAAGGCTCTGGTCGCTGTCTTTTAATATCTTATTCTTTCTTGCATAATCGTTGAAAGTCTTAGTCATAGCATTTCTAAAACCAGCAAGATGTGTACCACCATCAGGTGTCTTTATATTATTAACAAATGTGTCTACAACCTCGTTAAAGCCGTCATTATGCTGGAATGCTACTTCTACCTGTACGTTATCCTTAACACCCTCACAGTATATAACCTGACTATAGAGAGGCTCTTTGCTCTTGTTGATATACTCAACAAATTCCTTGATACCACCCTCATAATGGAAAGTTTCTTCCTGTTCAATACCTTCTCTTAAGTCAGTAAGAACAATCTTAATTCCTTTAGTTAGGAATGCCATCTCTCTTAATCTGTGCTTTAACACATCGTATTCAAATATTGTTGTTTCCTGAAAGATTTCTTTATCAGGTAAAAATGTAACCTTTGTTCCTGTCTGCTCTGCTGGACAATCACCGACAACTCTTAAATCAAAGCATACATTGCCTCTTTCATAGCGCTGTTCATATATATGTCCATTTCTCTTAACTTCAACTTCCATCCATTCTGACAATGCGTTAACTACTGATGCACCAACACCGTGAAGACCACCAGATACCTTGTATCCTCCACCACCGAACTTACCACCGGCGTGAAGCATAGTGTATACAACTTCAATGGCAGGCTTTCCTGTTTCGTGGTTGATATCTACAGGTACTCCTCTGCCATTATCTGTAACCGTTATTGAATTGTCTTTATTAATAAATACCTTAATAACATTACAGTATCCTGCAAGTGCCTCATCTACCGCATTATCTACTATTTCATAAACAAGATGGTGTAATCCTCTTGCAGATGTACTTCCTATGTACATACCAGGTCTTTTTCTAACGGCTTCAAGACCCTTTAATATCTGAATCTGATCTCCACCATAATTCTGCTCTGCCATATTACCTCATTTCTGCAGCCTCATCGCCGCACATTATGTGACTTACTGTTCCATTAGTTACTTTAAATACTTTATTAATATTAATTCTATTATTAATAAATTCGTCCAATCCTGTACAGGTGACTATTGTCTGTATATCTCCTATGCTGTTAAGCAGAAAATTCTGCCTGTTACTGTCAAGCTCAGACAATACATCATCTAACAGTAATATAGGTTTGTCCTTAATAATCTTCTTGACAAGCTCTATCTCTGATAACTTAAGTGATAAAGCTGCTGTACGCTGTTGTCCCTGAGAACCGTATTTCCTGACATCTTTTCCGTTAATGTTAAATACAAGGTCATCTTTGTGCGGCCCTGCACAGGAACATTTATACTTAATATCCTTCTTGCGATACTCTGATAAAGCACTGCCTAATTCATCTTCATTGACAAATGGCACATACTCTACAACAAGCTTTTCACTTCCACCTGTAAGCTTTGAATGTATTTCGCTAATAATAAGATTAAGTTCCCTTATGAACTTTTTTCTGCCTTCTATGATACATTTACCATATCGCTCAAACTGCATATCCCATATATCAAGTGAGCTTATCATCTCCTCTGACGGATTAAATGCCAGTTCTTTTAATAATTTATTTCGCTGTCCAAGTACTTTATTAAAATTAACAAGATTACTAAGATATATTTTATTAAGCTGGCTTAACTCCATATCCATAAAACGTCTTCTCTGCGAAGGTCCGTCCTTAATAATGTTAAGATCCTCAGGCGAAAAAAGCACAACATTAATTATACCAAATAAATCAACAGCTTTCTTTATAGGTATTCCATTAACAGCTATACCTTTTGGCTTATTGCTCTTTAAGTGCATATCAATACGGTAACTTATATCATTCTTAATTACATTAGCTTTAATATGTGACTCAGACTCTCCGAATTTGACTATATCTTTATCTTTGCTTCCCCTGTGTGACTTAGAAGTCGCACAGAAATATATAGATTCTAAAATATTAGTCTTACCCTGTGCGTTATCGCCATATATAATATTGACATTTTTATCAAAATTCATATTCAAAATATCATAATTACGGTAATTTTTTAAATCAAGAGACTCTATTATCACAATTACACCTGCTGTTATTAATTATTTTTAATTAGAAGCTTATTGCCCTCAAATTCTACTATTTCGCCGCCAACAAGCTTTTTGCCTCTCTGTGTCTCGACCTTTCCGTTCACTTTAACAAGTCCGTCCTGAATGACTATCTTGGCTTCAACTCCAGACTCAACAAAGCCTGCGGCTTTAATTGCCTGTCCTAATTTGATGAATTCATCACCATTTCTGATTGTTATTTCTTCCATAATACGCTCCATTTCTAATATTTACCATTAAGCTGTAAAGTTTACTGGAAGTATTAAATATATATAAGACTGTTCTTTATCTCTTATAAAGCAAGGTGCTTTAGGATTAACAAGATAAATATCAACTGTTTCATCATCAATAACTCTTAAAGCATCTAAGAGGAACTTAGGATTAAATCCAATCATTAGATCCTTACCCTCTTTCTCAATATCAATATCTTCGTTAAGAGTACCGATTGCTGAATTAACATTAACCTCTAATGAGCCATCTGTAATATTAATGATAATAGGCTTCTTCTCGCCCTCCTTAATAAGAAGATTAGCTCTGTCTATTGAATCAATAAATTCTTTCTTATTGATAACGACCTTAGTACCATAATCGCTTGAAAGCATCTGGTTAATCTTAAAATATTCTCCTTCAATAAGACGTGATACAACAGTTGTATTATCGAATTCAAATAAAATGTGGTTATTAGTAAAGTATACATTTACCATATTTTCTGCATCAGTAGATAATATCTTACTAATTTCCTGTAAAGTCTTGCCAGGAACAACTACTTTAACGTCATCTGCACGTCCTTCAAGATTGAAGTTTCTAATAGCGATACGGTGTCCATCAAGACCTACAACTTTAAGTACATTATCAGATACTTCAAAAAGTTCACCTGTCATCATCTTGTTGTTGTCGTTAGGTGCAGTAGAGAAAATAGTCTGATTAATTACTTCTCTTAAATTAAACTGGGAAATAGTTATCATTTTATCTTTCTCTATGATAGGTAAATAAGAAAAATCATCTCCGGATTTACCGGCAATATTAAATTTACTCTTCTCACAGGTAATTAAAGATGTGTAATTAGCATCTGTAGTAATAGTAATCTCACTATCTGGAAGTTTTCTTACGATTTCAGAAAATAGCTTAGCATCAATAGCAACTTTACCTTTTTCTATAATCTCGCCTTCAACGATAGTTTCTATACCAAGTTCCATATCGTTACCAGTAAATTTAATAACGTTAGTAGTAGCATCAATAAGAATACATTCAAGAATGTTCATAGTTGTTCTTGTAGGAACGGCTTTCATTACAATACCAACTGCCTTATTCAAATCACTCTTAGAAAATACAAGTTTCATAATTGTTCAAAACTCCTTTCGGTGCCGTAAAGTTAATAACAGGCACATATATAAATATATATAATTCAGTAGTAGTTATAGTAGGGGCTGTGAATATGTTAAAAAGTCATACAAACCCAGTAAATATCAGCATTACACCATAGGATAACCAAGTTATTAGTAACTGTATTGCGTGTTAAAAACAATAAAAAAATGTTGATAAAAAATAAAATGAAAAATTCAAAAAAAAGTTATTAAATTTAATCAACATAAAAAGCACAGGCTATAAACAACATATCAATAATAATATGTGGATAAATCCACAATATGTTGATAACCATGTGGATAACTATGCAAATACAGGTGTACAACTGTTAATAACTCATGAAGGATTTATCTTTTTAATGATAATATCTATGGTATTGCGCATAGAATCATTCTTGACAACTTCCTGAGCTATCTTTTCAGCTCCGTGGATAACTGTTGTATGGTCACGGTTACCGAGAGCCTTACCAACTGCCTGAAGTGGAGCTGTGGTCATCTGACGGCACAGATACATAGCAATCTGGCGTGGATGAACAATGTCAGCTGTACGCTTAGATGATAAAAGGTCATCATATTTGACATTAAAATGGTCTGCAACCGTCTGGATAATAAGTTCAGGGGTTATCTCTTTTTTCGCATCAGGTGAGATAAGATCCTTTAATGTCTGTTCTGCAAATTCCACAGTTATAGGCGTATGTGAAAGCTTAGAAAATGCTGAAAGTTTAGTTAATGCACCTTCAAGCTCCCTGATACTTGACTTGATATGGGTAGCTACATAATCAGAAACTTCATATGGAATATCAAGTCCTGAAATCTCTGCTTTCCTATTAATAATAGCCATCTTAGTTTCATATGTAGGGATCTGTATATCGACAGGAAGTCCCATTTCAAATCGTGTTCTTAATCTTTCGGAGAGAGTTTCCATTTCCTTAGGTGGCTTATCAGAAGATATAACAATCTGCTTGCCGTCCTGATAAAGGGAATTAAAAGTATGGAAGAACTCCTCCTGAGTAGATTCCTTACCTATAATGAACTGTATATCATCAATAAGAAGAACATCTATATTACGGTAACGGTTTCTGAATGCAGCATTGCCTTTTTCTGCATTCTCTTTATTACGGATTGCATCAATAAGTTCGTTAGTAAATGTTTCACTTGTTACATACAACACCTTCTTGGAAGGATTGTTTTCTATTATAAAATGTGCTATTGCCTGCATAAGATGCGTCTTACCAAGTCCAACACCTCCATATATAAACAGAGGGTTATATACTTCCCCCGGTGATTCAGCAACAGCTAAAGACGCCGCATGGGCAAGGTTATTGTTATTACCTACTACGAATGTTTCAAATGTGTAGTTAGGATTAAGATTAAGAGAAATATTCTTATTAGGAGAACTCTCCTGTGCTGTCTTTTTAGCAGTTTCTTCATTTAAAGTATCTTCTGAAATAATTCTTAATTTATAATCTTTTTTCATAATCTCACTAATGGTTACTTCGAGAAATTTAAGATACCTTTTTTCAACATAGTTAGCAGACATCTGTGTGTCTGAAAGAAGAGTTATTTCATTATCACTGACTGAAATAACCTGAAGCGGCTTAATAAATGTTGTAAAAGAAAGGTTCTGTATATCACATTCGTTCTTAAAGGTGTTAAGAATTAAATCCCAGTTATTAATAATTTCGTTCATATTATTCGCCTTTCTGGCAGTATTAGAATGATTACAACATTCCTTTATAATCATAAAGCATTTAAGTGTTTTTTTCAACAGAATTGTGGATAACTTTTAAAAAATAAGGTATTGTAAACATGCTGTGTATAAGTTTATGCAGTTGAAAAATGTCGAAAATACGCAATTTGTCAAGAAAATTATAGAGTTAACCACAATATCCATGAGAGTTATGCACAAGTTTTGCACAATATGTTGATAACTCGGTATAAGCTGTTGATATCTGTGTATAAATCCACATGATTAAAAAAACGTCAAAAAAAGTTATGTTTTGCTTGACTTTGCTATATATTGCGAATATAATTAGAACGATGTTTTAAAAAAAAGTGCTTAAGCACATTGAAACTTGAAGAATATTCTTACCATATATAATAATGGTAGTGAAGGAGGTGCATAGATTATGAAGATGACATTTCAGCCTAAGACAAGACAGAGATCTAAGGTTCACGGTTTTAGATCAAGAATGAGTACTCCAGGTGGAAGAAAAGTTTTAGCAGCAAGAAGAGCAAAGGGAAGAAAGAGACTTTCAGCTTAATTGATTTTACAGCAGATGAGTACGTCAGTATTCATCTGCTTTTTTCTTTATTATTATATTTATTGTAAATGAATTGCTTAAATGAGTTATTTATTAGAAATAATTCATTTATTGAAGATTAACCAGAATTTAATTTAAACAAATAATTATATGGTGGAGTGTTTATGAAGTACAAAGATTTTGAAACATTGAAGAAAAATGAAGATTTTAAAAAGGTATACAACAAAAGAAACTCTTACGCAAACAGAGAGTTAATTATGTATATCAGCAAGAACGGAACGGATACGAAAAGACTCGGTGTATCTGTGAGCAAGAAAGTCGGGAATAGTATTGTCCGACACAGACTGGCCAGATTAGTAAGAGAAGCCTTCAGGCTTAACACTAATCATATACCTGATGGCATAGATGTAGTAGTTGTTGTCAAGGCTGGTCTTAAAGACAAGGGTTATACAGAAACTTGTAAATCAATGATTCATCTTTTAAAGCTTCATAATATGTATAGGTAGATTATAATGGGAAAGAAGATAGTTATTAAACTTATTAGATTTTATCAACTGGTGCTGTCGCCATATAAAGGAAGAAGTTACTGTAATTATGTTCCTTCGTGTTCCCAGTATGCAGTAGAAGCTATAGATATGTATGGAGTTATATTAGGTGGATGGTTGGCATTTAAAAGAATATTAAGATGTAATCCTTTTCATAAGGGAGGATTTGATCCTGTACCTATTGGTAAATATAAAAGAAAAAGATTACATTAATAACCAGGAGGTTCGATTTGTTTAATGCAATTATTATGCCAATAGCTAAGGTGTTAGGTTATATATTTAACCTTTTATTTGAAGCTTTGAGCTTTTTACACATTGGAAATGTAGCTGTTGCAATCGTATTATTTACAATTATTGTTAAGCTTTGTATGCTTCCACTTAGTATTAAACAGCAGAAGCTTACTAAGCTTAATGCAGTAATGAGTCCGGAAATTAAGGCAATTAATGCCAAATATAAGGACAAAAGAGATGATCAGAATGCAATGATGAAGATGCAGGAAGAGACTAAGGCTGTATATGAGAAGTATGGCGTTTCACAGATGGGTGGATGCGTACAGATGCTTATACAGATGCCTATCCTTTTGGCATTATACCAGGTATTCAGATTTATCCCTCTTTATATTTCACAGTTAAAGAACTTATTTATAGCATTTCTTAAAGATAACGGCGGTATTATGGCTGTTGATGGTTATGCAGATACTATGAAGCAGTTCGGTGAGAATATAGACTGGACTAATGTTGATACAGCAATCACAGAGATTAATAAGTTCAGTGCTGATAAGTGGGAAGCTTTAAGAAATGCTTTCCCTGCATTTAGCGATACAATAGCTAACAGCCACTCAAGTCTTGAACATATGAATACATTTTTGGGTATTAATATGTCACAGGAACCAGGATTTGGATTTACACTTGCAATCCTTATACCTATCCTTGCTGGTGTAACACAGTTCATAAGTGTAAAGGTTGCTCAGTCTGGACAGAATACAGAAGTTGATGACGATAACCCAATGGCAGCATCAATGAAGATGACAATGTACATTATGCCATTGATGTCAGCATTTATCGCAATTTCAGTACCAGCAGGTCTTGGTCTTTACTGGATAGCTACAGCAGTTGTTCAGACAATTATTACTGTATTTATCAATCGTTACTATGACAAGCTTGGTGCGGACGAGATTGTAAAACGTAATGTAGAAAAGCGTAATAAGAAGCGTGCGAAGAAGGGTCTTCCACCAGAAAAGATAGCTAAAAATGCTACAACAAGCACTAAGAATATGTCTGCCAGCAGAGAAAAGGCTGTAAAGTCTTTAGAGCAGATTAAGGCTGAGAATGAAAAGAAGGTTCAGGAAATAAAAGAATCATCTAAGTATTATAAGACAGCTAAGCCAGGAAGCCTTGCAGAAAAGGCTGGAATGGTTGCCAAGTATAATGAGAAGAATACTAAGAATGGCGGCAAGAAGAATTAGTGTATACAGAGCAGATTAAAAAAGTAACAGACAATATTTTATAATTAGATAGTGAGGGCAAAACAATGGAATATATTGAAGTTACAGGTAGGACAATAGATGACGCACTTACTAATGCGTGTCTTAAGCTTGAAACAACAAGCGATAACATTGAATATGAAGTTATTGAAAAAGGAAGCAACGGTTTATTCGGTATTTTTAATTCAAAGCCAACAAAGATTAAGGCAAGAGTTAAGGCTGGTGTAGGTTCAGTAGATGATGAATTTAGCAAGTTAGAAGCTAAAGAAAAGAAGTCAATTGATGACACAATCAAGAGTGAGATTAAGGTCGAATCTAAGAAAGAAGTTGTTAAAGAGACAGAAAAGGCTGTTAAGAAAGAAACAGCTCCTAAGGCAGATAATTCAAAGGTAAGTGCAACACAGGCAGTTAATGCCAGTGAAGAAGATTTAGAAGAAAAAGCTAACAACAATGAACCAAGACCAGTATTATCTAATGAAGAAATCGAATCAAGAATAAGAACATTTCTTGGTGATATGTTCAGTGCAATGGATATTCCGGTTGAAGTAAAGATAACATTCGATACAGAAGAAGAATGTGTCAATGTTGAACTTATTGGCGAGAATATGGGACTTCTTATCGGTAAGAGAGGACAGACACTTGACTCAATCCAGTATCTTACAAGTCTTGTACTTAACAAGGGTAAAGAAAAGTATGTAAGAATTAAGGTTGATACAGAGAATTACAGACAGAGAAGAAAAGATACTCTTGAATCACTTGCAAAGAATATTGCATACAAGGTTAAGAGAAGCAGACGCTCAGTTGCACTTGAGCCAATGAACCCATATGAGAGAAGAATAATTCACTCAGCATTACAGGGTGATAAGTTCGTATCTACAAAGAGTGAAGGTGAAGAACCATTCAGACACGTCGTTGTATATCTTGACAGAGAGAAGGCTGGCAATAACAGATATTCAGAGCACAGATACTCAGATAACAATAGATATTCAAGATAATATGTTTTAATTTAAAGATTGCTGTGGTATTATTACAACAGCAATCTTTATTTTTAAATAGCAGGAAATTATTACGATAATTTAGAAGGGAATATGTAGTATGGAGCAGACAATAGCGGCAATATCGACAAGCACAATGTCTAGTGGCGGAATAAGCATAGTAAGAATAAGCGGAGAAAATGCAATAAGTGTTGCAGATACAATATTTGAAGCTAAGAATAATAAAAAGTTATCAAAAGCAGACAGCCACACAATTCACTATGGCGTGATAAAAGATGGTGATGAGGTGATTGATGAGGTGCTTGTATCAGTAATGAAAGCTCCTAATACATATACAAGAGAAGATGTGATAGAGATTAACTGTCACGGAGGAATACTTGTAACAAGAAAAGTATTAGATACAGTGTTAAAGAATGGTGCAAGACCTGCTGAGCCTGGTGAGTTTACTAAGAGGGCATTTCTTAATGGACGCATTGATTTATCTCAGGCGGAAGCGGTTATAGATATTATTAATGCAAGAAATGATTATGCACTTAAATCATCAGTTAATCAATTAGGCGGAAGATTATCAGAGAAAATCACAGCTATCAGGGAAGTAATACTTGATAATGTAGCATTTATTGAGTCTGCATTAGATGATCCAGAACATTTTGATATTAATGATAATGTTGATAAAATGACAAAAGATGTGGATAACTGTGTGGATAAGGTTGATAAATTGTTGAAAACTTCCGACAATGGCCGTATTATGCGGGATGGAATAAGGACAGTAATATTGGGGAAAACTAACGCGGGTAAGTCAAGCCTTTTAAATGCGCTTGCGAAAGAGGAACGTGCGATAGTTACAGATATAGAGGGAACAACAAGAGATGTTCTTGAAGAACAGATTAATCTGTCAGGAATTACGCTTAATCTTATTGATACAGCGGGAATAAGAAAGACAGATGATTATGTGGAGAATATAGGTGTTAATAAAGCTAAGAAATATGCCTCAGAGGCAGATTTGATTATATTTGTCATAGATGCTTCAAGACCACTGGATAATAATGATTACGAGATTATGGACCTTATTATGAATAAAAAGGTACTTGTATTATTGAATAAATCGGATATACAGGCGGTTGTCACCAAAGAAGATATATTGAAGCATTTGTCGTGTAATGTAATATCAGTATCAGCTAAAGAAGAAACTGGTATTGACGATCTGGAAAATGAAATTAAAAATATGTTCTTTAACGGCGAGATAGAAACTAACGAAGAAATATATATAACTAACCTCAGACATAAAAATCTTTTAAGAGAGGCGTTAGAAAGCCTTAAGCTTGTTAAAGGTGGAATAGAGGCAGGAGTAAGCGAAGATTTTTTAACTATTGATATGATGAATGCTTATGAGAAGCTTGGTCTTATCATTGGTGAGGAAGTCGAGGACGACCTTGCAGACAGGATATTCGAGAAGTTCTGTATGGGTAAATAGTGTCAGGTTGTATAAAGTGTAATTGATTATATAAAGTATATTTAATTATATTAAAGATATTGATAAATATATAAGTATATATATGTAAAGTTATTAAAGAAATGTAGTAAAAGTTACATAGAAAGGTTAAGGTTATGCCTAATATTAAAGAAACTTATGATGTAATAGTTGTTGGTGCGGGACATGCAGGATGCGAGGCAGCTCTTGCAAGTGCCAGACTTGGACTTGAAACAATTATATTTACTGTCAGTGTTGAGAGCATTGCAATGATGCCTTGTAATCCTAATATTGGAGGAAGTTCTAAAGGACATCTTGTAAGGGAGATAGACGCTCTCGGTGGTGAGATGGGTAAGAATATAGATGCAACATTTATTCAGTCAAAAATGCTTAATGCCTCAAAAGGCCCGGCAGTTCACTCATTGAGGGCACAGGCAGATAAGTCTGATTACAGCAGGCGGATGAGATGCGTGCTTGAGAATACAGATCATCTTCATATAAAGCAGGCAGAGGTGTCTGAGATAATAGTTGAGGACGGTGTTATAAAGGGCGTTAAGACTGTGTCGGGTGCTGTATATGAGGCTGAATCAGTTGTATTATGTACAGGTGTATATCTTAAGGCAAGGTGTATATACGGCGATGTAAGCTACCATACAGGTCCTAACGGACTTCAGGCGGCTAATCATTTAACAGATTCACTTATTAAAAATGGAATTGAGATAAGAAGATTTAAGACAGGTACACCAGCAAGAGTTGATAAGCGTTCAGTTGATTTTAGTAAGATGACAGAGCAATTTGGTGATAAGAGAGTAGTTCCATTTTCATTTGAAACAGACCCTGAGTCAGTTCAGAAGGAACAGGTAAGCTGCTGGCTTACTTACACTAATGAGGATACACATAAGATAATAAAAGATAATATTGACCGTTCACCTCTTTATTCAGGAGATATACAGGGAACAGGTCCTAGATACTGTCCATCTATTGAAGACAAGGTAGTAAGATTTGCTGATAAGGACAGACATCAGGTATTCATTGAGCCAGAAGGCTTATACACTAATGAAATGTATCTTGGCGGAATGAGCAGTTCAATGCCAGAGGACGTCCAGTATGCAATGTATAGAACCGTACCGGGGCTTGAAAATGTAAGAATTGTCCGTAATGCTTATGCTATTGAATATGATTGTATAAGTGCAATACAGCTCAAATCTTCACTTGAATTCAAGAAGATTAAAGGTTTATTTGCAGGTGGACAGTTTAATGGAAGTTCAGGTTATGAGGAAGCTGCAGCACAGGGGATAATAGCGGGTATTAATGCAGCACTATATGTTAAGGGAAAAGAACCTCTTATACTTGACCGTTCAGAAAGTTATATAGGTGTGCTTATAGATGACCTTGTAACTAAGGAATCATTTGAGCCATACAGAATGATGACTTCAAGAGCAGAATACAGGCTTTTATTAAGACAGGACAATGCTGATATAAGACTTAGCAAATATGGTTATGAAGTCGGACTTATATCTAAGGAAAGATATGACAAGCTTCAGTTAAAGATTAAGCTTATAGACGAGGAAATTGAGAGAGTAAAGGCTGTTAATATAGGAACCAGCAGTAATGTTCAGGACCTTTTAAGAGAAAATGGAAGCACTGAGCTTTTAACAGGTGTTACTCTTGCAGAATTAATTAAAAGACCGGAGCTTTCTTATGAAGTGCTTGCACCAATTGATAAAGACCGTACAGAGCTTCCTTGGGATGTTAAGGAGCAGGTTAATATTAATCTTAAGTATGAAGGTTATATAAGCCGTCAGATGCGTCAGGTAGAGCATTTTAAGAAGCTTGAGAAGAAGATAATACCAGACGGGCTTGATTATTATGCAATCAATGGATTAAGAAAAGAAGCTATGCAGAAGCTTGATAAGTTCAATCCAAGGTCAATAGGACAGGCATCAAGAATATCTGGTGTATCACCAGCAGATATATCGGTGCTTCTTGTGTATCTGGAGAGCTATAGAAGAAATAATAATTAATATAAAATATATTATACCAGGGGCAAAAGGTCTAAAACTATATGGGCTTGCTCATAGTTGGTGCTTTTTCCCTCAACATCAATATATATGATAGAAATTATTATATAGTAAAAAATGTTAGTGTATTAGAGGAGAAATTATGCCAAGTGCTATATTTAAAAGAAATTTAGAGAGCATAAATGTAGAATTATCGGATAAACAGATTGAACAGCTTGAT
This sequence comes from Lachnospira sp. CLA-JM-H23, assembly GCF_040096425.1. Classification (NCBI taxonomy): domain Bacteria; kingdom Bacillati; phylum Bacillota; class Clostridia; order Lachnospirales; family Lachnospiraceae; genus Lachnospira; species Lachnospira sp. CLA-JM-H23. Next base: position 18,313 of record NZ_JBBMET010000007.1, read on the forward strand.
AAGTATTATGAAATTCTAGTTGAGTGGAATAGTTTTATGAATCTAACGGGAATTACAGAATACGAGGAAGTTATGTTAAAGCATTACCTTGATAGTCTTGTATTAAGACTGCCTATAGATGGAAGTAACCTCAATATTAAGCTTATTGATGTGGGAACAGGGGCAGGATTTCCAGGACTTCCATTAAAGATAGCTTATCCTGATACAGAGGTTGTGCTATTTGATTCTCTTAATAAAAGAATTAAATTCCTTGATGAAGTTATCGCACAGTTAGGCTTAAAAGGAATAAGCACAGTTCACGGACGAGCTGAGGATGGTGGAAAGTCTAAAGAATTAAGAGAACAATTTGATGTCAGTGTATCAAGGGCAGTCGCTGATTTATCAGTGCTTGCAGAATATAATCTTCCATTTGTTAAGGTTGGTGGATATTTTGTTGCATACAAATCAGGTGAGATTGATGAGGAGCTTGAGAAGTCTAAGAAAGCTATATTAATACTTGGAGGGCAGATTGAGAAAGTTGACAAATTCAAATTGCCTGAAACGGATATTGAGAGGTCACTTGTATATATAAAGAAGGTTAAGAATACGCCTAAGAAATTCCCGAGAAAAGCGGGATTACCTGTTAAAGAGCCGATAGGGTGATTGAATTAAAATAATATTTTATTGTGGTAGTTTGTTATATAGAATAATACATATGTCCGATTTATTCAAAGTATTGATTAAGTAATAAGTTGTAGAGATAAAATATATTGTATGTCTGATTTATTCAATAACATATTATATATAAGATATTATATATAAAATATTATATATGAAAATACCTGTTAAAACAGTTAGGTGTGTTAGAAATTAGTTCTAATGTATATTTCTGTTTTAGCAGGTATTTTTATATATCTATGGCAGAAATTATTTAAGTTACTTAAACATAAATTTCATTTTCTTGCCAAACATATTTACAATAGTAGAAATTATTTAGGTTACTTAAACCATATTCATAAATTCAGACTGAGTGATATCTACAATAGTAGAAATTATCTTAAATATCAAAAATAGGTGTCACGCACCAATTTACATATCCAGGAAAATATCAGCCTGTTTGGCAAATTCTACAGGTTGTTCTATCTGTGGAAGATTCTTGCTGTTCTTAATCTCAACAACTTCTATTGCAGGGTTAAGATAAAGATACTCTGATACAGAAGTATCCTTGCTGTTCTCGCCAGTTATTATATATATGCAGTTATCAATATCAGATACGGCTTTGGCAATTGAGGCAGTAGTAAAATTGCATTCTGTGCTTGCAAAAAGAAATTTGCTTGAAGCTCCAGAAAGATGTGCATTTTCATAATAAGCATTAAGGTAATCAACAGGAACTATTCCGTTGTCGAATACATTTTTGGAAAGAATATTATTCAGGCGGTCTTTTCGCATACATATATTGTATATAGTAGTCCCAATTACAGGTATATCAAGAAGTCTGCGTCTTATGCCAGCACGTCTGCCAGGTACGGCTTTGGCTTTAGATACAGCCTTAGGACTTACAAGAATTATTTTATTATATAAATCTTTCTTGATATATACTGAACTTATGACCATAGGAGCGGAGTCGCCGGTTGCTATTATATCTGTCTTTTTGCCAATTACATTTGTTATAAAATCATTTAAAAGCTGTGTATACATATAAGTTGTATATGTTATCTGTGGTTTATCAGAATGTCCACAACCTAATAAATCAACAACATACAGATGATGTTTCTTGGATAAATAATGGACTGTATTATCCCATTCGTAGCCAGAGCTATAAGACTTCAAATCGTGAATTAAGAGGAGTGGAGGATTGTCGTAATTGCCATATGTGGAATATGCAATATTGCCAAATTTCCAGCTATAGGTGTGTTTAACAGTTTTGCCGGTATAATTATTAATTGTTGCTGATTCAAATATAAATTTATTAATAATGTGTGAGGTTGTTACAACGGCTGTTCCCATACCAACCGCAAGCCCCAGTTTCTGCCATTTATTCATATATTAATCTCCATTCATATTAATATTTTATGATATTATAATTATAATCCATATATAATTATGTGACAATATGCCTATTAAGGCAAATTAATGACCATTTAGGACTAGAATATTATATAAAAAGCTTTATTTTTAGTGACAAATAAGTTAAAATTTGTATAAAAGCTCGAAATTAACCGATTTAACTGATAGGCGGGTGTTACATATGTCAGAGAAGGCTGTTGAATACTTAAGTAAACAGATTGAAAATATAAATAATAAATTAAAAGAAATATCTGATGATATTCATTGCGTTGATATAGAGATTAATACTATTAATGATAAAATAATATTAATAGACAACAATACTGATAAGACAGAGGATATGTTTATATCATTTGGCAATGAGGTATTTGAGAGAAATCAGAATGAATTATTAAAGAGTAAAATTGATGATTTATTAAAACAAAAAGAGATATATCAAGAAAATTATAACCAATTATCCGTAAAAATGGAAGAAATGCAGGATGTTATCAACAATAATGATATTGAAACCATGGAAAATGTGGATAATAACAGTGATAGTACCAATATATTGTGGTTATTGGAGGCTGACAGAAAGAGAATATCAAGGGATATTCACGATACAGTCGTACAGAATTTGACAGCACTTATTCATAAACAGGAATTTGCTATTCAGATTGCTGATAGGGATTTGAATAGAGCTAAAATAGAAATGAATAATGTAAAGGGTATTGTCAAAGAAAGTATTAATGAGCTACGTAATATTATATACCAGTTAAGACCTATGGAACTTGATGACCTGGGATTTAACGAGGCATTAATGAATCTTCTTGATAAATTAGATGATAGTCATAAGGATATTATTATGCACTATACAATAGATTGCACAGATGATATATCGCACGTTGTGTGTATGTCAACTTTAAGGATAATTAATGAATTAACCAGTAACTCGTTTAAACACGCTGACTGCAATAATATATATATTGATATTGCAACAGATGATAATAAACTTACTATTAGTTATAAAGATGATGGATGTGGTTTCGATTTTGAACAGATTGGCAAGGTTAAATCTAATAATACAGGTTATGGAATAAGAATGCTTGTTGAAAGGGTTAATCTGCTAAGAGGTAGTATTAACTATAACAAAGATGAGAAAGAGTTTGTTATTAATATACCTTTGAAATAATAATTTTTGAGGAGAGAGAAAATAATATGTCTGTTAATATTTTACTTGCAGATGATCATAAGATGATTAGAGAAGGTTTGAAACAGCTTCTTGAAATGTATGATGATATTAAAGTTGTAGGAGAGGCTGGAGATGGATTTGAATGTCTTAATCTTGCAGATAAGACACATCCTGATGTAATACTTCTGGATATTAATATGCCTAATCTTGACGGACTTCAGGTGCTTAACATAATTAAAACTCAGAAAATGGATTGCAAGGTTATAGTTCTTACAATTCATAATGAAATTGAATATTTGATTAAGGCTATAGACTTTAATTGTGATGGGTATATACTTAAAGACTCAGATTTTGATACATTGAAAAATGCAATTATGACAGTATACGAAGGACAGACATACATAGAGCCAACACTTGTTCCATTACTAAATGTACGTTTGGCAGAGAGAGATTTGATGAAAGACAAATCAAAAGAACTTACAAGACGAGAAGTGGAAGTACTTAAAATGATTGCTTCTGGTTCATCAAATAAAGAAATAGCAAGTACATTAAGCATAAGTGAGAGAACTGTTAAAAATCACGTTTCTAATATATTTAAAAAGATTGATGTATCTGATAGAACGCAGGCGGCAGTGTTTGCAATTAAAAATGATATTATTAAGTTAAAGTGATAGATTGGTGCTGAATATAAAAGATAAGTGCTTATTATTTGTTGTTGGAGTTGAATTCATTAGTAACAATAATAATAATTATAGGATAACGTAATGAATTGAATATAGTAGATAGATTTAATTAATGGAGCAGGTGATATGTTTCACGTGAAACATATCACCTGCTTTTTGTTGTTTAGGTTGTGAAAGTATAAGCTATAAAATATAAAAGTATTGCTTGAAATATAGAATTTGAAAGTATTAGCTGCAAAAAATCAAGACGTAAAGTAGAGTGGAGAGTTGTATTAAATGGTTATATAAATATTGCATGTTGGTGAAAATAATAATGTAAACCGTAATAAAACGTGTAATATAATAAATAATAAATAAAAATATTTGTCAAATAAAATTCAAAAACTTTAATGGTATTCAAGAAAATGTGTGCAAGAAAATATAGATTGAAAGCTAGATACTTTCTATTTATATATTATATTGTACCATTTTATTGATTATAGTATGAATATTATAAAACAATATTAGTTGCATAATTAAAAATACATAAATTAGCAGATTATATTGAGGTTAATCTATTGAAAAAAATAGGTTTGAGTATTAAACTATAGATGTGTGACTATTAATTAAAATGAATGTTTCACATCAAAATGTTTATTATGTTTCACGTGAAACATTTTACACTTGCATTTCACATATAATGAATACATATCAATTAATTATAAGCACTATATTATTAATCGGAGGCTGATTATGGGGAGAGTAATAGCAATTGCTAACCAGAAGGGTGGTGTTGGTAAGACAACAACGGCAATTAATTTAACAGCTTGCCTTGCAGAGGCAGGACAAAAAGTTTTACTTATAGATATTGACCCACAGGGTAACGCAACAAGTGGAGTTGGAGTGGATAAGAATGAAGCAGACAAAACTGTATATGATGTAATTCTTAGAGAGTGTGATATATCCGAGGCAATAATTAAAGATGTATATGATAATATGGACTTACTTCCATCTAATATGAATTTAGCTGGAGCAGAGATTGACCTTATAGATGTTGAAGATAGAGAATATGTACTTAAAGAAGAAGTTGCAAAGATAAGAAAAAATTACGATTATATAATAATGGACTGTCCTCCATCTTTAAGTATGCTAACAGTAAATGCAATGACAGCTGCAGATACAGTGTTAGTACCAATACAATGCGAATACTATGCACTTGAAGGTTTGTCACAGTTAATCTATACAATTAATCTTGCTAAGAAAAAGTTAAATAAAAATCTTGAATTAGAAGGTGTTGTGTTTACAATGTATGACTCAAGAACTAATCTTTCATTGCAGGTTGTTGAAAATGTCAAGGATAATCTTAAACAGAATATATACAAGACAATTATTCCTAGAAATATAAGATTAGCAGAAGCTCCAAGTTATGGACAGCCAATAAATATATATGATACAAGATCAACAGGTGCAGAAAGTTATAGATTATTGGCACAGGAAGTTATGGAAAGAGATAAAGAAATAAAGGAGAAATAATATGCCAACAAAGTCAACTGGAACTAAAAGTTCTGCCAAAAGAAGTAAGACAAGTGGATTGGGAAGAGGGATTTCTAATTTAATACCTGAAGCACCTACAGAAGAAAATGTAGTTGTTAAAGAGGTAGTCAAAGAAGTTGTAAAGGAAGTACCAGCAGAAACTAAAGTGAAATTATCTTTGATAGAGCCTAATAAAGATCAGCCAAGAAAAGCATTTGATGAAGATGCGTTGATTGAATTATCAGAATCGATAAAACAGTACGGTGTATTACAGCCATTATTAGTTCAGAAGAAAGATAATTACTATGAGATTATAGCAGGTGAGAGAAGATGGAGAGCTGCTAAGCTTGCAGGTGTTAAGGAAGTACCAGTAATTATTAAAGACTATTCTTCACAGGAGATAGTGGAAATTGCTCTTATTGAAAATATTCAGAGAGAAGATCTTAACCCAATTGAAGAAGCTAAAGCATATCAAAGACTTATTAAAGATTATAGACTTAAACAAGATGAGGTTGCAGAAAAGGTTTCTAAGTCAAGAGCTGCAATTACTAACTCATTAAGATTATTAAAGCTTGATGAGAGAGTCCAGGATATGGTGATTGAAGGTAAAATCAGCAGCGGACACGCAAGAACAATTATAACAATCGAAGATAAAGATAAGCAGTATATGATTGCTCAGAAAATATTTGACGAGAAGTTAAGTGTGAGAGATGTAGAAAAATTAATGAAAGCACTTGAAGCACCAGAGAAACCAGAAAAGAAAGCTCCGAAGAATGATTTTGTCTATAGAGATTTAGAGCAGAAGATGAAGGCAATTATGGGAACTCAGGTTGTAATCAAGAATAAGAATAACAATAAAGGAAAAATAGAAATAGAATATTACTCTCAGGCAGAATTAGAGAGAATATACGAATTATTGCAGAAGATTAACTAAATAATACTTTCAAATATAATGAGCACAGAGTGCTCATCTTAAAAGTTCCTTGCGGAACTTTATATGTGCTGGAAAGCAGCACGAAAATTAAGAAATAATGAGCACAGAGTGCTCATCTTAAAAGTTCCTTGCGGAACTTTATATGTGCTGGAAAGCAGCACGAAAATTAAGAAATAATGATCACAGAGTGCTCATCTTAAAAGTTCCTTACGGAACTTTATATGTGCTGGAAAGCAGCACGAAAATTAAGAAATAATGATCACAGAGTGCTCATCTTAAAAGTTCCTTGCGGAACTTTATATGTGCTGGAAGGCAGCACGATATTTAAGATATAATACAAATATATTAAATATTAAAACGATAAATAATTAACGAAAGGAATAAAACAATGTTAGATGTATTTGGATTGTTTAGCGTACCAACATTATATGTGCTTATTGGAATAATCGTATTATTGATAGTGGCAATTATTCTTTCTATTGTAGCCATTGTGAAGTCATCGGCAATGAAGAAGAAGTACAACATTATGATGGAAGGCTCAGAAGGAAAGAGTATCGAGAAAATAATTAAAGAGTATACTGACGATGTGAAACTTTTAAAAGAAACATATGAGAACAATACAAAATCAATCAAAGATATATATGATAAGATGCAGTATACATTTCAGAAGGTTGGAATTGTTAAGTATGATGCTTTTCATGAAATGGGCGGCAAATTAAGTTTTGCAATATGTATGCTTGATAAAAATGATAATGGCTGTCTTGTTAATGTAATGCACAGCAATAACGGCTGTTTTGCGTATATTAAAGAGATTATTAATGGTGAGTCATTTATTGAATTAGGTGATGAGGAAGCCAATGCGTTAAAGCAGGCAGTTGCTGGAAGAATGGGTGATGTTGAGCTTAGCAGAGAAGTCAACGATATAGTTAATAATTAAAATGATGAAAATAATAATGGCAATACTAGAATAATAACGAATATAATAAAGTACATTAAAAGATACATAAATAAATATATAAAATGCTGGAAAATATATATAAAAAGGTGCATAATTAAAAGAGTATCAAATTCGTTATATGGAGGAAAAAATGTTAGATTTAAAATTTGTAAGAGAAAATCCAGATATTGTTAAACAGAATATAAAGAATAAATTTCAGGATAGAAAGTTACCTTTAGTTGATGAAGTTATTGAACTTGATGCACAGGCTCGTGCTACAAAGACAGAAGCTGATGAGTTAAGAGCTAACAGAAACAAGCTTTCTAAGCAGATTGGTGCTTTAATGGCACAGGGCAAGAAGGAAGAAGCAGAAACTGTTAAGGCTCAGGTTAATACTGATGCTGACAGATTAAAGGAACTAGAAGCAAAAGAAACAGAACTTAATGAAAAAGTTACTAAGATTATGATGACAATTCCTAACATTATTGATCCATCAGTACCAATAGGTAAAGATGACAGTGAAAATGTAGAGATTGAAAAGTTCGGTGAACCAGTAGTTCCAGATTTTGAAATACCTTATCATACAGAGATTATGCAGAAGTTTAATGGTATTGACCTTGATGCGGCTGGAAAGGTTGCAGGTAATGGTTTCTATTATCTTATGGGCGATATTGCAAGACTTCATTCAGCAGTAATTTCTTATGCAAGAGATTTTATGATTGACAGAGGTTTCACATATTGTATTCCTCCATATATGATAAGAAGTAATGTTGTTACAGGCGTTATGAGCTTTGATGAAATGGATGCAATGATGTACAAGATTGAAGGCGAAGACCTTTACCTTATAGGTACAAGTGAACATTCAATGATTGGTAAATTTATTGATACAATTACACCAGAGGAAGAGCTTCCAAAGACACTTACAAGCTATTCACCTTGTTTCAGAAAAGAAAAAGGTGCTCATGGTATTGAAGAGAGAGGTGTATATAGAATTCATCAGTTTGAGAAGCAGGAAATGATCGTTGTATGTAAGCCAGAAGACAGCAAAATGTGGTTTGATAAGTTATGGCAGAATACAGTTGATATGTTCCGTTCCCTTGATATACCGGTTAGAACACTTGAATGTTGTTCAGGTGATTTAGCTGATCTTAAGGTTAAGTCAATTGACGTAGAAGCTTGGTCACCAAGACAGAAGAAGTATTTCGAAGTTGGTTCATGCTCTAACTTAGGTGATGCTCAGGCAAGAAGATTAAAGATAAGAGTACAGGGTCCAGACAAGAACAAGTATTTTGCACACACATTGAATAACACTTGTGTTGCACCTCCAAGAATGTTAATCGCATTCCTTGAGAACAATCTTCAGGCTGATGGAAGCGTTAGAATTCCAAAGGCACTCCAGCCATATATGGGTGGAAAGACAGAACTTAGCAAGTAATTAAATATTAAGAAACAAAATATAATTTAACAAGAGATATAGTCTGACAAGACATTTGATTTAATAACATATTTGGTTTCACAAGGTATTTAATTTAATAAGTTAATTAGTTAAACACATTTAACATAATTGTTATCCTGCGTTGATGATGAATTATATGTACTGGAAAGTATGATATAGGTGCATATAATTTGTCGTCAATACAGGATATTTTTAATTGTTATATATTATTTGATATATAGATTAATTTGTGTTATCTTTATAATATTAGATGTTTATTATGATAGTTTAGATGCTGGAAATGGAGTATGTATGAAACAGGTTAAGGTAAAAAATCTTAAGGGAAATGAGATAACAGCCCTTCCTATAGTGACAGATAGTGGCACAGTACTTATACATGCAGATGTTGTATTGAATTCAGAATTGATTAACAGAATTAGGAATTTGGGAATACAAAGTCTAAGCATTAAAGAATATCCTGATGAAATAATTGACCCTGGTGAATATGGTCATATAATTATTGGAACAGATGATAAGCTGGGTGAAGACGATGACATTTATTCTGATAATAGTAATGGCACAGGGATAGATAATGATAATAATTACAATAAAGAAATAGAAAATGTAAGCGAAGATGGCATCAGTAACACCGATAATAATGGTGGTGAAAGTGATTATTATCAAGATAAAAGCAATAATAAAAATGACAGCGATAATGTGAATAATGACAGCCATAATGCAGAGAACTTACACGATAATGAATTGAATAAATCGGACATAGATAGTAATGAATCCAATAGCAAAGCTAAATCGCATAGTGGTAATAGTTATTACAGACATATCTATAAAGTTGAAGAAACGACTAATAATTCGAGGAAAGTTGTTAAAAATGTCCTTGAGAAACACATTTACAAGCATAATCAGGATTTGAAAATATTAGGTTTAGAGGCTGAACGAATTATTGAATCTGTGCTTTCAGAGCCAGAGGTTATTAACAATATAACAGAGATAAGAAATTTATCAACAGATATGTATACACACTGTATCAACGTGTGTTCATTATCTACAATTATGGCGTTAAGACTTAAAATGAGTGATAAGCAGGTTAAAAATGTATCCATGGGAGCGATGCTTCACGACATAGGTTTAAGATACATTAAGACACCATATATGAACACCAATGAAACATATATGAATACTAAAGATGCAATAGAATATAAGAAGCATACTATATTTGGGTATAGTTCTGTTCAGGACGAGGATTGGATACCGGATATAGCTAAAGAAATAATACTTTTACATCACGAAAGAATAGACGGCAAGGGATATCCATTTTCTCATAAAGGAGATAAACTGAAAATGGAAGTTAAGCTTGTATCTTTATGCGATGATTTTGACAGTCTTATAAGTGGTGTGGGTAATCCTAAGCTCAAGATATATGAGGCCATTGAGTATATTAAAGCTAATCAGGGATTGAAATATGATGCAACAATAGCAGAGAAGCTTCTTGAAACAGTAGCAGTATATCCTGTTGGAATTAAGGTTATTACAAGTGAGGGTGAAACGGGCATTGTTGTAAGGCAGAATAAGAAGTTTACTGACAGACCGGTAATTAAAATGTTAAAACATTCAGATGGATCTTTATATGAAGATGAGGTGGAAAAAGATCTTATGGAGTATCTTACACTGTTTATTGTAGATACTGAGTAATACAGGAATGAAGGATTGTTATGAATTTATATATAAAGGCTATAGGATTTGAGCAGGTGGATTCGGACTTTGAAGAGCAGATGATACACGCAGGTATTCTGGACAGTTTGGAGAAGGGGCTTGTTATAAAGAATAATGAGCTTAACCGTGGTGCGGTCATAGTAAGAATAAGCGAGTCTACAGGTTTGTACATATACGGAAGATTTAAAGATAAAGAATTCATATATGAATATTATTTTCCATTTGTTATTGGAAGAACAAGATGTGATAATGATGAGATTACAATAGAAAGACATCTGGATAAGGAATCCTATGCAGTTGTATGTGATGAATCAAAGACAGGTGTTACCCTTATATTTTATCTGCAAAATGTAATGGATTATCTGGATTACATTTGTGATGAAAAAGGTCTTAACCAGAAAGATTACGATATAGATTCGAGAAGCTATGTATATAAAATTCCAATAAAGAATAAAATGGTAAGCCTTACGGCATTGTCACTTGGCGGAATAATTATGCTTCCAACAAGAAATAATAAGTCAGATTCTGTCAGAATGAAGAAGGAGAAGGACGACAGACAAAGACTTATACAGGCGGCTAAGAAGGGTGACGAGTCGGCAATAGAGAGCCTGACAATAGAAGATATAGATACATACAATGAGCTTTCACACAGAATTGTAAAGGAAGATGTATTTTCAATAGTTGATTCTTCATTTATGCCTTGTGGTGTTGAGTGCGACCAGTATCAGGTAGTCGGCGAGATACTAGAGTTGTCTGAGGAGATTAATCATTACACCAAAGAGAAAATATATATAATGGTTATTGAATGTAACGACCTTAATATGACTGTTGCCATTAATCAGGCTCATCTGCTTGGCGAACCCGCTGTTGGCAGGAGATTTAAGGGGCAGATATGGCTGCAGGGAAGTGTTAAGTTTAATAATTAAAATATTTGCCTGAAATGGACAGATGTGATATAATTAAATAAGTGGCGTTAAGCTCACATAATAAAAATGGTTACCGTAGCCTGAAGGCTGAAAAGCCCTGATACGGAGCTTGTTCTCTTAGTTAAATGGATATAACGAGCGCCTCCTAAGCGCTAGTTGTGGGTTCGATTCCCGCAGGGAACATTAATTTCTTGCAACAATGATTGTGAAAATTCATTGTTGCATTTTTTATTTTATGGTGATTGTGAGCACCATAAAAATATATAAATGAGTAGTTGGAACACCGAAAAAATAAAAGGGGGCACAGGGAACTAAATCCATTCTTAAAAAATCATACAAAAACTACATCAATAAGTATAAATTTCTATTGCATTTAAAATTGAATTGTGATAGTTTTATCAATGTCTGATGGACAATAATTATGAGACTGGGTATATGAGGTTTTTACCCGGTTTTTTGTAATGTGATTCAGAAAAATTTATTAAACAAATAAAAACAAAAGAAAGGGAAATTATATGGCAAAGTTAAGAAAATGGATAGGTAATTTAAAAGTTTCAGCGAAATTGCAGGTATACCGGATGGCGGTATTAGTGATGACAGCTTTTTTTGTATTGGTGGCACTTGTATCAACATTAGTGATTCGTTCGACTATACATAGTATTACGGAAGTGTGGTCTCCTTCACTTGAGTGTCTGCAGGAATTACAAACAATAACTGCTAAATATAGAATCAAACAGTATCAGCATCTTGTAGAAACAGATACAGCAGCTATGGCAGCCTGTGAAAAAGAAACTAATGATATGGAGAATCAGATAAAGGATATATCTTCTAAGTTAGAGAAAATAATTAATTCAAATAAGAAAGCACAGGCAGGTAAAGCTGATTATGAAAAGGCAAGCTCTGCATGGGAGGATTACAGGTCAGCCTCAGATAAAATATATAAGCTTAGTAGAGAAGGCAAACAGGCTGATGCTGCTAATCTTATGATTGGAAGCATGTATGAAAGTAATAAGGAATTTGTAGAAAAGTTAAATTCAGTACGCGATGATTTTCAGGCGGAATTAGATACGGCAAAAGTAATTGCTAATATATGTACAATAATTATTTTTATTGTCATTATCATAACAGGATTAGCGATTGCAGTGATTGCAACAATTATAGGAAAGATAATATCAGACTCAATTACAGAACCAGTACGTCAGATTGATGAGGCAGTTGCCAGCCTTAGAAAGGGTGAGCTGTCTAACGTGGATATGCTTACATATGAATCTGATGATGAGTTTGGTGAAACAATTACAAAGCTTAAGGAAGCTATGAATATACTTTCAGATTATGTAAGCGAGATTTCACGGGAGGTTAAATTCATAGCACAGGGTGATTTAACAAGAAATGGTGATGATATTACACCGTTTCTGGGTGATTTTTCAGAATTAAAGGATTCGCTTCTGTATATTTTAAAGCGTTTTAACAGTACATTGTCAGAGATAAGCAGTATTGCAGAACAGGTTACACATAATGCGAAAGAAGTAGAAAGTGCATCGAAGTCGTTAGCAGATGGTGCAACAGAGCAGGCAGGAGTTATCCAGGAACTGAATGCAACGATAGATACAGTTGTTGACCTTGCAGTGGATACAGCAAGTGAAACAAAGAACGCATCTGAACGTGTAAAGGCTTCTGCAAACAAAGCAAACGAAGAAAAAGAAAAAATGAATGTTTTACTGACAGAGATGGAACATATTACAGATATATCCAAGGAAATAGGTAATATTATTACCGATATTGAAGATATTGCTTCCCAGACTAATCTGTTAGCACTTAATGCTTCTATTGAAGCTGCAAGGGCAGGTGAAGCAGGAAAGGGATTTGCGGTAGTTGCAGACCAGATTGGAAAGCTTGCAGCAGATAGTGCTAATTCAGCGGTTAATACAAGAGAATTAATTGATAAGACTTTAGTTGAAATTCAAAAAGGAAATGAAATTACAATAACAACAGCAGAAGCTTTTAACCAGATTATTTCAGATATGAATTCTTTTGCAGAAATGGCACAGAACACAATGGAGAAAGCTAACACTCAGGCAGAGTCATTAGAACAGATTGGACAGGGAATAGAACAGCTTTCAGGTGTGGTACAGGGTACTGCAGCATCTTCAGAAGAGAATACAGCAATAAGTATTAACCTCGCAGAGGGTGCAGATAAGATGAATGAACGCGTGAAAAGATTCAAGTTATTCTAAAAAGTATAGCTGGCTGCATGAGGGAATCTCTTTCTGACAATCAGAGAATATATCATCTGGTAGAAAAACATAATTAACTGAAGGAGATGAAGATGACGGTAAGTGCAGATGAAAGGAAAAATACTAATGAAAGTATATATAGATTTTGATGATGTATTATGTGAAACAGCAAAACATTTTACAAAACTTGCAAAAGAGTTATTCGGAATTGATGTGCCTTACCGTGAAGTGCAGTTTTTTAATCTGAAAAAGACTTTTGATTTGAGTGATGAACAGTATGAAGAGATGATGATAGCAGGGCATCTGCCAGAGAATCTGTTAAATTATGAGGAAACTACAGGGGCAGCAGATACTATTAATAAATGGGTTGATGAAGGCCACGAAATCTATATTATCACGGGAAGACCTTTTAATTCGTATGAGCCATCACGAAAATGGCTTGATGAACACAATCTTAAAAGAGTTCCATTATACTGTGTTGATAAATATGGTCGTGAAACCAGTAAACAGGACTATGCATATAATATGACTTTAGAGCAGCTTTATAATATGACATTTGATTTTGCAATAGAGGATTCGCCGTCAGCTTTTGAGCACGTTATGCATTTTGATAATTGTAAGGTGGCAGTGTTTAACCGCCCTTGGAACATACACGAAGAACTTCCTGATGACAGATTTGTGAGGTGCGAAGGGTGGAAAGAGATTGACAGGTTATTTGAGGAATATTTTAAGCAACAGACGGATAATTAATAATATGATAACAGCCACCAGTATAATAATATGTTTACCTGACAGGAGCATATTACAATAAAGCTGGCGGCTGTTATTATATTATTATGTACAATAACGGAAGGTGCGGTCAGTTATAATTCTTGCAAATATAAGTCCAAGTGGAAGTGCTATTATTATCATAACTGCGGAGGTGAACCACGAAACCGCTTCTGTCAGTGACATAATTCCAAAGTTATATATTGCACGGTACAGGTAAAGTCCAGGAACCATAATAACAATGGAAGGCACGGTTAATGATATACGTGGATAACCATTATATTTTTTTATAAATGAAGCAAGCAGTCCAGCAGTTACAGCTCCGATAAATGCGGCAGCGGCAGCAGGTATTGCAGTAAAGTCAACAAGTTCAAGACGGAGTGTGTTGGCAATAGCACCAATAACAGCAGTGGTTGCCGCCATTGGAATAGAGCTGTTAAACATAATTGAAAATCCAAATACACCGCAGAAGCTTGCAGTTAATCTTAAAATAAGATGAGTTATATTGCCAATATTCAGGCTGGAGAATTCCTCAGGTTGTAAATGAAGAATTAATGCCATAATCCACGCAAATACAGTTGCCACAAGAACTATGATTGCTGAATAAGTAAGTCTTTCAATACCTGAACGAATGTCAAGCTTGGCAAGGTCAATTCCACTTGTAATAAATGGAAATCCGGGTATTATAAAGAGCATAGAGCATATATATCCGGCTTCGTGTACTGACGGTATGTTAAACAGCAGAATGGCAAGTTTAAGCAGTATTGCATATATAAGACACGAAGCTGATATAGAAGCAGCTATATTTAAAAACAAAGTAAAATGGTGTTTAATAAGCTTGGTTCTTATCAGATTACCTGCACCGGCGGCGATAAAAGCGAAAAGCATTTCAATAGGTCCGCCACCAAGAAGAAATGTGAACGCACAGCACGCAAGAGCGGCGGCAAGTCCAAGCTTGACCGGTGAATACAGGGTATGTATCTGTTCAATTTCATCAAGACGTTTATGAATTATTTCACCGGTAAGATGAGCTTCTTCGTTTGGAAAGTTATCGACAAACTGCTCCATACGGTAAAGCTTTGATGTGTTGACACCTGTATTAGCTATGCTGAGTGACTGGGATACGCAGTCATTTCCATCAAAACAGTTAAATTCAATAGACATAAGTCCAACATCAACAGTACAGGTTACGCCAAGCTCCTTGGAAAGTCTGTTCATAGATGTACGCACACGCCACGCACCAGTACCACACGAGAGCATAATCAAGCCGACACGTCCGATAACAGAAGCCTTTTCGATAAGGTCAGCATCGGAAATCAGTGCATTGCTGTCAGCATTGGTATAGTCGTGCCAAGGTATCTCCATATGATTTTTTTCCATAATATCTATATAATTAGTCTTTGGCATATATAATCTCCTCAGCTTTCTTAACGTGATTTTCAAGATTTTTCAAAAAGATAGAATTAGGAAGGAATATTCCCAACTCATCAAAATGCTTGTTATTATCTATATATGAGTCCTGACCATAGAAGATATACGCCATAGGAAGATTTTTCTCAAGTTCAAGCATAAGGTCCCATACAGCACTGTAGGCTTCGGCTTCAGTTTCTTTAAGTTTTACTGTGTCAGGAAGCTCACGGATAAGCAGTATGCCTGTATTTTCTTCAATAATCTGCTGTTCAATAATAGATGGGTCATCGCCATATATATGACTGTATCTGTAGGCTTTGGCAAGAAAGATATTCTTATTATTATGAAGATTTTGGTAAATGTTATAAAAATGCTGATAGTCTTTTTCGTGAACAGTATTCTTATATTCTGGTAAGAGAATACCATTATCGTCAGTCATAATAATTGGATTTTGTTTTCCGTCAGCATTGAAGCGATATGGAATAAGAAAAGAATTTCTCAGTAAGTCAAACAGTGTGTTCTGGCTTATAGCCATAAGAAATGCAGATAAATCCTTGTTAGTGTAGCAGTTAAATAATGCCTCGGTAAATTGTAGTGGCGAAAGATCAGTACCAGAATCGTCATTGCAAAATAAATTATCACAGAATGTCTGAAAAAGCTTGTTATATGCCCACTTATCGCTTAAGATTTTATCAAATAAAACCTCAGCTTTTTCTTCTCGTGGAAATATTGTTTTTTCTATCATAAATATCCGACCTTTCTTATATTTTTATTTCGACAGTTATTATACTATCGAATCGGCAATAAGTGAAAAATATAAATAATATAATTGCCATAACATTATGGTATAACGAGCACAAAAGTGCTCATCTTAAAAGTTCCTTGCGGAACTTTATATGTGCTGAAAACCGCACAAAATTATGGCATAATAAAAAATATCGGGGAAGTCTAAGCTGACAAAGGAGAATGGTATATGTTTGCAGGAGTGTAATTCGTAAGTCTTAAAATCAAGATAGTTGAATTCTTAAATAAGCTGTACTATAATTACGCTAAAATATTATCAAAATTATTTGAAAGGTGAACAACGTGAAACAGATATACAGAGTAGATAAGAGTGGTAATCTCGCACAGGCTATAAGTGAGATTACTGCACCAAAATTATTATTATTGATGTCTAATAATGAGCAGTTTGAGCAGCATGTAGAAGAGCTGGAAAGACATTTTCCAGGTGTTCCAAGCATTGGCTGTATTGGAGGAAGCTACGGAGGACAGACAGTTGTAGCGGATAATGGCGTAGCAGTTATTGCTATGGAGGGGAATTTAAGTGTAGTGACTAATGTACTTGAGCAGGCTTCGACTATGCCTGTAAAGTATATTGGAAGACTTGAGGAAGATATAAATAAGGTTGCTGCATCAGAGAATAATACAATATGTATTGACTTTTGTTCAGGTAATGATGCGTGTGTGCTTACTACAATCTACAGCGTTCTTGGAAAGAAGCATATATCACTTGTAGGTGGAACTGGTGATGGAGGAAAAGTATCAGTTAATGGAAAGATCTATGCTGATGCTGATGCATATGCACTTATTCGTAATAATGATGGTAAGATTAAGGTTTATAAGGAAAATATATATAAGCAGGTTCCAGCTTGCCGTTTTATTGCATCTAAGACTGACCGAAGTAAGTATCTTATAGGAGAGCTTAATGGAAGACCAGCCAGAAAAGTATATCAGGATATATTAAATATTGGTGATAAGGAGATGGCGACACAGACATTTAAGAATCCATTAGGTAAGATGAATGGTCAGGATATATGTATAATATCTATTAAAGAAGTTGTTGGAGATAAGCTTGAGTGTTATCGCCAGGTTAATGATTCTGATGTTCTTACATTACTCGAATTACAGGATATATCCCATGTTGTTGAAAATACTATTAATCAGATAAAGAAAGATTTTACACACATATCAGGTGTATTTTCTATTAATTGTGTATTCAGATATTTACTCTTCTCACAGGAGCATTATTTTGAAACATATCTTAAGTCTATGTCCGTATTAGGAGACCACGCTGGTCTTATAGGTTATGGGGAGCATTACAACCAGCAGTTTGTTAACCAGACAATGACTTGTGTAGTATTTGAATAAATGTTACTGTTTAAAGTCCATTTTGCAAATGAAGTAAATTTAATACTCATAAAATGACAGCAAATATCGTAAAGAGGAGGATATTATATGTTTGGCAGAAAATTAAAAACACAGAAAGAAAATGTTATATCGGCACAAGAAGAAACTTTAGATATGCACCCAGTCATACACGTTGCAGACAGTATTATTGAATATCAGAAACAGCTTGCAGAGAGGGAAGTAGAATCACTTGATGAGATGGCAGATATACAGAAAGCATTTGTGCTTGCAACTAAAGAGAATGAAAGATTAAAAGACCAGGTACAGGAATTATCATCTGTATTTGCTGATGTAGGTCAGATTGCAACAAGCTTTGACGGTGTAAAAAATGAAATTGTTGACTCTGTAGGAGAGGCACAGAAAAAGGTAGATGAATTAAAGAATAGTTCAAAAGAAGTAAGCAGGAGTTTTGATGAGATAAAGAGTGCATTTGCAGGTGTTCAGGTATCTGTACAGCAGATTAAAGATTGTATGCAGCAGATTATAGCAATTGCGAATCAGACTAATATGCTTGCACTCAATGCTTCTATTGAGGCGGCAAGAGCAGGAGAGCAGGGAAGGGGCTTTGCGGTTGTTGCCAACGAGGTCAAGAACCTTGCAGAGGAGATAAAGACACTTGTAAGCACAGTTGAGGGAAGTATCTCTGAGGTAGAAAGGGGTACAACACAGCTTAATAATAATATTGAGGAATCACAGTCAGTATTTGGAAAGAATGTTGAAGATGCAGATGCAGCATATGGAGTATTTGAACAGATTATAAAAGCAGCAGATGCAGCTAAGGAGGTTCAGGAGGAGATAGGCGAGGTTACACAGTCTTCTGAAAAAAGACTTTCAGATGTTAAAGACTGCTTTGATGACCAGGAACAGCAGTTACAGAAGGTGCTTGCACATATTGAGCGTGCCAACGACTTAGGAACAACCAAGAGTTCTATGTTTGAGGATATGAATAACCTTGTATCCCAGCTTGCTCCTATTGCCAAAGATATACAAAATAAATATCAATAATTTACTGTGAAGGGAATTGGTTATGAATTATATAGTGTTAGACCTTGAATGGAATCAGAGCTACAGAGGAAAAGAATATTCTATAGAAGAAATGCCATTTGAGATTATACAGATAGGAGCTGTAAAGCTTGATGAACATAAGAATATAACCGGACGGTGGGAAAGAATAATCAGACCTGTAGAATATGTTAAACTTCACGGTAAAGTATCAGAAATGCTTGAAATTACTGAAGATGAACTCAAAATGGGAGATGATTTTGCAAGTGCGGCGAAAGAATTTCTTGAATGGTGTGGTGATGACTATGAATTTATAACCTGGGGAAGTTCAGATCTTACAGAGTTTCAAAGGAATATGAAGCATTTCGGGGTTGAGAACAATTTTCCATTTCCATTTATGTATTATGATCTGCAGAAGTTATACAGCAAGGTATACTCAGACGGCAAGACAAGAAGAAGTCTTAAGATGGCTATTGAGGAGCTTGGTTTCAGCGAGGATGCAGAGTATCATTCAGCAATTAATGATGCTGTATACACGGCAAGGATATTCCAGCAGATGGATTTTGACAGCGTAAAGGTGTATGAGAGCATTGACACATACAGAATACCTAAAGATAGAAAAACTGAGATATATGCCAACTTTGGGACATATGAGAAATATATTTCAAGAGGTTTTAAGACAAGGGATAATGCAGCTGATGACAGGGTTGCAAGGTCGTGCAGGTGTTATATATGTGGCAGGTCTATGAAAAGACTTATAAAATGGTTTGCGACAACTTCAAAGACATATTATTCAGTATTTGTGTGTGAAGAGCATGGCACATTTAAGGGAAAGCTTAAGGTTAAACATAATGATAACGGATTGTATTATGATGTAAGAATTGTTAAGCAGACAGATGAAAAAGGGGTTGATAAGATAATAGACAAGCAGGTTAAGGAACGCGAACACAGAAGACGTAAGAGATTGGAAGAACACAAAAGAAAGAAATTACTTAAATAATATTCTATTATGTCTGCCGTGTAAAATAACTAATTAAATATAAATAAAAAAGGCAGTAATCTTAATTATATATAATGCTTTGAAGGAAAGGATATTTCTGGGAATTATATATAATTAAGATTACTGCCTTTTTGAATATGACAGGATATCTGTTGAATGAAATTGCTGCATCAACAGATGCTGCTATATAACTGCATATATTATAGCTGCCGCAATAACAAGCTGTATTATTGCAAATCTGAATACGACCTGTGCATCAGACCAGCTCTTGTTCTTTCTCATATGGTCGTGGATAGGTGTTCTTATATTCTGCATAATCTTTATATGAAGAAATCTCATAAATGAAACCTTAATAAGACCAAGTCCGCCATCAATTATAAGAACTATGGCAAGTGGAATGTAAAGCAGAGGGCTGTGTAACTTAAGAAAAGCAAATGCTATAAATATTCCTATTGCCCTTGAGCCTGCATCGCCCATAAGCAGCTTGCTAGGTGATGCGTTAAACCACAGATAACCAAGAATACATACTACCATAATAAGTATTGTGTGGCGGAATGAGCTTTCAATGTCAAATATCATAAATAATACATAGGCAGATGAAAGTGTAATTGCCGAAAGAGTTCCACATAAGCCGTCAACACCATCTGAGCAGTTAGTTACATTTATGCTGACCCATATTAATATAACGATGAGAACACCGTATATGATTGGGTTAAGTGTAACTGTAAGCTTAAAGAGTGATATGTCAAATGTGTTAGGATTATAGTGGAGATATGTAACTGCCGCCATAACCGCAATTACGAAATCTATAATACCTTTTTTAAGCTCGCCCCAAGGTGATGACGAAGCATCATCAAGGTAACCTGAGAGCATTGCTGCAAGTACAAGTATAAGATAAATGATTATCTCAGAACTTAAATTGACAAATATCATACAGGTTATTGTAAATACGAGGATAAATATAATTCCTGCTCCTCTTGGCTTGCCGACTGACTTTGAGCCATTAATTGCGTAAGCTCTGCCGCCATCACGGGGAAGGATATTTTTACCCATATATATAGCAAGGCACGTTATTGCAAATGCAAATATTATGCTGGCAAAAGTCACAACATTAATATAATTCGGACTTATCAGATAATAAATCATAATTATGAATTCTCCTTTGATTATTAATAGTTTTATGATAAATTCCTATAATTATGATGTCAAGTGAAAGATAGAAGTAATTAATTGGATTATCAAAATATATGAGAAAGTTTATTATAAAAATGACCAATTGTCAAAAAATTAATAGTATTTAATTTAATGTTATGATAAAATAATGTTAATACAAAAGTATATGCGAAGTAATATTATTAATGTGGAAGGGCGGAGTAATATATGGCTGTGACAATTAATTATGAACAGATAAGAATAACTGAGTTAGACTCATATCTTTTTGGACAGGGAACACACTACGAGATATATAATAAAATGGGTGCACATATAGCGAAGAAAGATGGAAAGCCCGGAGTATATTTTGCGGTATGGGCACCAGCGGCGAAGGACGTGTACGTCATAGGTGAATTTAATGACTGGAAAGCCTATGGCTATGATATGAAGAAGATTTCAGATGGTGGAATATATGAGTTATTTATAGAGGGTGCCAAGGCTGGACAGATGTATAAGTACCTTATTATTTCACAGAGTGGTGAGGCTATTTACAAGGCTGACCCATATGCCAATGCGGCACAGTTAAGGCCAGAGACAGCATCAATTATTACTGACCTTAATGGATTTAAGTGGACAGACAGCGTATGGGTTGAACATAAGAAGAAAGAGAACCATTTAAAGTCAGCAATGTCTATATATGAATGTCATCTTGGTTCGTGGAAGAAGCAGGAAGATGGTACAGAGGACGGTTATATGAATTACCGTGATATAGCACCAGACCTTGCCAAGTATGTATCAGATATGGGATATACACATATAGAGCTTATGGGAATTGCAGAGTATCCATATGACGGCTCGTGGGGTTATCAGGTTACAGGATATTATGCACCAACAGCAAGATACGGAAGTCCTAAGGATTTTATGTATTTTGTGGATTATATGCACAGCAAGAATATTGGTGTAATACTTGACTGGGTACCAGCACATTTTCCAAAAGATGCACATGGGCTTGCGAACTTTGACGGAAGCTGTGTATATGAATATGCAGATCCAAGAAAGGGCGAACACCCTGATTGGGGAACTAAGGTATTTGATTACAGCAAGAATGAGGTATCGAATTTCCTTATTGCCAATGGAATGTTCTGGGTTGATAAGTTCCATATTGATGGCTTAAGAGTAGATGCAGTTGCTTCTATGCTTTATCTTGACTACGGAAGGACAGAAGGCAACTGGGTTCCTAACCAGTATGGCGGTAATGGTAATCTTGAAGCTATGAGTTTCCTTAAGCATTTTAATAGTATGATGAGAAAGAGATTTCCACAAGCGGTTACAATTGCAGAAGAGTCTACAGCGTGGCCAATGGTAAGTGGTGACCCTGATAACGGAGAATGTCTTGGATTTACATTCAAGTGGAATATGGGCTGGATGCACGATTTTCTTGAATATATGAAGCTTGACCCTTATTTTAGAAAGTTTAATCATGGTAAGATGACATTTTCTCTTATGTATGCTTACAGCGAGAATTTTATACTTGTATTATCGCACGATGAAGTTGTTCACCTGAAATGTTCTATGTTAGGCAAGATGCCTGGTGACAGAGAGGACAAGTTCGCTAATCTTAAGCTTGCATATGCTTATATGTGTGGACATCCGGGCAAGAAGCTTTTATTTATGGGACAGGAATTCGGACAGTGGAACGAGTGGAGTGAGAAGCGTTCTCTTGACTGGTATCTTCTTGAGGATGAGAGCCACAAGGAATTAAAGGATTTTACAAGTGCGTGCCTTAAGCTTAATAAGAATTACAGATGTTTATATGAAACTGATTATAATTCAGAAGGCTTTAGATGGATTAATGCCAATGACAAGGACAACAGTGTATTCTCATTTATAAGAATAAGTCCGGATAAGAAGAAGCATTTGTTATTCGTTCTTAATTTCACACCTGTTGAAAGACCAAGTCATAGAATTGGAGTGCCAATTAAGGGCAAATATAAGCTTGTATTAGGTGATGATATGAAGAACCAGCAGAAGATAATTGCAAGTAAGAAGGGTGAGTGTGATGGCTATGGTGAGTCACTTCTTGTGGATTTACATAGGTATGGAATAGCTGTGTATGAGTTCAATGGTGATGTGGAAGCACACAAGCCTACAATAATATAATAATAATATAAGAGATATATAAGAGCAGTTTAAATAGCAGTCTGATATATAAGTCAGATATCAGGTTGGCAGGATTTAAGTGAAGCAGGTATATAGTATTGATGTAATTATTAATGTGGTTGATTACATTTATGCTGTAATCTGCTTCATTTTGCTTATTTTTTTGGTGGAAGTAACCGAAATATAATACAGGTTATTTTATAATCAGGCGATAGAATTATCTAAGCAGGATATATAGGCTGTTATTAGGAAATGGAATAACCGGCTGTAGATTAGCCGCAGATAATGTATGGAGGATAAATATGTCTGTATCAATATACGCAGGTAATTTTAACAAGGATAATAATGTTAAAGAAACATCTATTAATTATAAGGAAAATGTAAGCAACAGGACTAATGGTGTCAATGGGATATTTAATGGTGTTGTTATGTCAGAGGGACAGGATAACAGCAGGCTGGCAGATAACACATATGAGTCGTTATTAAAGGAAGCTGATGATGTAAAACAGCAGATTATGAATTCTGCAAGTACAGCACAGATAAGCTTCAAGGCACTTGTTAAAAAGCTTTCTGGTATGGAAGCAGTCGATATAGCAGGTGATGGATTTAATATAACAGATGCCTCTAAGGATGATATGGTATCAATTATTGATAAGATTAGAATTGAGCTTGCAATGCACTCAGACAGCTATGTTGCATATGGAACTGGCGTAAGCTCTGATGCAATTGAGAGTGTTGC
Source organism: Lachnospira sp. CLA-JM-H23 (assembly GCF_040096425.1). NCBI lineage: Bacteria > Bacillati > Bacillota > Clostridia > Lachnospirales > Lachnospiraceae > Lachnospira > Lachnospira sp. CLA-JM-H23. The sequence continues at coordinate 42,340 of NZ_JBBMET010000007.1, forward strand.
AGGGGCAGGTGCAGCTAATGAATTAAAGCAGAGATTAAGCGGTGCTGGAATAAGCGTTGATGACGATACTGTGCAGCAGGTACAATCAGCACTTGATGAGGCGGCTTCAATAACAGAGCTTTCAGAGAGTGCTAAGTATTATATGATTGCCAATGATATTGCACCAACTATTGACGGAATATATAAGGCAGAAAATGCTGTCAGTACAAGACCGGCTAACAGCGGATATGAGATTTCATTTAAGGAATTTAATGCTATGCGTCCACAGATTGAGTCGCTTATGAATAAAGCTGGGCTTGAAGTGAACTTAAGAAACCTTAATAATGCACAGGATTTGATTAATAATAATATACCAGTCACAGAAAAGACTTTAAAATATAAAGCTATTCTTGACGGACTTAATTTAAATGGTCTTGATACACAGGATGGACAGGATAGTGTATTATCAAAGATTGCTGACCAGCTTGCTATTGGTGAAGACCCTAAAGATACTCCACTTACAAACGATCCATCTATATGGGATAATGTAAAGAACGCAATAGTAACACTGGCTAATGCAAGCTATGATGATATTGTAAATGTTGTTTCATCTGGAAAAGCATTTACAATATCAAGTCTGAAGGTCGTAATGCAGGTAGGCTGGAGTGAAACAGCAGAAAGCCAGCAGGCTGTTAACAATCAGATGACTGTTAGTAACCAGATGTCAGGTGACTGGCAGGGTAATGTAAACAGTCAGATGTCAGGCGGCTGGCAGGGCAATGTTAATAACCAGTATGGTTATGTGCAGGATACGGGCTATAATCAGGGTGTATATAATAATCAGATGGGCGGTAATTATGCATACCAGCAGCCATATGGTTACAATGCACAGAAAGCTTATAACACACTTGTTGAGGCAAGGCTTTTACTTACAGCAGGTACAGGTGTAATTCTTGAAAAGAGTAATACATCACTTCTCTACACGCCTCTTGAACAGATTAACGAGCAGATTAAAGCTCTTGAAGCTAATGGAACATTATATGCTGGCAATACACAGATGTATAATGATGTCCTTGATGTAAGAAAGGCACTTTATGATATTGAGACTGCACCAGCACAGATGTATGAAAAGCTGATGAAGAGTGACCCATATAAGTTGAGTATTTCTATGGTATCAGGCATTGCGAGTGGAATGACAAGCCGTTATGCCAAGGCAATAGATACATATGAAACAACAGGTACTAAGGTAAGAGAAGACTTAGATGACTCTATTATTAAGGCTGTTAATAACAGTGCAGAGGGTATAATGGACGAACTCAATCTTGAGAATACTCAGGAGAACAGAGATGTTATTAAGCTTCTTGCTTCTAATAACATAGATATCAATAAGGAAAATGTTGAGAGGGCAAGAAGAATATATACAACCCTTAATAATCTTGTTGATAATATGAAGCCGGAAACTGTTGTTAAGATGATAGATGACGGAATCAACCCAATGAATACTGATATATGGACAGTTAATGATTATCTTAGCAGTATGAATCAGGGTGCTACTAAGGATAATGAGGAGAAATATTCAAAGTTCCTCTACAAGCTTGACAAGACAGGTGGAATTAACGAAACTAAGAAAAAGCAGTTCATCGGTATATACCAGATGATGAATATATTTACAAGAGATGCTGGTGTGTGTGCGGGTGCTCTTATGAAGCAGGGCAAAGAGATTACTATGGGTAATCTTATCAGTGCCTACACAAGCCGCAAGCACTCTGGAATAGATGTAACTATTGATGATTCAGTAGGTCTTGGAGATAAGGAAACTATCAGTTACTTTGAGTCATTATTTGCAAAGTCACAGAAGTTTATCACTCCTAATACATTGAAGAATTCGGACAATGAGTCACCAATTGAACATCAGAATGTTGAAGCATTTGCTAACGAACTTGCTGAACATTATGATGAAGCAGTGGAAAATGAACTTGACAGCAGTTACATAGAAGAAGTAACTAAGAAAGCAGAACAGGCTGATGCTGAGGTTGTAAGGGAGTTAAGAAGAGCTGGAATTAATGAGAACATTGGTAACATTAATGCGGTTAATGAACTTATGGCTACAGGACAGCTTATGGCTTACACAAGAAAGCACGGAAACCAGGGCAGTAAGTCAATATATGGAGAGAACATAATTGATAGCAATGACAAGCTTAAGGAAGTGTTAGACAGCAGGGATAAGCTTGAGGCTATGTATACTAACCTTGAAGAAGCTGCTGGTGATGAACTTGAAGAAGCTATAGAGAGCTCACTTACAGGAACTGCTGAAGACCCTGTTGATTATGATACATTTGAAGAATTAAGAATAAGCAACAGACAGATTAGATATATAAGCAATCTTGCAAGAAGAAATGATTACCGTGTCCCTTATGTTAAAAATGGACAGGCAGGTCTTATCAATCTTACATTTGTTGCAGATGATAATGACAAGGGAAAGATATCTATTAAGATGAATACAGCTTCGTGGGGTGAATTGTCAGTAGAGGCAAAGGTTACACAGTCAGACGTAAGTATGTATGTAAAGCAGGATTCAAGAATTGTGCTTTCCGAAGACAGAAGCATTTATAAGTATTTCCAGCAGATTGAGGGAGATCTTAAAGAACAGTTCGGTTATGACAATGTAAGAATTAATTGTGTAAGAGTTCCAGATGTTAAATATACTACATACGAGGACTCAGGAGCAAAGATTCCATCAGATCGTCTTTATAAGATCGCTTCAGCAATAACAGGAGTATTCTTTGGGGCATAAGAGCGGTTAAAGAATTACAGGATATGTCCGATATATAAAATGTATGATTTGACGAATTCAAAGGATAACGCCAGTAGATGTGGCGGGAATATAAAATCAGGAGAATAAAAGTATGAGAATTAATACTAACGTATCAGCCATTGTATCTAACAATGCGTTACAGAAGGCACAGGATGCACTTTCAAGCTCTATACAAAGACTTTCATCAGGATATAAGATTAACAGTTCAGCTGATGACCCGGCAGGCTGTGCTATTTCAGAGAAGATGAGAGTTCAGATAAGAGGTCTTGATCAGGCTAAGAATAATACAACAGATGGTATCTCTGTTATCAATACAGCAGAAGGTGCTATAGTAGAGATACAGTCTATGCTTACACGTCTTAAGGAACTTACAGTTCAGGCGGCTAACGATGTTAACTCTGATGATGAGCGTGAAGCTATCCAGCAGGAGATTGATAATGTTAATCAGGAAATAGACAGAATATCTGAGCAGACAGAATTCAATACACAGCCACTTATTAATGGTAATCTTTCAAGAAGAGTATATTCAGATTATCAGGGTGTGAACCAGCTTAAGATATCTGACAGTTTTACTGCTGGAATATATGGAGTTACAGTAACACAGGATGCAAGACAGGCAATAGCAGTAGGTGATACTATTACAATGTCAGGCACAGCTAAGGTAACTGCTGATCAGGCAGGAACAATATCTATTAATGGATATAACATTGATATTGTAGAAGGTGATACACTTGATACAATTATGGATAAGGTTATGGATGGTGCTAATATGGCGGGTGGAAGAGCATTTGCTGTATCAAGCCTTGCTAATGATACGAAGACTAACGGAAGTGATTATGCAGGATATAAGCCAGATACATCTTACACAGGCAACAGACTTGTTATAATGACAGAGCAGTATGGAAGAGATCAGCAGCTAGATGTAACATGCAGTAATAAAGACCTTGCTGCTATGCTTGGTATATCAGATGCTTACAATGAAGATGGTTCAGGCATACACGCAGAAGGTAGTGATGTTGTAGCTGAATTCGCTAATGAAGTTGATGATGCAGGCAACCCAACAGGTAAGAGAGTTGGATTTGAAGATTCAGCTATTATCTCAACCAAGGGTACTAAGATTACAGTTAAGGACGTTAATAATAAGGAATTCGTTATGGATGTTCCAGGTAATGTTGCAGGAACAACATTTAATGATACAACAGCAGCTAAGCAGAACGGAAAGTCACAGGCAGCAGGTGGAACAGCTACGGATATTAATCAGGAAGTGACTGATGTCGGAACTATGAGTATCCACGTTGGTGCTAATGAAAATCAGGTTATCGTTCTGGATATTCCTAAGATAACTACTTACACAATAGGTACAGATAATATCAATGTAATGACAAGCTACACAGCACAGCTTTCAATAGGGTATGTAGACGAAGCTATTAATTATGTCAACTCTGCACGTTCTAAGCTTGGTGCATATGAGAACAGATTTGACCATACTACTAAGAACCTTGAGGTTTCAAGTGAGAATGTTACTAAGGCTTTATCAGCTAAGATTGATACAGATATGGCTGAGGAGATGACAGAGTATACATCACAGACAGTTCTTACACAGGCAGCTACATCAATACTTTCACAGGCTAACCAAAGACCATCAGAAGTATTACAGCTTCTTCAGAACTAATCTGTCAGGGTGAATTGATTGGAGATGTGAAGTATGGATAGAGAAGCTATTAAGACATATTCATATAGAATATCGCAGGCGACACGTTCAGAGCTTGTAGTAATAGTGTACGACATAATAAGAGATTATCTTAAAGATGCAGTGTCAACATCAGATAATGCAGTATTTAAAGAGAAACTACACATGGCTATGAGAGGTATAGACCAGCTTATAACAGGTCTTGATATGCAGTATGAGCTTTCAGGTAATCTTTATGTACTCTATAACTATATGAAAAGAACTCTTATCGGTGCACAGGTTTCATATGATAAAAATGTTGTCAATTCAATATACGATATGATTGGACAGCTAAGACAGTCATTTTATGAAGTAAGCAGACATGATAATTCAGCACCGCTTATGAAGAATACAGAAAAGGTGTATTCCGGACTTACATATTCTAAATATGGTGCAGGCAATGAAACAGCAAGTGATACGCTTATTAACAGAGGATATATGGTATAATGAGCACAAAAGTGCTCATCTTAAAAGTTCCTAACGGAACTTTGTATGTGCTGAAAAGAAGCACGAAAATTATGGTATAATGAGCACAAAAGTGCTCATCTTAAAAGTTCCTAACGGAACTTTATATGTGCTGAAAAGCTGCACAAATAATATAATTAATTAAAATAAAAAGGGTTACTGCTTTGACCAAAAGACATTCAGATAATGATTGTCTTTTGGTCAAAGCAGTAACCCTTTTGTAGTATTTTGGTGATTTTCTAGAAACGGAGCTTGCGCTTAGAGTATTTACTACGTTTCTTAGAAAGTGAAGCATTGTTAATAATTGTAAATATAATAAGTATTACAGCTACAATTCCAGCTATAACCCATATATTAATCTTAATACAGCGTTTTGGTGATAACTGTGTTGAGTTGTTCTTGGCACTAAGGTATGGCAGAAGGCTTTCATTGGAATTATCACCGCCTGTTATGGAGAGTGTGGTAGAACCAACAACATTATCACCATAAAGATAATTAAGCTTAGCGGCAAGCCTGCCCTGCTCATTAGTTATATCGTAATTCTTATCAAGGCTCATTGTAACGCTTGAAGTTGAACCGCTGTTAGGAATTGTTATAAATGAGGCATTCATATTAAAGTTAAGTTTTGACTTATTAAATACATCTGATGAGTAGTAGTTATCAGTAGAGAATAACGAGCTTATCTGTGTGTCAGATGTAGTCGATTTCTTAAAGTTATTAAATCCCCAGTCAAATAATGAACGTGTATCTATAAATCTTGTAGAGTCATCTGGTGAACGGAATACAACGCATATAAGCCTCATTCCATCTTTTTCAGCAAATGTTACCAGAGTCATTAAAGATTCATCAGTAAATCCGGTCTTTCCACCTTTGCAGTATTCATAGTAGAACTCGCGTCCTTTAAGCATCTTATGACGGTGTTTTATTGTTCTGGGTGTAGATGTTACATTAGTGGCAGGAATTGTATAGCTTGAGGAAGTTGAGTCAATGTTTACAAACGAAGCGTTGTTATAACAGCCTCGTGCAATCATAGCCATATCGTAAGCACTTGTGTAGTGGTTAGGATTGTAAAGGCCACTGGCATTAGCAAAATGTGTTTCAATTGCACCAAGCTCACGAGCTTTATTATTCATCATATCCACAAACGCATCTATTGAGCCAGCGACTTTCTCAGCAAGTGCATATGCAACTTCATTGGCTGAATACAGAAGAAGTGCATATAAGGCCTGTTCAACAGTAAGTTCTTCCCCGGCCTTCATACCAAGGTTGGCATCTTCAATCGGATTAATTGAATTAGCTGCGGCAGTAGAAAATGTAAGTGTATCACTGAGATTACAGTTCTCAATAGTAAGAAGTCCTGTAAGGATTTTAGTTGTTGAAGCTGGATAGCACTTACGGTGTGCATCTTTTTCGTATAGTATAGAGCCTGTATCTGCATCGACTAATATTGCACTCTCACAGGTAATATCCGGAGCCTGTGGCCACGAAACAGAAGTGTCTGTTGATACCTCGTTAGATATAACAGAACTCTTGGCAGCAGTTGTTCCATTAGATATAACATAGCTGCTGGCGGCAGTTGTTCCGCTTGTTATTCCAGCTGCAAAAGCTGGTGTTACAGATGTTGCCACAATTGCTGTACAGGTAATAATGCTTGCAGTTCTTACAAGGCATTTTCTGAATTTATTAAATAGAACTGAACACTTATTAACAGAGTGTTTCGTTGTTTTATTAGAATTATTAAACATTACAATCTCCCATCGTTAATGATATTATGAAGTAAGTGTTAAAGGCACAAAATGCCATTTATTATACTGATATGTTCATATTATACATATTTGCTTGTAATATTAACATATTTATTAAGATTATGAAACTAAATTTGCAGGCGAATATTTAAAGCTGTGTGGAATGGGATTTTGGTGATGTTTTAATTTACCTTTGACATACTTATTATATTAAAGTAAAATATCTTGGTTTGATGTTATAAAAATGGTTGTAAGCTTATACAGTATAAAGAATGAATGGAGATTATTATGAGATTAAGAAATGTACCGGGTGCAAGAGAAGTTATGGTTGAGAACGAATATGTATTCACGGAACCAGAGGGAATGTGCGGAACCTGGAAAGAGGTATTTGGAAATGATAACCCTATACATATAGAGATTGGAATGGGAAAGGGAACATTTATAACAACTCTTGCAGGGATGAATCCAGATATTAATTATGTTGGAATAGAGAAGTATTCAAGCGTACTATTAAGAGCAGTTGAGAAGCAGGACGAATTACAGCTTCCTAACTTAAGATTTATAAGAATGGATGCAGAGAATATTAATGAAGTGTTTGGTGTTGATGAAGTGGATAGAATATATCTTAATTTCTCAGACCCATGGCCAAAGGACAGACATGCTAAGAGAAGACTTACATCAAGACAGTTCTTTGCAAGATATGACAAAATGCTTAAAAAAGAGGGCAGGGTTGAATTCAAGACAGACAATAGGGTACTGTTTGACTTTTCAGTTGAGGAAGTAAAGGAAGCTGGCTGGAATCTTGTAGAGTGTACTTATGACCTTCACAGTGACGAAAGGCTTAATGAAGGAAATGTTATGACAGAATACGAGAAGAAATTCTCAGATATGGGAAATCCTATATGCAAGCTTATTGCAGACAGATAAGATAGATTGAATTATTAATACATATCAGGCCGTTAATAAAATAGATTAAAATGTTATTGTAAGATAATTAAATGTATTAGTATCACATATGACTTTGTTGAATATTATATAGTAGAAACGTTTTTAACTAATATTTTAAGAATATATTATATTCAGGAAAGGAAATGGTATGGGATATCACAGACATTGTAACAGGTGTAATCCGATTAACAGACTTAATGAGTACATTTATTACCACAATAGATTAAACCGCAGGATTGTGCGTTTTAAGAGGTCGTGGGATGAAATATATAAAATAATAAATGGCTGCTGACCTTAAGATATATGTACTGGTAATACTGAAAAAATCAGTAATAAAGGTACATATCAAGGTCAGCAGCCATAATTTTTTGATTCTACATTTCATCAGGTGAGTCGTAAGGCTGGACACTGATATTACGTTTTTTGAGGAAATGCTCAACTACAAGGTTCGTAATATAGCATATAACTGCCATAACAGGAACACCGAGGAACATTCCTAATACGCCGAAAAGTGCTCCACCCACAACAATTGCGAATATAACCCACAGAGGCTTAAGTCCTGTGCTTTCGCCAAGTATCTTAGGACCAAGGAAAAGTCCGTCAAACTGTTGTATAACAAGTATCAGGATTGCAAAGAATATAACCTGGATAGGATTTACAATAACAATTATGATACCGCCCATAACACCACCGATGTAAGGTCCAAAGTAAGGAATCATATTAGTAATTCCAACGATAACGCTTATAAGCACCGTGTAAGGGAACTTGAATATAGTCATACATATAAAGCAGATGATACCGATTATTAATGAGTCAAGTGCCTTGCCATACATAAATTTTAAGAAAATAGTACCACTTTCCCTGCATATCTTTCTTGTAGTATCAGCCGCATTTTTCGGAAATACAGCATAAAGCACACGCTTAAAATTGTAGAATATATTCTTGTGGTCAGATATCATATACACAGAAACCATAATTGCAATTATGAGGTTGACCAGTCCCTTAACAATAGCCATAGATGTATTAACTACATATGGGAGCAGATTGGTAAGCATATCTGTAAGATATGATATAACCTTAGGGTAAAGGTTGTTTAATTTTTCATTAATGACTGCATAATCAATAAATCCCAGGTCAGCGTGTTTATCTTCAAATGAATTAACAAGGCCAGTGATATTGTTGTACCACACTGGAAGCTTGTCCACGATATCGGTAATGCTTGTATACAATTGAGGAATTATAAATACCATAAGGATTGTAATAATTCCGATTGCAATAATGTAAGTTATAAGTATCGAAAGATATTTAGAAAGCTTGTCCGACTTCAAATGGCATTTTTCCTTGAACAAATGTCTGTAGAAAAATCTTACAAGTGGGTATAATATAAATGCTATGAACGCACCAATTACAAATGGTGATATAACATTAAAAATGTATTTGATAATATTAAGTGTGTTATTAAACCCGCCAATAAGCTTGAATATAAGTATTGCACCAAGGACAAATAAGAGTCCGTATATTACAATAGTAAAATATCTGCTGTTGGGCTGGAACTTATTCTTGTATACAATGTGGTTGTCACCAGCGGAGTTATTATTATCAGGTGAATTAAAATAGCTTGTATCGTTATTATTGTCTTTATCCATACAAATCCTCGCAATCTTATTTAATTAAGGATATATCAAGAATATTGTACTCCATATAAGCGGTTAAAAAAACCCCATAATAGTTAAATATTATTAAAAATAATAAAAAAAATTATATTGTTTTTAAATAAATACAAAAAAAGGCTTGCTTTTTTGTTAATAACACGTTAATATATTTTTTGTTGTTACGGCAGTTGTAACATAATAATATATGCACCGCTAGCTCAGTTGGTAGAGCACCTGACTCTTAATCAGGGTGTCCAGGGTTCGAACCCCTGGCGGTGCACTTGTAAGTTTAATGCTTGCAATAATTTAATATACGCACCGCTAGCTCAGTTGGTAGAGCACCTGACTCTTAATCAGGGTGTCCAGGGTTCGAACCCCTGGCGGTGCATTTGTGAAAGTCTTTTGATTTAGTCGATGGAGCTAGGTTGAGGGGCTTTTTTTGTGCGTTGAATTTCTATGATTTGATATTTTTTCTGAATTTTTGAATTGATTCCTTTTTTTCTGAAAATTCCAGATATGGATTGTATAAATAGTATATTTAGTGTTACAATACAAGTGGGTACACATATGAAACTATTATTTGAGACAAATACGAAGGGGAAGATATAACACTAATATACCAGTGTTATGACTGCTAATCAGGTTAAAGACTGATAAGACGTTATGTAATATTAAGAAAGCATTTAGTTATTGGTATTACTGATATAGCTTATTTATCTGGAATGATTTTGTACGTAGTATTGTTATATTGATGTTGTGTCGGAAAAGAGGTTCATATGAAGAAAAAATGGAATAGACATAAGACACAAAGAGCACATAGAAGAGCATTGAAAAGAGCCGCCATAATTACAATGGCAGGGGCAGCGGTTATTATAGGGGCATATTCTTTAAAGGTATATGACTTCAGAATTAAATATACGCAGACAGCAGATTATATGAAGGGCAATGAAGAGAATGTAACAAAGGGAGTTGTCACATATGAAGAAGCAACTAATAGTAACCATACTACAGCGGCAGTAAGAAGTTCTTATAAGAGGCTTGATGTAGAATGTGTACTTCAAAATCCTGAACTTCCAACAGGCTGTGAGATAACAGCTTTGACGACAGTTCTTAATTATCTTGGCTATAATGTAGACAAGCTGACAATGGCAGATTATTACCTGGATAAAGGAAAGATGGGCGAGGTGTCGCCTTACAAAGCATTTGTCGGCAATCCAAGAGATGAAGATTCGTGTGGTGCGTTTGCACCAGTATTAGTCAATTCAGCGACAAAGTATCTGAAATCGCAAAGATCATATATGAATGTATACAATATAACGGGAGCAGAGTACAACGAGCTTCTTGATTATGTAGATGACGGACATCCGGTGTTAGTATGGGAGACAATGTATATGAAAGAGCCATATGAATCCTGTACATGGAATATAGACGGAGAGAATATTATGTGGCTTTCACGTGAGCACGCTATGGTGCTTATAGGCTATACACAGAGTACATATATTATGGCAGATCCGTTAAGGGGCATATGTGAATACGATAAAGAACTTGTAGAAACACGATATAAAAGTATGGGAAAGCAGGCAATAGTTATATATTAATGATTGATATGTGAAGTTTAATAATTAATATTTAAGATTGATAGTTGATATTTAATGTTAATAATTGATATATAAAGTGAGTGTGTCAGTCGTGTCAGCCATTTATTACCACATATACATTTTATAAATCATCACAGTCGGGGGAATACTTCCATTATGGAGGTGATGAGTGTGTACCCAGCGTATGATGGTGATAAAGATTATGATTATGACACAGCCCAATATACGTTTCCTCATAGAAAACGCACTTATAATGAGGAAGATAACAGCGAAGATTATTTTGAGAACGCGGTATATGAGGACAGTATGAACTTCTCATCTATGGCAGATTACGAAGACTTTCTTATATGGGGAACTGATAATAAAGACCAGTTCATATAAACAGATTATAAAAGATTTATTAATCTTTTAAGCTTCAATTGACTAGAGTTTTACAGATGTTATATGATAAGCGAAACGTAAGGAATTTATTGTCTGTGCGTTTCGCTTATTTTAACTTTATAGGAAATTGCATTTCCTATAAAGTTAAAACGCTTCGCGGGGATGCGACCCATGTGGAGATGAAGATGCACTTGCGTGCTCACATGGGCGCGCAAAGAGTCACAAAGTGACTCTTTGTTCTGTAATAGAATACAGAGCAAGCTGTAATTAACATTGTATGCAGAAATGAGGAGTAGTATGTACGGTTATGTTGTTGTTAATAAGCCTGAGCTTAAGATAAAAGAATATGATATGTATCGTTCATACTATTGCGGATTGTGTGAGGAGCTGCTTTCAGATTATGGTATTAATGGGCAGATATCCATAAGCTATGATATGACATTTCTGCTTGTACTGCTTACAGGGCTGTATGAACCGGATACAACATATAAGGAAGCAAGATGTATCGCACACCCTGTTCATAAGCACCCGGTAAGACGCAATAAGATTTCAGCATATGTTGCGGATATGAATGTCCTTATGACTTATTATAAATGCGTTGATGACTGGCAGGATGATAGGAAGCTTATGAAGAAGCTGCTTGCCTCGTCTTTGACTAATAAGGTTAAGAGGATTGAGAAAGCATATCCCCCAAAAGCACGCATTATTAAGGCGGCACTTGATAGAATGAGTGAGCTTGAGAATAATAATGAGAGCAATATTGACCTGCTTGCAGAACAATTTGGCATAATAATGGCACAGATTTTGTGTATGAAAAATGATGAGTGGTACGATACATTAAAAGTGATGGGTAATTCACTTGGAAGATTTATATATATTCTTGATGCGTATGATGACCTTTTGGAAGATAAGAAGAAGGGCAGATACAATGCACTCAGGACGTATGAGAATAATAAGGATTTTGATATATTTATAGAAAATGTGTTAAAATCACATATGGCACAATTTGCCGCAGGCTTTGAGAGCCTTCCTATTATTGAGAATGTCGATTTATTAAGAAATGTAATATATTCAGGAGTCTTTACAAGATTCGGGATTGCTAAGAATAAAAGAGAACAAGTGGAGGAAGTATGACCGATCCGTATTCAGTGTTAGGTGTATCAAGAGATGCAACTGACGAAGAGATTAAAAAAGCATATAGAACATTAAGCAGAAAGTATCACCCTGATGCGAATATCAATAATCCTAATAAGGATAAGGCAGAGGAAATGTTTAAGACAATCCAGCAGGCTTATAACCAGATTATGAAGGAAAAGCAGGGTGGATATACATCATCAGCTTACAGTCAGAACAGAGGTGGCACAGGAAGCTATGGCTATGACGGTGATTATCAGAATAACCGTAATGGACAGAGCGGCAATGGTTATGATGATTTTGGCGGCTTCTGGGGCTTTGGACCATTTGGCTTTGGCGGATATTATGGAGGGGGTTCTAATTCCGGATATTCAGGTGGTGCTTCTAATATGAATGGCAATGATGATACGACAGTTCATTTAAGAGCGGCGGCTAACTATATTAACAATGGTGGATATGATGAGGCACTTAACGTGCTTTCTGCTATTCAGGACAAAGATGCCAGATGGTACTATTATAGTGCTATGGCTAACTCAGGCAAAGGCAATCAGGCAACAGCGATGGAACACGCCAGAAGAGCAGTAGAACTCGATCCTGACAATATGCAGTATCGTATGTTCTACCAGCGTATGAATAGTGGCGGTGAATGGTATTCAGGAAGACAGCAGACATATCAGAATCCAGCAGGTGGAATGGGAAGCTGGTGTATGAAACTTATATTTATCAACCTTATGTGTAACTGCTGTCTTGGCGGAGGCGGCTTATGCTGCCCGGGAAGATACTACTAAGCGGTTCTCCCAGTTCTTTAAGTAATCAAATAGAATATCAATATGAACAGGTCCGGTTTCAAGAATATAACGGTGGAATTCTTTTAAGGAGAAGTTATCACCGAGATCTTTCTGGGCCTGTTTTTTTAGTTCCTCAAAACCTAAAAATCCAAGAACATATTTGCAGTAATTAGCAGGATTAGCAATAAATGCTGTATACATCTCGTGTGCAGCTTCGGCACTGCTAAATCCATAATCGGTAAGGAATGAGGAAAGCTGTGCTTCAGTCCAGCCGTAATAATTCACTCCGATATCGCCCTTGGCATAGAGGCAGAGTATAAGTGCATAATTGCACTGGACCAATGAATTAAGCAGAGTATTATCGCCAGCATATTCATATGAATGAACTTCAACATAGGAAGCCCAGCCCTCAATATAGCCGCCAGGTTTAATGACATTTCTTATCAAAGAAGGGCTTGTTGAGGCAAAATACTGTGTCTGGTATAAATGTCCCGGATACCCCTCGTGTGCCAGCGTAGGATACAAATCACTGCTGTCAGTGCCGGCTGAATTAATGTATATAGAGTTAATGTCAAGATTATCAATCTGTGGCATAAAGTACATAGCAGGGCTTGCATAGTCATTAAGTGCTTCAGATACATAATTAATATTATAATTGACATCATTTAAGGCAGGATAATCATCAGTTATCTTCTTTTTTAAATCCTCAATAATCTGGTCTGGTTTATCAATTCCAAAAGAAAATGTGCCAAACTGGCTGTTAAGTGATGGATCTTTTCTTAAAAGCTTCTGCATAACAATTGAATAGCTTCTTATATAGGAGTCAAGCAAATCATTGTATTCGTCAATTGATTTACTCCAGCCAAGACAGTTTTCAAGAAGTCCCTCAAAGTATCTTGCACCATTAGGGTAATTGCATATTCCACCAGAATACTGGTTAGTTCCCTTGAATGAAGCAAGAGTCGTTATAAGTGCGTTATAACCTGGAATTACATGGTTAATAACGGCATCTTCGTTCTGCTTCTTGTATACATTTTTCTCATCATCAGTAAGGAAAATGAGGTCGTCAACACGGGAGTTAAAAGTACCAATAAACATACCTTCAGCATCACCGGCGGAATCAGCGATAGATTTGCAGGAGCTTATGACCTCATCAAGAAGGTCATCGCTTAGGGTATATCCCCTGACGCTTCTTAATGCCTCGAATTCCAGCAGATTATTAAAATATCCATCCACATCACTTAGGAGCTGTATATATTCTTCAACGTCCTTTTTCTCCATAAATGTATATTCGGAAAAAAGGAGCGGAAGCTGTATCTGTATGCCGATTGTAGGAGTGAGGTCGGTGTTAAGAAGATACAGGTCGCTGTAATTAAGGGTTGTATACAGATATTTGTTTAATAGGTCATAGGTTATCTGCTGGCTCTTGGAAAGTGAAGCCTTGTCAAAAGCGTTGAGCTTTGTTATGTAGTCTGTTATATCTGATGTATCATCAATATTATCAATATCAATACGTCCGAGTGTTATATCGTAATCATCAATTCCATATTCGCAAGGATTTTCCAAAAGTGCGTGCAGTGAGAGTGAGTCGCTTGAGGCAAGCTCACGAAAAAGGCTGTCGGTAAAAGCATTAAAGCTTTCGTTATCAGCTGCATTGTATTGCTCATCAGCATTGTTATAACGTGAAGCAGACCCGCCAAATGGAGTGCAGGCACTAAATGAACAGGCTGTGATTACTACTGCACCTGTTATGGCAGCAGCTTTTTTAAAGAAAGAATAAATGTTAGTTTTATGTTTTATGTAACTGGATTTTAATGTCAGCATATAATAATCCTCATTTCTGCGGACATACCGCGTAGTCAGATTCGGGAAGGTGCATATAAGCCCCTGGTACAACATTTTCTTAATCATACACTAGATTATATGTATAATAAATGTTTTTCATTAAAGAATATTTGTTTATTCGTTTGACATATTCTAAAAAGCTGGCTATCATATATAGAATAATGATAACGGAGGTTACGGATATGCCACAGAATAAAGGTCCATTTTATATGACAACAGCTATCGCATATACATCAGGAAAGCCACATATTGGTAATACTTATGAGATAGTTCTTGC
Source organism: Lachnospira sp. CLA-JM-H23 (assembly GCF_040096425.1). Lineage (NCBI taxonomy): Bacteria > Bacillati > Bacillota > Clostridia > Lachnospirales > Lachnospiraceae > Lachnospira > Lachnospira sp. CLA-JM-H23. The sequence goes on from NZ_JBBMET010000007.1 coordinate 57,696, forward strand.
CGATAGTATTGCAAGATTCAGACGTCAGGAGGGCTATGATGTTTTTTTCCAGACAGGAACTGATGAGCATGGACAGAAGATTGAATTAAAAGCAGAAGAAGCAGGAATTACACCTAAGGAATTCGTTGATAATGTTTCTACAGAGATAAAGAGAATATGGGATTTAATGGATACATCTTATGACAAGTTTATAAGAACTACAGATGATTACCACGAAAAGCAGGTTCAGAAGATATTTAAGAAGCTCTACGATCAGGGAGATATATATAAGGGTTCATACGAAGGTATGTACTGTACACCTTGCGAGTCTTTCTGGACAGAGTCACAGCTTGTTGACGGAAAATGTCCTGACTGCGGACGTGAAGTTAAGCCAGCTAAGGAAGAAGCTTATTTCTTTAAGATGAGTAAATATGCCAACAGACTTATCGAGCATATTAATACACACCCAGAATTCATACAGCCTGTTTCAAGAAAGAATGAGATGATGAATAACTTCCTTCTTCCAGGACTTCAGGATTTATGTGTATCAAGAACATCATTTAAGTGGGGAATCCCGGTAGATTTTGATGACAAGCATGTAGTATATGTATGGCTTGATGCACTTACTAACTATATCACAGGTATCGGGTATGATGCTGATGGCAACTCATCAGAACAGTATAAGAAGTTCTGGCCGGCAGACCTTCACCTTATTGGAAAGGATATTATAAGATTCCATACTATATACTGGCCTATATTCCTTATGGCACTTGGTGAACCACTTCCTAAGCAGGTATTTGGACATCCTTGGCTTTTACAGAATGACGGCAAGATGAGTAAGTCTAAGGGAAATGTTATATATGCAGATGACCTTGTAGATATGTTCGGTGTTGATGCTGTAAGATACTTCGTACTTCACGAAATGCCATTTGAGAACGATGGTGTTATCTCATGGGAGCTTATAGTTGAACGTATGAACTCAGATCTTGCTAATACACTTGGTAACCTTGTCAACAGAACAATTGCTATGTCTAACAAGTATTTTGGCGGTGTAGTTAATAAGACAGGTGTCACAAGTGAGGGAGCAGGCGTTGATGAGAACGGTGCAAGCCTTGACTTCGATGCTGACCTTAAGGCTGTTGTTACAGGAACAAGAGATAAGGTTCAGAACAAGATGGCTACACTTCACGTTGCTGATGCTATGACAGAGGTATTTGCATTATTTAAGAGATGTAACAAGTACATTGATGAAACAATGCCTTGGGCTTTAGCAAAGGACGAGAGTAAGAAAGAAAGACTTGAAGAAGTTCTTTACAACCTTGTAGAGAGTATTACAATCGGAGCTAACCTTTTAAAGGCATTTATGCCTAATACAACAGAGAGTATTTTAAAGCAGCTTTATCCTGACAATCCAGCCGCTGGTGACAGGGATTTTGATGATCTTGACAAGTTCGGCTTAAGAGAGTCTGGAAGTAAAGTTACAGATAAGCCAGAAATCCTTTTTGCAAGACTTGATATTGAAGAAGTTATGAAAAAGGTTGAAGAATTACAGGAAGCACAGAGAAAGGCTAATGGAGTACCAGAATATCCGGTAGTTGAGAAGAAGCCTGAGATAACATTTGACGACTTTGAAAAAATCCAGATTCAGGTCGGAGAAGTGCTTAAGTGCGAGCCTGTAAAGAAGGCAAAGAAGCTTCTCTGCTCACAGATAAGAGTTGGTGAGGAAGTAAGACAGATTGTATCTGGAATATCGCAGTATTATAAGCCGGAAGAGATGGTTGGCAAGAAGGTAGCAGTAGTTACTAACCTTGCACCTCGTAAGATATGCGGCGTTGAATCACAGGGCATGATTCTTGCGGCTATGGACGATAAGAACAATCTCTCTGTTATGACAGTTGATAAGGATATAATCGCAGGAAGCGAAATCGGATAGCAAAAGAGTGAATTATATATAATAAAAAGCTCCCTTCCGGGCTGGCAGGTAAAATCACCTGCGGCTTGGAAGGGAGCTTTTTCTTGTACTGCACTTGTACTTACAGGTTAACAGAAGTAGCAAGGCATTATTTATCCAACATTTTTTTGTATTCGCGTGGACTGATGCCAATGTGTCTCTTGAAAAGTTTCGAAAAATAACCGAAATCAGGAATACCGACAGCTCCAGCCACTTCAGCAACACTCATATTTGTGGTATTAAAGTAGCGTAAAGATGCCCGGATGCGCTGCCTTCCAATATAAGAAGTCAGCGTTTCGCCGACTTCTTTTTTAAATGCATTTGACAGATAAGATGGATTTTTGTCAAATTTTTCGGCAAGTATGGATAGCGTTAACTCTGAGTATAAATGCTGGTCAATGTAATTTACAACAGTTCGGATCAGATAAGAGTATTTTTCATACGTATAATTCTTAGCAAGCATAGAATATTTTCGGACCATGTCAAATGGCAAGTGTGCAAACTCTCCTTGGCTGTTAGCATCTTTTATGCGAAGAGAAAAAGCTTCAGCCTGCTGGTATACATAAATCGGATGTACGGCGGTCCCAAACATACGGGAAGCTAGAAAAAAATTTAAGGAGGCGATTCTGCTTCTTATTTCTTTTGCAGGAAGAGACTGAAAAGAAGCAGAATAGTCCAAAGTCTTTTTCATGAAGTCAATGGCCTGGGCAGTGTTTCCGGCAGTCATTGCCTGACAACAATGTTCTAGTCGTGAAATCAGTTCCGCGATGTAATCGGAAGAGAATTTCTGAAAACGTTCTTCGTTTGGCGAAGTGTTATGAGACTCTGTTTTATAATTGACATACTCAATGCTGCATGTTTTGAACGCCGGAATAAAAAAACTAATAAAATGCTGCAACATCAGTGTGAGTTCATCAATGTCTACGACAGGAAGAGAGTAATAAAAGTGTAACAAGACAGAGTTGTATTTCGGATCAATGTGATTATCACGAATGAGCCGGTTGATTGTTACCTGATTGATTGGTTCGGCCAAAAAAGGCATAATACCAAGAATATCTGGTTCAGCGTCCGTGGTCAGACTGACAATTACATTGTAAAACCCAAGGGAACTCTGCAGTACAATGATTTGATAAGGAGAGCTGCCAAACAAAGAAAAAAGTGGGCTGTTCGTTTTGTAGTTGCCCCAGACCATGCGTCTTAGTCCCATATCCATTTTCTCAAAATTCTGATAAGGAGCATGCATCAGATAAGAATCTATCTTAAAGGTATCGGACAAAGTTTGCTGGAGCAAAGGGAAAAAATCATCGGTATTCATGTTTTCAAATGTCATAATAGGACTCCTTTCCTAGTAGGTTTCTCGTTTTATTTGTAAAAAATTTGCCATAATTATATTTTGTGTAAAAATTTTACCAAAACAACAAAACTAAGACAAGAGCAAAATCCGTTGAATTGTTATACTGAGTACATCAATGAGATTGACGGAAAGAGAGAAAGACTCTTTTTATGAACAAGAAGGAGGTAAAAATGGCAACAAAGAACATTAATGCATCTTGGCAGTTTACAAAAGATGCTATAACTGTCGCAGAAGGATATTCTGTATTAACACAGGGCAACTGGGAGGCACTTGACTTGCCTCATACATGGAATGGTAAGGATGGACAGGATGGTGGAAATGATTACCACCGCGGTACATGTTACTATGTAAAGAACATGAAGCGTGAGGAGTTTGGTAGCGAACCAATCACTTATATTGAGTTTAACGGAGCAAACTCTAGTGCATGGCTTTATGTTAATGGAAAAGAAGCTGGACATCATGATGGTGGATACTCTACATGGAGAGTGAATGTAACAGACTTTTTGGCTGATGAAAATGAAATTGTAGTTGCAGTAGATAATGCACCAAATGATCATGTATATCCACAGATGGCAGACTTTACATTCTATGGCGGTCTGTATCGTGATGTAAATGTGATTTCTGTACCAGAAACACATTTTGATCTGGATTATTATGGAACACATGGCATTGCAGTAACACCTATCGTAGAAGGTGCAAATGCAAGTGTTGAAGTAGAAGTATTTGTTACAGATGCAACAGAGGAAGATACTTTAGAATATGTCATCAAAAATGGTGATGAAGTTATTGCTACAAAGAGCGTTTCTGCAAATGAGACAAAGGTTACATTCGAGATTGAAAATGTTCATCTTTGGAATGGCCGTAAGGACCCACACCTTTACACAGCAGAAGTTACATTAAAGAGAAACGATACTGTTTTAGATGAGAGAAGTACTCGCTTTGGATGTAGAACTTTTGTTATTGATCCAGAGAAGGGATTTATCTTAAACGGAGAGCGTTATCCACTTCACGGTGTGTCTCGTCATCAGGATAGACCACACATTGGAAATGCTTTAACTCATAAAGAACATAAAGAAGATATTGAACTCATTCTTGAAATGGGTGCAAACACAATCCGTCTTGCTCATTATCAGCACGACCAGTACATTTATGACCTTTGTGATGAGACAGGTCTTGTACTTTGGGCTGAGATTCCATATATTTCAAAACATTTGCCAAACGGACGTGAGAATACTATTTCACAGATGAAAGAACTTATTATACAGAATTACAATCATCCAAGTATTGTAGTATGGGGACTTTCTAATGAGATTACAATGGGTGGCGGAGAGGATGATGACCTCATTGAGAACCACAACATTTTAAATGATTTATGTCATCAGATGGATCCAACAAGACTTACAACAATGGCCGTAGTTTCTATGTGCAGCATTGATGCAAAATATATTCAGATTCCGGATGTTATTTCTTATAACCATTATTATGGATGGTACGGTGGAACAACAGATATGAACGGTGAGTTCTTTGATGATTTCCACAAGAAATATCCAAATATTCCAATTGGATTAAGTGAGTATGGATGTGAGGCTTTGAACTGGCATACATCAAATCCTGTTCAGGGTGATTATACTGAGGAATATCAGGCATACTATCATGAAGAACTGATTAAGCAGCTCTTTACAAGAGATTATATCTGGGCTACACATGTATGGAATATGTATGACTTCGCCGCTGATGCAAGAGCAGAAGGTGGAGAAAATGGTATGAACCATAAGGGCTTGGTTACATTTGATAGAAAGTACAAGAAAGATGCTTTCTATGCATATAAGGCATGGTTATCAGATGATCCATTCGTGCATATCTGTGGTAAGCGCTATGTAGACCGTGTAGAAGATACAACAAAGGTTACGGTATACTCTAATCAGCCAGAAGTAGAGTTGTTTGTAAACGGTGAAAGCCTTGGTAAGCAGACAAGTGATGTGCATTTCTTCTACTTTGATGTGCCAAATGCAGGCGAAAGTACACTTGTTGCAAAAGCAGGTGATTGCAGTGACGAAAGCAAGATTCGCAAGGTAGATACCTTTAACGAAGAATATCGTTTGAAAGAAGAAGGCGAGGTTCTCAACTGGTTTGATATTGATATGCCAGAGGGATACTTCAACATCAATGACAAGATTGGTGATATCATGAAGGCCAACGAAGGTAAGATGTTCATCGATGAATTGATGCTTAAGATTATGAAAGGCGCTGATGGCGGTGCAGCAGAAGCAGCAGCTGGTGCTGGCAGCGAGGGCCTTATGAAGATGTTATCAGGTTTTACAGTAAAGCGTATGCTTAATCTTATGGGAACTGCAGGCGGTGGAAAGCAGTTTACTAAGGAAGAACTTCTTGAGTTGAATAGCAAGCTCAATAAGATAAAGAGATAGGAGGATATTACCATGAGTAAAACTAGAGAAGTAAGACCTTTCGGTGCACGTGACAAGTTTGGTTACCTGTTCGGAGATCTTGCAAATGATTTTTCATTTATTTTTGCCAGTACTTATGTAATGGTATTCTACACAAAGGTTATGGGTATCTCAGCGGCAATGGTCGGAACTATGTTTCTTATTGCTCGTTGTATCGATGCTTTTACAGATATCGGTATGGGACGTATCGTAGATAATTCAAAGCCAACAAAGAACGGACGTATTCGTCCATGGATTCTTCGTATGTGCGGATTTGTTGCACTTGCATCATTTATGATGTATCAGTCATTTTTGGTAGATGCTTCTTACGGAGCTAAGGTTGCATATATGTTTATTACATATATCCTCTGGGGTTCTATTTTCTATACATCTATCAATATTCCTTACGGTTCAATGGCATCTGTTATTTCAGGTGACCCAAAGGACAGAAGTTCGCTTTCTGTTTTCCGTTCAGTAGGTGGAACTGTTGCTGGTATTATGATTGGTGTTGTAGCTCCAATGTTAGTATATAAGACAGATGCTTATGGTAACCAGGTTGTTTCTGCAACAAATATATCTATTGTAGCTGGAGTATTCTCTGTAATTGCAATTGTATGCTATCTGCTTTGCTATTTCCTTACAACAGAGCGTGTTGAATATGTTGCAAAGCAAACATCTGAGAAGCAGTCAGTTGCTAAGACATTAAAGACATTACTTACAAGCCGTTCATTGCTTGGTATGATTATCGCAGCTGTACTTCTTTTGTTGGCTTCATTAATGTCACAGGGTGTCAATACTTACTTGTTTGCTGATTACTTCAAGAACACAAAGGCTCTTTCAGTATTCTCATTATTAATGCTTCCATGTATTATCATCTTGGCAACATGCTCTACGAAGCTTGCTACTAAGTTTGGTAAAAAGGAATGTGGTGTAGTAGGAATGTTTGCATCAGGTATCCTTTACTTCATTCTTGGTATTCTTCATATTAAGAATGTATGGGTATTCGTAGTTGGTGCATTCGTAGCTATGCTTGGTATGTACTTCTTCCAGACACAGTGCTGGGCTCTTGTGACAGACGTTATCGATGATATGGAAGTACAGACAGGAAATCGTGACGATGGTACTATTTATGGTATCTACTCATTCTCAAGAAAGATTGGACAGGCAATTGCTGGTGGTCTTTCCGGATGGGCACTTGGATGGATTGGATACAATGAACTTGCAGCAGGACAGACAGAGGCAGTTGCAAATGGTATTTACAACTTGGCTACTTTCTTCCCAGCAGCTATCTATATTCTTTGTGGATTAGTACTTATGTTCATTTTCCCTCTGAATAAGGCAAGAGTAGATGCAAACGTTGCAGAACTTAAGAGCAGAAGAGGATAAACAAACAAGTTCATATCAATAATAAAGGCTCAGACTCCGTGCACCTTTGGGTGTGCGGAGTTTTTTCCTTTGGTAAAATATATGTGTATCAGCAATAGAGTCCGGATGGCGTTATCCAAGGAGACCATTCTGATAATTTTTCGGCCTGACTCATACTGCACCCAGCTTTCATACGTATTTCTTCGGTGTTACATTCGATTAATTTCTGGCGGTTAAAGATTGTAATCATAGGCTTATCACTCCGTTTATCATTTTTATTTCCGCAGCACTTGCATAAGACGTGTTGTACATAAATAAAAAAATAACTGTTAATAGTAGTGAAATAAAACGATTATGTTTCATAAAAATATCCTCCTTGTATATTATATTTAACAACTAATTGTTAAGCGTAAATTATCATATAATAATTATATTGACAACAATTTTCTGCTAACTTGTAATATAATTATGTATTTTCTGATATTTATTTAAGATATATTGATTAGATAGTTAATTCGCCTTAATATAATATTGTGGCATATTAGCCGATACAATTATTGACTATTTATAGCAATAGCCGTACAATATAATTTGAGTATTTATATTAATACAATAAAGCATATCAATTTTAATGCTATTATAAGAATAGCGTAATTTTGGAGGTTTACTATGAGGATTTTTAAAACGGGAGAATATAGTAATAAAAGACGTCATAGCTGCAAGAAAATGGTATTATCCGCTGGAATGGCATTAATGCTGGCAGCAGCCCCTGTAACAGCAATGGCTGGACAGGTATATGGCAGCAATACAGGTGTGACATCTGCAAACAGCGTGATGAATAATATAGCAGCCGGCCTTAGTATGAGCAATAAGATTGATGTATCAACATTAAAGAATAACAAGAAGGTGGGCGGAGATGATATTACTCTTGATAATGACCTTACAGACTGGAAGAATGTGACAGAAAGAAAGGCTTTATCAGATAAGGTATCAAGCTGGAAAGCAGTAATCTCAGCCGATTACTCTACATTATACATAAGCTATGAGGGAACAGCACAGTCAGAGTGGGATTATGGATATACAGGCCAGCAGAACCTTGTTGATATTACATATGCCACAGGGCTTAGTGACTCAACCAATCATATTCAGTTTGTTGCGTGGAATGGTGGAGCACAGGTTAAGAACGGCTGGTATGGTGATATAGAGGGTGCTAAGATGGTTACAGTTAATGAGGCACACCAGAATACAGCAGGACCATATACAGTTGAGGCTTCAATTCCTATGAATTTCTTTACGGAGGGTAATTTCAAGATAACATTTGCTGGTGTTACGGTAGATTTAGCAGATATAGAAGTGCTTGACGGCAGTGCGATTAAAGAGGATACAACAGAGGCTGTCTATGAGGGCATAACAATAGATGGCAGTTTTAAAGACTGGGATGCAGTTGCCAGGTATAATGCAGCGTGTCCTAATGAAGCACACAAGGACTGCCTTTCAAAAGCAGCTATGGTGTTTGATGGAGATTATGTATACATATACTTAAAGGACGGAGCAACAGGAAGTGCTTATGGTGCTGGAACTCATTCCAATGGCAGGTATTCAATAAAGACAGACTTGGGCAGAGAACTTGTATTTCAGCTTACACAGGATGGACAGGTTAATGGTATAGATGGTGTTTTGTGTCAGCATGTTGGAAGGCAGTGGGAAATAGCGGTTCCTAAGGATAAGCTTCCGATTTATAATAAGACAATATCATTTGGCTTATACCTTTCAGAGCCATTTGTTAAAGATGTAGCTAATCTTAAGGATGATGGCAGTAATGACAGTAGTGATGGTAATTATGATATAGCATATGATGGCTTATATGGCGACTGGAACAAATATCCACATACAACAATTCAGTATGCAACGCCAGGAACTCACGAACACGTTGCAGATGCCAGTGCTGCAATATATTGTGATGGAACACAGCTTTTTGGACACGTTGAAACTCCAATGCAGGCACATTTAACTGAAGCAGGTGGAGAGTTAACACAGGCAATTACAATAAAGTTTAATGATAATTGGAGTCAGGTATTTTATCCAAGAATGGAGACAGTAGACAGTGATGGTAACATTAACTGGAATTCTCAAAAAGGTGGACTTTCCGAAGGTACATATGAATTCTACATTTTTTCAACAGATGCATGGCATACTTCAGCTAATATTAATAGCACTAATGAAGCAGATACATGTTATGGAAAAATGATGGTGACTATTGGAAGTGATAAGGACGAATGTGAGTTTATAATAGACCTTAAGAAGGTGGCTGATAAGCTTGGATGTGATGTGAGTGATTTCAAGCAGATTGATGCACAGTTTGGAAGATTAGGGCAGCAGTGGGTTACAACAGCAGGTGCTTCAACAGGTGCCTGGCTTGGACTTTGCATATGCGTTCTTATAACAGTAGGTGTTCTCGTTTATCAGAAAAAGAAAGGCAGTAATCAGGTAACAGAATAATGAGTGTTAATCCAATCGTGGCAGTGGCAGTTATAGCAGTGTGGCTGTATATACTTTCAGTATTAACAAGAGCAAAGCTTTATGCGTGGAAGTTTATGTGGGGAAGCTTTGGGTTGTTTCTTATAATGATGATAACTATACGTCCCGTGCTTACTATGCCGCTGGCACGTTGTGTATCAGCACTGGCTGGTGTAGTTGGAAGTGTGACAGGAGCATTTACATCATATTTCAAGTATGGAATTATATTTATTCATACAGGAGTTACACAGGCGACACTGCTGATAGATTTTGAGTGTTCAGGAATTATTGAGATTATGGCATTTATATCATTGCTGGCATTCTTTAATGTATACAATTTCAGCGAAAAGGTTATGGTGGGAATAGGTGGTTTTTGCTATATAATGCTCTGTAATGCTTTGAGAATTGTGATGATATGTATGTCAGTATATTTTTGGGGAATGGGAGCATACTATGTGGTTCATACATTTATTGGAAGAATATTCTTTTACGTTCTAAGTGTATATCTGTATTTCTATGTATTTACCAAACCTCAGGTTATAAAGATGAAAGTAGGCAGCTTCTCATATGGTAATAATAAAACAAATTCTTAACTCATTTCTTTTCTGGGGCGGCTGGATAATCATTCCATTTATTATGGAGATTGTCCCGGCACTTGGAAGTGTATTTCTTCTTATCAGGAGAAATCTAAGACATAAGAAGAAAAGAAAAGAGATGAAGATATATCCAGAGATATCTCTTATTATTCCTGTATATAATTCAGCGGATACTCTGTATGGATGTATCAAGTCGGTTAATGACAGTACTTACCCTAATGATAAAATCAGAATATTCCTTGTTAATAATAAAGGTCAGGACAACAGCTTCGCCGTATATGCGGACTGTCAGAAGAAGTTTCCTGACCTTCTTATGCAGTGGCTTAATGCAGAGCAGGGCAAGTCAAGAGCACTTAACCTGGCCTTGTATAACAGTGACGGCAAGTATATTATTAATCTTGATAGTGATGGAATATTAGAGAAAAATGCACTTGTCAATCTTATTACAAGATTTGAACAGGATACAGATCTTAACTGTATGACAGGAGCTATTCTTACAATTCCTGAACAGATACAGGCATATAAAGGATTTTTTCCAAGACTGCTCCGTAATCTGGAATTTATGGAATATGCACAGGCTTTCCTTGCAGGCAGAAGCTATGCTTCCGAGATGAATGCAGTGTATACATTATCAGGAGCATTTTCCGCATTCAGAAAGTCAGTTGTGTTAAAGTCGTGGATGTATAACACGGATACAATATGTGAGGATACACATATCACATTCCAGATGAAATACAGGCAGAATGAACGAGTCGAAGTGTGCGAAGATGCGATATTCTTTGTTGACCCAATAGAGGATATGAACAAATTGTACACACAAAGACAGAGATGGCAGAGAGGAAGCCTTGAAGTAGCCAAGATGTTTATGGACAAGTCCTTTAAGGTAAAGAATATATTCAGCAATGTAAGCGTAAAGACTCTTCTTTATGACCACACATTTGCGTTTCCAAGAATGATATGGTATCTGGCACTTATATGCCTTATGGCTATTGGCTATTCGGGTAAGATGATACTTGTATCTACAGGAATAATATTCGGCTTGTATACACTTGCCGGATATCTGTACTTTATAGTTGTCGCGTATTTCCTTAACATCAATAAGGATGTAAAGAAATATTATGTACGGCACTGGTGGTGCATATTGTTTCTGCCGTTCTTTAATTTTCTCGTATTCTTTATAAGAGTAGCAGGTATTATTAACAGCATACAGACAGATAGTGCATGGAAGACGATGAACTTCACAGATGAGTGCAAGGCATTTGCTAAGGTTGTGAAACAGGATATGCAAAAGCCGGCGGCATTTATTGGAAAGTTAAGAAAAGCAGTCAATTACGAGCCTATGGAGGATATGGAGCTTATAGAGGTAGAAGAAGCTGATACACCGGAGGCTGTTGATATTACAGAAGACAAATGTAACATTATGGAAGATAAAACTATGGCAGAAGACAGTAAAGAAGCCGCAGAGAAAATAGAACAGATTGAACTGATAGATGAGGATGAGTCTTTATAAAATGTGTTAGATGGGAGTAAGCTATGAAACTGAAAGACAGATTGGGTAAACACCCGGTGCTTATTATTACAACAATATGTGTAATATGTGTAGCTGTTATAGCAGGATTTACAGCACATATAGAACTTCAAAGGTATGAGGACGGAATTCTTGATGTGTGTGCGACACAGCAGGATGCGTATGTACAGCTTGTTCTTGACCAGATTAATCTTAAGGATAATAGAAATGATGAGCAGATTATTAAGGAAATCCTTGAGACAATGGATGCCTCGTCTAACCATTACTGGACATTTTCAAAGGACCAGTCAATGCTATTTGTAAAAGATATAACAGAAACTAATAAATATAAAGGCGTTACAGCTTCAACATATTATATGTCAGATAGTGCCAAGGAGTTCATAGATGGTCTTATACAGAATAAGGTTGTGCATAAGACAATTAATATTAACGACAACGATTATATTGCCTCAGGAGTTCTGTTTGAATATAAGAATGAGCCATACAGATTATGCCTGCTTACACAGAGGGGTGCACTTCTTGATAACAACAGTTATCTTGGTGTAAAGACACAGATGACTACATTATTCGTGGTACTTCTTCTGATTATTGTCTTAGTGCCAATGCTTATGGCTTATTATATAAGACATATGTTATTCAAAATGGACGTACAGAAGGATACAATCGATACGGTCAACAGACGACTTTCAAAGATTAACCAGAAGCTTATGGAAAGCGACCTTCACGATACAAGAAATAATCTGTGGAAGCAGAAGGCTATTATTCCGTTTCTTGAAAAGATTACTAAGAGGGAGATATATCCGGTCACATTTATACATATCAAATGCAGGAATATTGAAAGCAGGGTTAAGTTTATAGAAAGAGCAGTATATATTCTTGATAAAAATGTTCTGAGATTTGAATATGGCAGGACGGATCTTGTGCTTATATTTATTAAGATTGATGAAAAGCGTGCTCTGGACAAGATTAATATACTTGTAGATGATAATTCATCAGTTGAGAACAGCCAGCTTGTTAATAATGAAGCTGATATTAGTAAACTTAAGGACAGATATAAACAGAGTAAGGCTGTATAAATACAGTGTATATGCTTAAAATATCAGACAGGAATGGAGATTAATATGGCAGTTAAGTTGTACAGGGAATATAGAATTAAATTTTACCTTAATATGAGGCATTACATAATTATTGATGGCAAGAAGGGTGAAATACATCCACACACATGGGAGTTCGCTCTGGATATTAAGTTTGGAAGAAGCTCATTTGTTGAGTTTAATATATTCGAGAAGGGAATTGCCAATTTCCTTGAAAAGTACCAGAATAAGGTGCTTAATGATGAAGAGCCTTTTGACAGCATAATGCCGACACTTGAGAATGTAACTGATTATTTTTCAAGTGAATTCTACAGGATAATTCATGATATCGGTGGAATGATGACAAGATTAGAGGCGAGCGAAACTCCTACAAGAAGTTATATTGTTAATATGGCAGAGCAGGAGGGAAATGCACAGATTAACGCAGATACAGAGAATATAATATTATCTGAGGTTATGGATGCAGTATTAGATGATTTAACAGAAGGATGATGGCTGTTATGAATAGAAATGATGTGAACAGGAAGACGTGGTATCTGTTAATTCTTATGCCAATAATATATCTGGCAGTGTCAGTGCTTGTTGTATTCTTAGTTAAGAATAATGGGGCATACCCTACAGGTTCAGATACTATGTATCATATATTCCGTGGAGATTATGTATACAATTCTATAAAGGAAGGCAGCTGGTATCCTATATATAATTCTATGTGGTATAACGGCGTGGAGATTATGCGTTACTGGGCACCACTTACAGCATATTATATGGCATTATGCCAGATGATTGCAGGTGGAGGACAGCTTGCAGGATACCTTATATTCGTGGGCTCAGTCTGCTTTTTTAACAGCATATTATGGCTTATAATAGGCAGGAAAATGAATAGGCCATATCTTGGTGCATTTGTTGGACTTATATGGTTCTTTATGCCTAATAATCTGCTTGCATTGTTTGTTGAAGGTAATCTTGCAAGATCATTGTGTATGATATTTCTGCCTGTATTCATATATGCGGTATGTGAATATCTGTCAGAGAGAAAGAGAATATATATTCCTATAATTATAGTTACATTCGCACTTATGGCAATGTGTCATCTTGGCTATGCTGGTATGATTGCACTGGCAGTGCTTATATACTGCATAGTGTATATGTTCCAGCAAGGCAATAAGAGAGCGGTATTGGAAGTGATTGTCAGCATACTGCTTGGATTTATGGTTCTTGGAATATGGCTTGTTGCTTCGCTTAATGGAGGAATAACATCACTTGATAACTCAGAAAATATGGCTAACTTCTTTCAGAAGCTTGTTGTTACTCTTAATCCGCTTGATAGAATTAAGAGCAATAACTCCCATTTCTACTATGGGATTGCAGCGTGCATAATAGCGGTATGCGGAATATTCCTTGGATATAAGAAGTCAAGAGCGGGATTTGTGACAGCGGTAGTCATTCTTGTATGCACTACTACAGCTATGTATCCGGTGTTAAGCCTTCTTCCAGGAAGCCAGTATCTTTGGATGTTAAGATTTATTTCCATAGCATTATGCTTTATATTGTACAGCTTTCTTAAGTGGGATACATTAAAGAAGCCGTTGGTGCTATTGATGTGTGTTCTTCTTATAGCAGATATAGTGCCATCACTTACATTGATAACAGGCGGAAGTCTGTTTACAGAAGATAATAAAATATCTTTAAGTGGAATGTTCAGCCGGTATAATAGTACATCAGAGGATAATTCTTCTGATACATCGCTTATTGATGATATTTTATCATTAAATATGACAGATACAAGTGAGGCAGAGGACAGGATTAATCAGATACAGAACTATACACTTATATCAAAGGCACAGAGCATAACAGGACAGAGGCTTGCACTTATGGATGCGAGCAGTCTTGGAGCTATGGGTGCGTGGCTTACAGCAGACTGGAATAACGGAGTGCCGGCTGCATTTGGTGCGGGCTGGGAAGCGGCTAACACATCAACTAACATAGCCAATCTTAATAAGGCTATGGCTGAAAGCAGATTTTACTATATGTTTGACAGATGCGAGGAGCTTGGTAACGACACAGTTGTTGTAAGGCTTTCACAACTTAATAAATATACAGGAACTCTTGATAAGCTTGATGAGGCGGCAAATGCTGTGGGTTATAAGCTTGTTGACTACAATGGTGATTACAGGCTTTATCATCTTGATGTTAATGGTAACTGGGGAACTATAAGCACTTATGAAGCTATAGGAATAGGAAGTGGTGCTTCAGGAATTTCTTTAAGATTTCCAGCGGTAGAAGAAACGGACTCTTATAATCTTGATGATTATACATTTGAGCAGTTATCGCAGTATAAAGAGATATTCCTTGACGGCTTTACTTATAATGATAAAGAGGCGGCAGAGGAGCTTATTATAAGACTTAGTGAGGCAGGGGTTAAGATTATAATCTCAGCAGACTCCATTCCGCAGGATAAGAGAACCCATACACAGACATTTCTTGGAGTTACCTGTAATGCGGTTAAGTTCGAGAATGGTTATCCAGAGATGAATACAAGAATTGGGCGTGTATATACAGATATGTTCCCACAGGGACACACTGAGTGGAATACTGTATATCTTGATGGACTTGATACTTCTTACGGAAGTGTTGACGATAATGGACTGAGTCTTGATTTCTATGGAACAGTTAAGAATGATAATATAATAATGTGTGGTCTTGGCATTATGAATTTCTACAGTATGACAGGTGATAAGACAGTTGGAAGACTGCTTGAGAATATGTCGGGTCTTACACAGGAAACATTGCCACAAAGAAAGATAGTTCCTCTTACAATTGATTATACAGGCAGCACGATTACAATAACATCTAATGAGGATAATGTTAACACTGCACTTGCTTATCACGACATATTCAGCACAGCACAGAATATTGAAAAAAAGAATAATCTTATGTATATACAGAAAGGTACAACAGTTATTAATATTAAAGTGCCTTATGTATGGCAGGGAGCAATTGTCAGCATAGCAGGAATTATCCTGTCAGTTGTATGGGTGATTGCTCTTGGAAAGACAGGAAAGTCAGGGAAGAATAAGAATGAGAATATTTGATACACACGCACATTATGATGATGAAGCATTTGATGTAGACAGGGACGAACTGCTTAATAAGCTTTTATCTACAGACATTGATACTATTGTAAATGTCGGTGCAAGCATAGAAGGGTGCAGGAAGACTTTAAATCTTGCGAAGCAGTATAAGAATATATATGCGGCTATAGGCGTTCACCCAGATGATTATGACAAACTTAATGAGGATATTATAAGCTGGCTTAAGGAAGAAGCACTAAGCAATCCGAAGGTTGTTGCAATAGGTGAGATTGGACTTGATTATTATTATGATGAGCCAGAGAGGGCAGTACAGCTTAAATGGTTTGAAAGGCAGTTACAGATGGCTGTTGAAGTTAATAAGCCAGTGATTATACATTCCAGAGAAGCCTGTGCGGACACAATTAACATTTTAAAAAATGGAAATGCGGACAGGATAGGTGGAATAATACACTGTTATTCATATACTAAGGAGTCGGTCAAGACATTTTACGATATGAACTTCTACTTTGGAATAGGCGGCGTGCTTACCTTTAAGAATGCAAGAAAGCTTGTTGAGGCGGCGGAGGTTATACCAATGGAGCGCATATTATTAGAAACAGACTGCCCATATCTTGCACCAGTTCCTAACAGGGGCAAAAGAAATGACAGCAGTAATATAAGATATGTCATAGAAAAGCTGGCAGAAATCAAGAAAATGTCTTATGATGAGATAGTGGACATTACTAATAACAATGCGAGAAGGTTATTCTTTAAAGAGGCATAACATATTCGTCAATCAGTAATTATAAGAATGGAGATTATACAGTGGATAATAAATACGCACACGTTATGCACCTTGGCAATCCGACTAATACAATCGCGGTGCTTAACAGATACGGTTTTAATTTTCAGAAGAAGTTCGGTCAGAACTTTCTTATAGATGAAAATGTAGTTGAAAAGATTGTGAGGGAAGCCGGAGTTACGAAGGATGATTTCGTGCTTGAGGTAGGACCGGGTATTGGAACTATGACACAGATACTCTGCGAGAATGCAAGAGAGGTTGTAGCTGTCGAGATTGATAAGAAGCTTATACCAATTCTTACAGAGGATACACTGTCGTGGTATGATAACGTAACAGTTATCAATGAGGATATATTAAAGCTTAATATTAAGGAACTTGCAGACAAGAAAAATGGTGGTAAGCCAATAAAGGTTGTTGCTAACCTTCCTTACTACATAACAACTCCTATTATTATGGGACTTTTTGAGAGTGGTGTGCCTTTGGACAGCATAACTATTATGGTTCAGAAGGAAGTGGCAGACCGTATGCAGGTAGGTCCGGGAACTAAAGATTACGGTGCACTTTCATTAGCAGTGCAGTATTATGCCAGACCTAAGATTGTGCTTAATGTTCCAGCAAGCTGTTTTATGCCACGTCCAAATGTAGACTCAGCGGTAATAAAGCTTGAAAGATACCAGAAGCCTCCAGTTGATGTGCTTGATGAACATCTTATGTTCAAGATAATAAGAGCTTCATTTAACCAAAGAAGAAAGACTATGATGAACAGTGTGGGTAATAGCGGTGAAGTCAATGTATCCAAAGAGGAACTGCTTAAAGCATTAGAACAGTGTGGATTTTCTGCTACAATAAGAGGAGAAGCACTCACATTAGAGCAGTTCGCGGCTCTTACTAATGCGATAATTAATAACAGATAACAGACGGCACATAATTAAGGCAATGAATATTTACCTCCCTTAGGACATAAGATTGATTAGTTAATCTTATGTCCTAAGGGAGGTTTTAAAATGGCTGATTATCAACGTTTTGTGTCATATATCTATTCATATCCGGGTGGAGTTAAGGATAAGAATGTAGGCTTTGCAAAGGTTGAAGTTGTCAGGGGAGAAATCCGGTTAAATATTAATCTAAGGGGTGTATATACTGATACTCCGGAACTATTCGGGGTGTATCTGTTATTCGCAGGTTATAACAGTGGTGAATACCAGCTTTTAAAGGCTGGCGACTGCATGGTGCAGAATGGTATGGCTGTGTACAAGGGCATATTTAATTCGTCCAACATTGATAGTACAGGGTACGCATTTTCTGACATATGCGGCATTGGAATAGCCAATCAGGTGGATGCATTCTATATGATGTTCTCAATGTGGAAAGATGAGAGCATTAATACACAAAAAATCCACTTCGTTGACAAAGAAATGTTGATTAATGAAAGAAAAAGAGCTTCTGTTGTTGATAATTTCAAAGATAGTACCAATAAACCAGACAATGCCAGCCATAACGTAGCAGTGGATAATAATGCACCAGAAAATGCTAATGCTTTGCAGAATATGAATGGAACAGTCAGTGCAGCACAGTCAGACAGTAATACAGCATACACCAATGGATGTATGATACAGGAGAATAAGGATGTTGCAATTATGCAGGCGGAGACTTTGGATAACTGCACCGGTCAGGGTAATAAGATAATGGAAAGTGATAATGATAAGTCAAAAAGAAAAAAAGCAAAGACCAGCTTTGACAAAAAAGTCGATAAATTATTGTATGCAAAGCCTGATTATATTGACGCATTTGATGATGACTATCTGTACGACTGCGTAGAGGTGTCAACAGAGGTGCTTAAACAGCTGTTGTCCATAGAGAATGACATAATAAATAACAGTTTTTTAATACACGGATATTATAATTTCCGGCATCTTTTGTTTGGCAGGGTGTGTGAAAATGAGAATAACACACATTATTTTATTGGCGTGCCGGGAATGTACTGCAACAGGGAGAGGTATATGGCTTCAATGTTTGGCTTTAACAATTTTAAGAAAAGCCATAGAAGCGATTATTCTAATCCATATTTTGGATACTGGTATCAGGAGATATAGACAAAACGTCTGTGATCCTGCCATTTGCCGTTAAGCTTTACATAAGAATGTGCAATGCCTTCATCAATAAATGACATTTTGTCCATAAGGTGGAGTGAAATCTTATTGTCAGGATGAATGTAACATTCTGTGCGGTGGATACCTAAATCGGGAATTACCACATCAAGCATATGGGCAATCATAAGGGAAGCAAGCCCTTTGCCGCGGTTAAGACGGTCTATTTTATATCCCATATTAGCAGATGGTGATGAGCCTCTGTTGATGTGGGATAAAGAAATAGTTCCGATAATGTAGTCGGGATTGTCATTAGATACAAGAAAAAATCTTACAAAATGTAAAGACATAAGAGCTTTGTTCTCAGCATTGAGCATATTCTTGATGAATTCTTCTGTATAGAAAGCTTCTGGCTTATCACTTTCATATATATCAAAATCGTTGCGGTTTCTGTAATAGAAATCCAGAACATCAAGGCTTTTATCACAGCCTAATACTTTAAGCGTGTAATCTCCAAGACTGTATCTTACGTTCATAGGTAGTCCTCCAGGTGTTAAATGCACTTTAAATAATTATGTTAAGGTATTCCTTGAATTAACGGTTAATAAATCCCTGATTGTTATCTGCGTCAGAGCTTTCAGCAAGTGCCTTTTCTTTGAGTATTTTTTTCTTCTCGCGCAGTTCCTTAAAGAAGGAGCTTAGCATAGTTGAACACTGTTCTTCGCATACGCCCCTTACAACCTCAGCCTGATGATTAAATTGTGGCATTTGCAAAATGTTAAGAACAGAACCGGCACAGCCAGCCTTAGAATTCATTGAACCGATAACTACACGTGGAATTCTTGCTTGAATAATAGCGCCGGCACACATCTGGCAGGGCTCTAATGTTACATACAGGGTACAGCCTTCAAGTCTCCAGTCCTGCATATAACGGCTTGCTTTTTTAATTGCGGTTATCTCAGCGTGTCCAAGTGTAGTCTTGTCGGTATTACGTCTGTTATATCCTCTGCCAATAATCTTACCATCATACACGATAACACACCCGATAGGCACTTCATTAATCTTAGCCGCTTTCTTCGCCTGTCCAATCGCCAGTTTCATAAAATGAATATCCATATTGTCAAATTCGTCATTAACCATAAAATCCACCAAAATCCGATCTAAACTTTTAAGATGAGCACTTTTGTGCTCATTATATCACGATTCGTAGCTTCGCTACTCTCCGCTGCTATCGCAGCTATCGTAATCGTCATTCGCCGTTCGCCAGATATCTGCTAGCAGCTTTCTGGCTCTCTTGCGCTCATTATATCATATGCCCTGCGTTGCTTTTCCACGAATCCGAAGTTTCGAAGAAACTTCTAAGTGACTACGAAGTAGTCATATTATATCATATGCCCTGCGTTGCTTTTCCACGAATCTGAAGTTTCGAAGAAACTTCTAAGTGACTACGAAGTAGTCATATTATATCATAAAAAAGAAATTTTTAAAAATATATTGACAAACCTGCCTCTTAGTTGTATGGTTAGTTACATAAGTAATGAACCAAATAACGAATTATGGTGATTAACAAAATAACAGAATGGAGAGATTGCATGCAGGAACATTTGACGCAGGAAAAATCCATATATATACAGATAAGTGAGATGATAGAAACAGATATCTGCCGTGGAATTCTGCTTGAAGAAGAAAAAGTTCCAAGCACGAATGAGCTGGCGAAGCTGTATACGATTAACCCTGCAACGGCGGCCAAAGGTGTCAACATACTTGTTGATGAGGGAATACTTTATAAGAAAAGAGGTATTGGAATGTTTGTAAGTAAGGGTGCTAAAGATATGATACTTAATAAAAGAAAAGGTGCATTTTATGAGAACTATGTCAAGTCATTGATAGAAGAAGCCAAGAGTATCGGAATAACAACTAAAGAATTAATCAATATGATTGAAGAAAGCGAGAGTTAATATGAGTGGTCTGGAGTGTAAGAATATAAGTAAAAGCTATAAGGATAATAAGGTGCTTGATAATGTGAGCCTTAATATTGAACAGGGAAAGATATATGGTCTTATAGGAAGAAATGGTGTTGGAAAGACAACACTTATGTCAATTATGACAGGACAGAATCCAGCTGACAGCGGAGAAGTTACATACAATGGACAGCCTGTGTGGGAAAATGCAGAGGCGTTAAGCCATATATGCTTTTCAAGAGAGATTAATACCAAGAGCCTGCTTGGAATGAACAACCAGAAGGTTAAAGAATATCTTCGTCTTGCTTCAATATATTATAAGAACTGGGACAAGGATATGGCAGAGGAACTTGTGAAAAGGTTTGGTATTGATAAAAAGAAGAAGGTATGTAATCTTTCAAAAGGAATGTTGTCAATGCTCACAGTGATAATAGGACTTGCAAGCAAGGCGGAGATAACAATTCTTGATGAGCCGGCAGCAGGGCTTGATGTTATCGTCAGGGAAGAATTCTACAAGCTTATTATAGATGAGCAGCAGGAGAATGGCAGAACATTTATAATATCAACACACATCATTGAAGAAGCGGCAAATGTATTCGAAGAAGTCATAATACTTAAAGATAAATGTGTATATTTAAAGGAAAATACAGTTGAATTACTTGATAAATGCCGTTATGTATCAGGTCTTGAAGAAGATGTAAAAAATGCTGTTGATGGCTGCAAAATTATCAATGAAGAACATATAGGAAGAAGCTACGCTGTTACAGTAATGCAGGATGGCGATGGGAAAATCAAAGCAGTTCAACATGTTACGGTACAGCCGGTTTCACTTCAGAATTTATTTATTGCGATATGTGGACAGTCGAATATGTAAGGAGGGGTGACCTATGAATTATGGATTGGCAAGAATAATCAAAGAACCATTGTATCAGGCATTGAGGAACACTATGTATATAATAATAGGTGCATTTGCATTGACAATATATAGTATGTTTGTAGTTAATGATAAGGGAGCACATTCCGCTTTGGCAGTTGGAATGTTGTTTTCCCAGTGTATTATATATATTGGTGGATATGTCATAGTATTATTTATGATTTGTTATACCTGTCAGAATATTTCACTTGCAGTTTCTTTTGGCTGCACAAGAAAGCAGGCTGTGGTGGGGGTCTATATTATTGAGTTTCTAATGGGCATTTTCTTAATTATTGTGTCAGTAGCAGGAGCCTTAACAGCTGGTTTAATGGGAGTTGATATCAGTCTTGGAATATGGATATTGCAGGCGGTACTGGTTATGCTTATATGTATAGCTGTGGCTAATATAGGTTCAAGCATAACATTAAAAGTGGGAAGAATAGGTTATATGTCAATGGTTTTAATAATGGGATTTGTAATGGGAATTATGACGGTTTTCATCAAATCAACATTAGCTGCAGGATATAGCATTATGGGTGGATTTATAAATCTTAATGCAGGCACCTGTACTACAGGAATAATAGCCGCATTTATAGCTGTGTTAATATCAATGTATATATATTACCTTGCGATAAGAAAGCTTGTAGTGAGAAGCTAGGGCTGGAATGGAGAAGAATATGGAAGAGATAGCGAAGATTTTTAAAATAAACAAGACAGGTATAATGCAGACATTTATGATACTCATAATATGTTCGGTTGCAGGGAATATTATCCACGATGTAATTATGTTAATGGAGAACATAGGACTTGTAGAGAAAGATTATACAGTATTTCCAATGGGAAGCTTTATGGTAATAATTGGAATTATTGCCACAGTTATATTTGCAGCGACAACTTATAACTACACAAGATTCAATATGGATGTATCATATGGATGCACGAGGAAGATGTATATTATAAGACAATGGGTGTTTGATATTGTGGTTATTATTATGGCGTGGGCAGGATTAGGTATTACATATCTGTATGAGAACTGGAAGTTTGCGGCATTTTATTCAGAATATAGACTGGAGCTTAGCATAACACCGCTTTTTCACTTCAAATATTTTGTTGTTTCATTGATAATGTTAAGTTCATTTAATATGCTTATTAGTTCACTGATTATAAAATATGGAATAAAGGGCAGAAGAATAATGGCATTCGCATATATGATAATCTGCTTCTCGATGGCTAAGGCAGAGAATATATATCAGGGGATATATGAGAGAATATTAACCCTGCCAATTGGAACAGATATATTATTATGGCTGGTGACATTAATTATAGCGGCTGTATCAGCAGTGGTGGCAATACTATTAATTAAAAAACAACAGGTTGCAAATTAGAGTGGTAAAATCAAAAAAGAATGTTATAATAAAGTATCACACATTGTAGTATATATTTAAAGGAGCAAGTGATGGATACTTTTAATGCAACTAAGGGGGCAACAATACTTATAGTTGATGATTCACGTTTCCAGCGTACTATAATAAGGGAATTGTTAAGGGAACATTTTAATATTTTTGAAGCTGAATCTGGTGAAGAGTGTCTTGGTATAATTAAAAAGGACAAGGTGTCTATTGATTTACTCATTCTTGATCTTGAAATGCCGGGAATAGGCGGCTTCGATGTTTTAAGGCGGCGACAGGAGATACAGCATTTTGCTGATATACCTGTAATAGTCCTTACAGCGACTAACAGCAGTGATGTTCAGGCAAGTGTGTACGAGCTTGGAGCTAATGACTTTCTTATTAAGCCGATTGACCCTAAGACAGCATTTTTTAGAATTCAGAACCTTCTTAAGTCAAAGCACAGAATAGCAAGTCTTATTAAAGAGTATGACGATTTCAAGTTTAAATCAAAGATTGATGAGATGACAGGACTTCTTAATAAGTCAGCAACAATAAAGCTTATAACGGATGCATTAAAAGAATATTCGAATGGACTGCACGCTTTGATGGCAGTGGATATTGATAATTTCAAGGCAATTAATGATGTGTATGGACATACAGTAGGTGACCATACAATATCTATTGTTGCAAGCGTTATGGCATCACAATTTGAAAAAACAGACATTGCAGGAAGAATAGGCGGCGATGAGTTTGTATTATTTGTTCGTGACATTGAAAGCAGGAAATATGTGTATGAAAAGGCACAAAAGATTGTTGATATAATATCAGCCAAAGAGAATATGTCTATTCCAGAGGATGTAACAATTAGTATAGGTGTTGTATTTACTGATGGAACAGAGAAAGATTATACAGAGTTATTTGCCAAGGCAGATGAAGCACTTTATGAGTCAAAGCATGCAGGAAAGTCGTGTTACCGCGAATATGGTGTCAAGCTTGACGGCAGGAAGGCATCAAAGACAATACCTGTTATTACACGCTCAAGAAATGTGATAAGTATAATTGAGTTCGTGCACGAATCATCTTATGATATAAGAAAGATAGATAATGTTAATGATTTTGAAGAATTAATTAGTGGGGTAAAGAATATTCCGTGCATTTATGTAGATATATCCGAGATGGAAGATAATGGATATAGGGTACTTGAGGATATAACTAATACAGACAATTTAATAATAAAGAATATGCCAATTGCCATTATATGTAAAGAGGGAAGTATGGAGCAGATACGTCTTGCAGCAGGCTATGATTGTGTTAAAGACATATTATTTGCACCAATTGAGCCACAACAGCTCAAACGCCGTATCGCAGCTTACAGGAGTAAGATAAGTGATTAACTTTACTTGACAGAGTTGGTATATAACATTTATAATAAAGGAACCGTGCAGCCGGGGAGTTAGCGGCACCTTGTACCTGCAATCCGCTATAGCAGGGGTGATGTTCGGCAGAGGGCGAGATTTTATGGAGCCGCCCGATATAAGTGGTGATGACATTTGGGTCTTTCGCAACAGGAATTCATGAACCATGTCAGGTCAGGAATGAAGCAGCATTAAGTGAAACCTTCTGTGTGCCGAAAGGCAGCCTGGATCGAGCTAACTGTATCGGTAACGTCTGTGGATGATCATTCGAAGCTGAACGCACGGTATTTTTGCGCAAGTAACGATGAGAATGGATTGAAAGAAGGACGTTTCCTGCTAGCAGGAAAAAGGCCTTATTGCAATCGATTCGAGGAGCACCGCGACAGTGACAGAAGCGGAAGCTTCTGGAACGCCATCGTTACGAGTTGAGCGAAGTGTAACGTATTGTAATATGCGATGAGAATGGATTGGAAGAAGGACGTTTCCTGCTAGCAGGAAAAAGGCCTTATTACAATCAATTCGAGGAGCACCGCGACAGTGACAGAAGCGAAGCTTCTGGAACGTCATCGTTACGAGTTAAGCGAAGTGTAACGTATTGTAATACGCGATGAGAATGGATTGAAAGAAGGACGTTTCCTGCTAGCAGGAAAAAGGCCTTATTGCAATCAATTCGAGGAGCACCGCGACAGTGACAGAAGCAGAAGCTTCTGGAACGCCATCGTTACGAGTTAAGCGAAGTGTAACGTATTGTAATACGCGATGAGAATGGATTGAAAGAAGGACGTTTCCTGCTAGCAGGAAAAAGGCCTTATTGCAATCAATTCGAGGAGCACCGCGACAGTGACAGAAGCGAAGCTTCTGGAACGCCATCGTTACGAGTTAAGCGAAGTGTAACGTATTGTAATACGCGATGAGCGAAACACCTCTTCAGAAAGGAAGTCCTCTAAGTATGTCATATCAGGCCCTATACAGAAAGTGGCGTCCTGACACCTTTGAAGATGTTAAAGGTCAGGATCATATAGTTACAACATTAAAAAATCAGATATTGGCAGACAGAATAGGACACGCATACCTTTTCTGTGGTACCAGGGGAACTGGCAAGACGAGTGTTGCAAAGATATTTGCCAGGGCAGTTAACTGCGAACACCCGGTTAATGGAAGTCCATGTGGCGAATGTCCTGCATGTAAGGCAATTGCAGCAGGAACGTCTATGAATGTAATAGAGATTGATGCGGCATCTAATAATGGTGTCGATAATATAAGAGAGATAAGAGAAGAAGTACAATACTCTCCAACAGAAGGGAAGTACAAAGTATATATAATAGATGAGGTTCATATGCTGTCTATAGGAGCGTTCAATGCACTGTTAAAGACACTTGAAGAACCACCTGCATATGTAATATTTATACTTGCAACAACAGAGGCGGCTAAGATACCGATAACTATTATGTCGCGCTGTCAAAGATATGATTTTCACAGAATATCAATAGAAACAATAGCAGACAGGCTCACTCAGCTTATGAAAGCAGAGAATATAAGCGTTGAGGATAGGGCAATAAAATATGTAGCCAAAGCGGCTGATGGTTCTATGCGAGATGCACTCAGTCTGTTAGACCAGTGCATAGCATTTTATCTTGGCAAAGAGCTTAAGTATGAAAATGTACTTGACGTGCTTGGAGCAGTTGATACAGAAGTGTTCAGCAAGATGTATAAGACAATAAAGACATCAGATGTTGCAGGCTGTATGAATCTTATGGAAGACATAATTATGCAGGGCAGGGATTTGTCTCAGTTTGTGACAGATTTTGTGTGGTATTTAAGAAATCTTCTGCTGATTAAGACAACAGATGATATAGATAAGATAGAAGATGTTATCGAGGTATCCAAGGATAATATTAAGGATATGATAGAAGATGCCAGGGACGTAGATGTTGACAGTATAATGCGTCATATAAGAGTTCTGTCAGAGCTTTCCAATGAGATGAAGTATGCAACGCAGAAGAGAGTTAAGGCAGAGGTAGCTTTTATTAAGCTTATGAAGCCGGCCATGGAAAGTCCTAAGGATATGCAGGAGCTTGCAGGCAGGGTAAATGACCTTGAGAACCAGTTAAGTGAAGCTCTTAGTAAATTACAGTCAGGTGCATATATAACTAAGGATATGCTTGATAATATGTCATTACAGTCAGGTGGTGCTGGTGCTTTAGGCACTGGCAGCAGGAATGATGTAGTACAGGAAGAAAAGCCTGTTCTTAGAAGAAATTATGATGCAGTCACAGATGATATAAAGCAGATAGCAGGACAGTGGAGTCAGATAGTGGCTTCAATGGATGATGCACTGCTTATGAATTTGTTAAAGCAGGCTGATGTTACTGTAACAGAGGATGGTAATAGCCTTGAGATTATGGTAAAATCTATTAGTGGTTATAACGTGATAAGCAGGGAAGAAACAATCGCTAAGATAGAAGAGCTTATCGAAGAAAGAACAGGTATATCAGTAAGAGTGGTATGCACAAGAATTGATGAAGATGAGGATTTTAACAGGCGTTATATAGCATTAGAGGAGCTTGTTGGAATGGATATCGAAATAGATGATAAGGAGGAATTTATATAATGGCTAAAAGAGGTGGATTTCCAGGAGGAATGCCTGGCAATATGAACAATCTTATGAAGCAGGCACAGAGAATGCAAAGACAGATGGAGGAACAGCAGGCAGCTCTTGAGTCTAAAGAATTCACAGCTACAGCAGGTGGCGGAGTTGTTGAAGTTACTGTAACAGGTAAAAGAGAAGTGACTAAGGTTAAGATTGATCCAGAAGCAGTTGATCCAGATGATGTAGAAATGTTAGAGGATTTAATAGTTGCTGCAACTAACGAAGCACTTCGTAAATGCGAAGAAGAATCACAGGCTTCTATGTCTAAGATAACAGGTGGTCTTTCAGGACTTGGAGGAGGCCTTTTCTAATGGACATATACAGCGGTCATATTAATAAGTTAATAGAGCAGTTGTCAAGATTACCAGGGGTTGGGGCTAAGAGTGCCCAGCGCCTGGCATTTCACATTATAAATATGCCTAAAGAAGAAGTTGAGGGCATAGCCAATGCAATGATTAGTGCTAAAGAGCATATACATTACTGTAAAGAATGTTATACTCTTACTGATGAGGAACTTTGTCCTATATGCAAAGATCCTAACAGAAATCACAAGCAGATTATGGTCGTTGAACAGACAAGGGATATGGCAGCATACGAAAAGACAGGAAAGTATGAGGGCGTGTATCATGTACTTCACGGGGCTATAAGTCCAATGCTTGGAATAGGTCCATCAGATATTAAGCTGGCAGAACTTATGAAGCGTCTTCAGAAAGATGTAGACGAGGTAATAATCGCTACGAACTCTAATCTTGAGGGAGAAACAACAGCTATGTATATAAGCAAGATGATAAAGCAGGCAGGCATAAAGGTTACAAGAATAGCCAGTGGAGTGCCTGTAGGCGGCGACCTTGAATATATAGATGAGGTTAC
The DNA here is from genome assembly GCF_040096425.1 of Lachnospira sp. CLA-JM-H23. NCBI lineage: Bacteria > Bacillati > Bacillota > Clostridia > Lachnospirales > Lachnospiraceae > Lachnospira > Lachnospira sp. CLA-JM-H23. The sequence goes on from NZ_JBBMET010000007.1 coordinate 85,684, forward strand.
ACTCTTAAGAGCACTTGAAGGCAGGACAGAATTATAACCATTTAATATATGGAGTTGAAGTTCTGTATAATTGCAACTTAATTAGGTGTATTGAAAAGATATAAAAGTTACATATTAATATTGAATAAATCGGACATATGCAGAATGGCATAATGATATGAAGAGGTATACATATGGCGGAGAATATGATTGGAGAGATAATAACAGAGCACAGAGAAAGAATGCTTAATCTTAAGAAATATTATCCTTTTTTCAAGCTTATTGATACTTCATTTTCCCAGTTTAAGGAGGGCAGATATGAAGCACTTGATATGGGATATATCGTGATGGCTGTTCTGCGTTTTTTTATTGAGGAAAATAACTTCAAGGAAAAGGAAGTTACATACAAGGAGTATCAGGAGTTCTTTAATAACATAATAAGGCACGACTTTGATATGAAGCTTACTGAGGAAGAAAGCGGGGAAGTAGCTGATTATGTCTTTGATAAGATGAAGAATGAGGGAAAGCCATTTGAGTATGCGTATTATGACCCTGTAGAGAAGAAGAAGAGAGTATCAAGGGTTAAGCTTATAGAAAGTACAATAAAAGATAATACTGTGTGGTACAGTATAAGCGCTGATGCGGTCGAGTTTTATCTTGATACGAAAGAGATTAAGGACGAAAGCCGTATAAGCGTGTCACAGCTCCTTTTGGAGAAAATGATTAATTCCAATAACTTTAAAGGCGGAGTAGAGGTTATAGAAAGAATTAATGAGGAAGTTGGAAGGCTTAAGGTTAAGAAGAATGAAGTTATGGATATGCTTTCCAAAGATGTAAAGACAGGACTTGAACATTATGAGGATTTTGTCAATACAGGAATGAAATGGTTCGTTGATGAGGAGAAGCTTTTTAAGAAGAACAAGGAACTTATTGACAAGGCAATAGAAAGGCTTGAGAGTAATTCATCAGCGACAGAAAGCTATTACAGGACATTAAAAGAAATCCATTATCTTGAGGACCAGCTTAAAATAGCAATGAACAAGCACGCGGAACTTCTTCGTGACTGTACTGATATGCAGAATAAGACAGATGAGGCAGTAAAGAAAGCAAAGCTTTCAAGGCTTCGTCCACATATGGATTTCACAGCTACACTCTCAGATATGATTAGGACAGATGATGCTTCATTGTTGGCATTTATAATAGAGCCGCTGTTAAAGCTTAATATAAAGAAGACATTTGACATAAAGACAATAGATGAAGCACTTCTTGTAAAGCCGGCAAGATATGATAAGAAGGAATATGTAACAGAGGACACACCAGAAGATATAGTATATGAAGATGAGATAGAAGATGAAAGAATAAGACATAATTACATCTTTATAATGAATAATCTTAAGGAGTGTATTAACAGGAAATGTATGAATAAATCGGACATTTTAACGCTTGGAGAATTCAATAATATAATGTCAGAAGCTTATGGAGAGGAAATTCTTAATAATGCTGATTACTACTCTTTCTTTGTTAATCTGTGCCAGAAGGACAGCTATGTTATCGGTGGAGATAATATGCAGTCAGAAACATTTCTTGATGACATATTAAAGGAGGGGTTTGAAGGAAGTGAGCCTGTACATATAATTATGGAAAAGGGAACAGAGGAAATAATAGATTACACCAATGTGCAGGTAATGAATATTACATTCAGAAAAGAGGCAGACGATGGAAAATAGAAATCTTGAAAAAGCATTGGATATAGTATCGAAGCTTATAACAGGTGAAGAACTTACTGAGCGTGGTGACAATAGTTCTTTATATCAGGAATATAACAACAATGCAGAAATCTATGACATAGTACATGTGTCACTTAAGAAGCTTAACCTTTCAATATATGAGTATAATAATGGACTATATGTCAGTGCAGGAGAGAACAACAGGGTGTTTGGCTATACGAATGAAGAACTGCGTAAAGAACTTGGCATTAAAGTGAATAAAGATTTATATATGGCATATTTTGTTATATACAATATTATAACAGAATTCTATACGGCATCATCTAATACGACTTATGTTGAGTTCGTAAAGGTTGAGGATATTGTTAAAAATGTTGATTATTCGGTGTCAGCAATTATAGATAAGAAGCTTGGAATGATTATTGATGATATAGAGGAGAACAGCTTTAAACAGATAGCTTTAAGCTGGGACGAGCTTCCGGTTATAACAGTTGAAGATACGGCAGATGTAAGAGCCGCAAGAAATTCTAAGACAGGTTTTGTGAAAATGGTACTTAACTTCTGTGTGTCACAGGGGCTTTTAATGGAAGCACAGTCAAGATATTATCCAACAGACAGATTTAAAGCACTTATCGAGAATTATTTTGATGAATATAAGGGACGTATGGCAGAGATTATGCAGTCTTTGATTTAACAGCTTAAGAATGTACTATGTAGTGCAGGAAAGAGGTAGATATGCCACAGATTAATAGAATAAGAGTTAATAATGTTAAATATAATTTTGGAACGCAGTTCTATGATGATTTTATAATGCGTTTTAATTGCAGAAATACAATATATGACCTTGCTAACGGTGGTGGAAAGAGTCTTTTAATGCTTCTTCTTATGCAGAATATGATTCCTAATTGCACACTTGATGAGAAACAGCCTATAGAGAAGCTTTTCAGAAAAGGGAGTGACAACACCTGTATACACTCGCTTGTTGAGTGGAAGCTTGATAACAATGCAGTTAAAGACGGTTTCAGATATATGACAACAGGCTTTTGTGCAAGAAAGGCAAGAGATGCGAAGGATGAAGAAAATGTTACTGACGGCACAGATACATTAACACAGGCACAGGCTTCATCATCTGATAATACAAGTGTAGAGTATTTCAATTACTGCATTTTCTATAGAAAGTTCGGGGAAAATGACATAAAGAACCTGCCGCTTGCTGTTAATGGTGAGAGGGTTACTTATAATGGCTTAAAGGCGTATTTAAGAGAAGCGGAGAAGTCAGATTATAACATTAAAGTATACATTTTTGACAGAAAGGGGGACTACCAGAGCTTTATATCACGTTACGGAATATATGAAAGTGCGTGGGAGATAGTAAGAGGCATCAATAAGACAGAGGGACACGTAAGAACTTATTTTGAGACTAATTACAGGACAAGCAGAAAGGTCGTTGAGGACCTTCTTATAGAGGAGATTATACAGAAGTCTTACAATAACAGGCTTTCAGTTGATAATGATGACTCTATGATGGCAAAGACACTACTTGATATTAAGGATAAGCTTATAGAACTTTCCAAGAAGAACAGTCAGATTAATGATTATGATAATCAGATAGAGGCTTTAACATATTTTAAAGATTATATTGCGACATATAAGGAATTCTATTCTAATAAAAGCAATATAGAGGACAAGCTTGCCAATATGCTCTTATCAGTGATTAATGCTGAGGGCAGAAAAGAAGCAGAGCTTTCAGAACATAATGAAAAAGAGCAGGAGCTTTATAATGAACTTTCTGATAAGAAATATAAGATAGCAGTAGCCAATGTATTAAAGGAAAAGAAGTCATTAAATGAGCTTGATAAGCTTGTCAAGGAAGCACTTTCAGATAGAAATAAGAAAGAGAACCAGATAAAGACTGCAAGGGAAAAGCTTATGCTTTTAGAGGCAGCTAATAATTATTGTGACTATATCAATTACGAAAAAGAACTTGTTAAAGTTAATACTGCAATTGACAGCCGTATGATAGAGGATGAGGACATAGCGTCAGAATTAAACAGGCTTGCAGCTATATATAAGCAGTATTATGACAAGGCAGAAAAAGAACTTTCAGCTAAGACTGCCAGAGCAGCTATAGATGAGAAGAATTTAAGAGATGAGCTTAAAAAGGCAGATGAGAAACATCAGGAAGACAAGAATAACTGTGCTGTTATACAGGGACAGGAAAGTGCTGTAAAACAGCAGATTGAAAAGGATGAGAAAGAGCTTAAAAGGCTTGCTGACGCTTATGGAATACTGATTGTTGATGATATTATATCCAAGATAGAGGAATTAAGGGTACAGCATAATGGTATTCTTAAGGCAGAGGCTCTTTTGGAAGAAAGCATTAAAGAAACAACCAAGTCGGTATACAAGACAGAGGAAAAGATTAATATTGCTGAGTCTAATATTGCGATGTTAGATGAAAGAATTGACCAACTTCAATCACAGATTATAAGCAGGCAGGAGAATGAGAGCAAGCTTAAGGATTTGCAGAGAATATATGGAATTGCAGGAGCTGACAGATTAAAAGAAGGCATTTTCAAAGAATTCTTAAGAATGAATGACAAATATAATGAAGACAGCCAGAAGGCAGTTAAGCTTGGAAAACTTATAGAAGCAGTAAGTGCAGGTTCTTATTATATAGACAATCCTTCTTACAATAAGTTCAGGGAATATCTTAAATCAGTGTGCGGTGAAGCTGTAACAGAAGGTTATAAGTATCTTGAAAATGCAAGCGAACAGCAGAGAAAAGATATTGTTAAAAGAATACCATTTATACAGTACAGCTTTGTAATTGACAGTGGTTTTGACAAGTTAAAGGAAGCGGAACTGGGAACTGAAACACAGGATAGTGCTGTATATCCGGTAATAAGTGCAGAGGCACTTAAAGATGAAAATATTAATATAAACAGCGATAAAGTTATATTTGCATTTAATGACATAAGTTATCTTACAGACGATAAAAGACGTGATGTAAAGGTACGCATTTTAAGGGAAGAACTTGATAATCTTAACGATACCATAACAAAGCTTAATAGCAGAAAGCAGACAGTTCTTGAAGATTATGTGCTTTCGGTTAATGCTGGTGATACATCAGCGGAAAAGCTTGATGCACCTGAGGAACTTCTTAAGAGAAAAAATGACATCAAAGAGAATATCGCCGCATACAGAGCAGAGCTTGGACGATATAATGATAAGAAGTCACAGGATATGGCAGAACTTGAAAATGTCAGAAAGTCCAAGAAGTCTGTTGAATTAAACATAAGCAGATATGAAGAAATCGCAGTTGTAAATGAGAGGGTAACGGCGGGATATGTGACATTAAAACAGCTTACTGAACAGCTTAAGTCTGCCGAAGCGCAGATTATAGAATGTGCAGATTATCTTGATAAAATAAGAGAAGACTATATTAAGGCAGATGAATATAAGACCAATGTTGATAATCAGTACTCAGAGCTTGTAAGCATTTGGGAAAATACCGTGTCGCATTTTTACAATGAGGGCATTGATTATAATAATGATGAAGCGGATAAGATTAACCCTGACGAACTTACCGCTAAGATAACAGGTCTTAAAGACATTTTGGCTAATAAGAATTCAGATGTTTCTGATAAGGAAAATCTTAGAAAGCACCTGAAAGCTTCTGTTGATAAATGTATTGAAGCTATTGAGTACAGAGGTCATACATTAGAAGAACTTAAGGGGATGTATGAGACTGGAACAATATCTGTAAGTGACAGGACAAAGCTTATGGGGCTTAACAATGAACTGCACGAGTATCAGAAGGAATATGATGAAGGAAGCAGGGAGACAGAAGCTAAAGAAGCACTTCTTAACAGACTTGAGGGAAGTATTGCACACGCTAAGAGTCAGATTGAAGAAAAATATGGAAGATATGAAGAATTTGAGTGTGACAATCCTGAAAAGTTCGCAGATGATATGTCTGTGGCAGTAGCAGAATTAGAGAAGAATATAGAAAAGTATGCACAGTTAAGAAAGCATATGTCAGATGAACTCAAAGAGATACAGCTTATAAGAAAAGACCTTGAAAGAATAACATATAATGCAGGAATTGATATTGAGAATTATGCGGAATTATCAGAATCGGACATTGAGATTAAAGATTTTGAAAGTGTTGCCAAAGAATACGAGCAGACAGCAAAAGAGTATTCATCTATATTAAAGCTTGAATACAAGAAAGCTGATGAGTTCAACAAATATAAAACAAAGCTAATAGATGAACTTAAGAACTATAATGGTGCTGAACTTGCCGTTGAGGTTAATGTATCGGTTGTGCTTCCTGTTAATGCCGCAAAGACAGAACAGCTTGTTAAATCAATAGAGGATACGAATTCATTTATTGAACTTGAGAAAGAGCGTGTTCACAAGGGAATAGAGGATATGGAACGTATCAAGGATAACTTTGAGAACAGATGTATACAGACATGCTGTAATATAAAGACTGAGCTTGAAAGACTTCCAAAGCTTTCGCATATCAGAATGGACAATGAAGATATTGCAATAATCGGGCTTTATATTCCTTATGTTAAGGAAGAAATGTATAAGGACAGAATGTCAGCTTACATTGATGAGACAATTGTTGCAGCAGAAAGCTTTAAGGAGCAGGAAGAACGTTTCAGATATATAAGAAGCAGGCTTTCATGGAAACGGCTTTTCTCAGTAATTGTAACGGATATGAATTCAGTAAGAATTAATCTTTACAAGAGAGAGAGAATAAAAGACCAGAGCAGATATTTAAGATATGAGGAAGCTGTAGGCTCAACAGGACAGTCGCAGGGGATATATATACAGTTCCTTATAGCTATTATTAATTATATTTCCAATATGAACACAGTATCAGATGGACAGCCTTTGGGTAAGACTATATTTATAGATAATCCATTTGGTGCGGCAAAGGATATATATATATGGGAGCCGATCTTTAAACTGCTTGCAGTAAACCATGTACAGCTCATTGTTCCTGCAAGAGGTGCAACACCGGCGATTACCTCAAGGTTTGATGTTAATTATATACTTGGGCAGAAGATGGCAGACAAAAGACAGCAGACAGTTGTTGTTGACTATTATAGTAATGTTAAAGAGACTGAATTGGAATACACAAGAATGGACTATGAACAGGCAAGCTTTGATTTCATATAGCAGGTTTACAAGGATACTCTACTGTGATAAAATTATACGGAATGTTTAAATTGGCATTAATATGCCGTATTATTGGAATTTGAGGGTCGATTCATTGACATAATGGAGGTCTTTAACGTGGATAAATATGAGTTTAATATAAAGTTGGAACAGATAAAGAAGCTTGCAGCTAAGAAAGAATATAAGCAGGCAGCAGAGATTGCAAAGCAGATGAACTGGAATAAAGTAAAAGACTGGTCTACGCTTGCAACAATAATTAATGTACAGGAAGCGGCAGGAGACTACGAAGAAGCAAGAGATATGGCAATTCTTGCATACAACCGTAACCTTGGAGGCAGAAAGCTTATATATAAGCTCACAGAATTCTTTATCAAAGTTGACGATTTTGAAAATGCTGAAGAATTATACAGGGAATACGCCAAATTATCAGCACACGATGTTAATAAGTATATCTTATATTACGACTTAAGAAGGGCACAGGATGCACCTGATACTGAGCTTGTTGATATACTTGAAAAGTATAAGGAAGCTGAGATTGACGAGAAATATATGTATGAGCTTGCCGAATTATATTACAAGACAGGAAGAAAAGAAGATTGTTCTAAGACCTGTGATAACCTTGTATTATGGTTTCAGGATGGCATATATGTAGAGAAAGCTGTAAAGCTTAAGGAAAAGCTGGGTGTTACTATGACTAACACACAGAAGAAGATTTTAAGTGAGATTAACGCAAGAAAGTCTGACGAAGAAGCTAACAAAGAAAGATTATTTATGGAGCAGAAAGAGCTTGCACGTCTTAAAAAGGACGAAGTCGGCGATCTGCTTGATGAAGATGATAAAGCTGATTCAGACAAAGCAGCACCTTCTAACAAGGCTTCAGATAGCAGGTATTCTAATGTGACTGATAAAGCTTTAAGATTTAAATCTGAAGATGTTGCAGGAGAACAGCCAGTGGGTAATATTGATTATACCGGAAATGACCGTTCAACAGGAAATGTTAATGTGGCGGGAAGTTCAGACGTGGCTGGTGTAAAAGATACATCTGGTTTATCAATGGATCTTGTCCAGAATGACCAGAGCAGTGCATTAAAAGAGTCAATTGTAAATGCTATTAGAAGACAGGAAGCAGAAGGGAATTCTGTAGATGAGAGTGCTGCAAAGCTTGAAAAAGAGCAGGACAACAGAATATTAGATGAGAGTGCAGATAAGAAGCTTAATGAAAATGTCAGCAAAGCTTCTATGTCATTAAAGGAGCTTATCGAGAACGCAAAAAGAAATATTGAGAACAGCTGTGATAAGATTACCAAGGAAGACGAGGAAGAAGCACGGGAGGCGGCAAGAAAGCGTATTGATGAGAAAGCTGATGCTATGGACATAGAGGTTAAAGTACCTAATTATAACCTTTATGATACTCATAATATTCAGGAAGAACTTGCTAAGAATATTAATGATATATTTAGTGATGAGGAGTCATTTAAGCCTCCATTTGAAAGAAAGACAGGAATGTCCGAAGCATTGAATGAGAGTCCGGCAAAGACAAGTGAGCTAAGAACTGATGGCACAGCAGATAGTAATGCAGGAAATGCTAATACTGTTTACGCAGATGGTGAAGCAGAGAACATAGAAGATGAGCAGATTGAAGGACAGTTAAGCATAGCTGACTGGATGGAAACTGTAAGAGAAGAAAAGTATGGCAAGCAGGATACAAGAGAGTTCTCTAAGGTTGAGTTAGAGCGTATGCTTGATGAGAAAGATGAGAAGAGTGAAGCTTACGAGAAGATTGTTGCCATGAAGAAAGAAGAGGCTTTAAGAAAGGGAACAGAATTCAGCGAGAGGGAGGCTAAGAGATTAGCTGATGCAGAGGTTTTACTTGGTGCGGCTAAGAGAGATCTGGCTATGAGAACGGGAAAGGCTTCGTTTATATTAGATCAGAAAATGACACAGGAGCTTGAGAGAGCCAGAGAAGCTTTAAAAGTGGCAGAAGATGTTAATAATAGCGAAGCAGTGAGCGGTAGCACAGGTGTTAATAACGGTGAAGCGGTGAGTGGTAATACAGTTGCCAATAATGTTGAAGCGGTGAGTGGTAATGTAATTGCCAATAATAGTGAACAGGCACATGACGACAGCGAATGGCAAAGACCAGAAGTATCAGATACTGTTAATGAAAAAGCCGCTGAACCTGAGAATGAAGAACTCACTCTTAACACAACACATTTTGAGCCAGTAACAGATGAGGTTCTTAACAATTATAACAACGTTAATAATTCAGAAGCAGAGTACAGCAGAGCCGCTGAGCCAGAGATTGCAGCTACAGATTTTGTTACGCCGGGTATGAATATGAAGTTCAATGTATCTTCAATGGATAATGAAGATGACAATGACAGGGTTTGGCATAATGATAAGAAATTATCCGGGGAGCTTGCTAAGATATTTAAAAAATACAGAGAGATGCCTGGACTTGAGGAGCAGCTTGTAGATTTATTCGAGTCACTTGATGAAGAGATGGCTATGACTAATTCTTCGTGTGGTAACATTCTTATATCAGGTAATTCAAGCTCTGATAAGACAGATCTTGCTAGAACAATTGTAAGAGCTATTAATTATGTATATCCTGACAGACCAAAGAAGATTGCCAAGACATCTGGCGAGAGTATTAACCAGAGAGGCATAACCAAAGCTATGGGCAAGCTTAAGGGTACAGCTCTTATCGTTGAAGGTGCAGGCACAATACAGCCTAAGAGGATTAATGAGATTATATCCTGTCTTAACGAAGATACAGATAGAATGGTTGTTATATTTGAAGATTCAGATGCAGAGATGAATGTGCTTGTGAACTTTAATCCGGATATGGTAAAGACATTTAACCATAGAATTACATTAAAGCAGTACACAGTTAATGAACTTGTTGATATGGCAAAGCGTTTTGCAAGAAAGAGACAGTATGAGGTTGATGATGATGCACTTCTTGAACTGTATTTAAAGATTGACAAGCTTCATAGTGTTAATGATAATATCAAGCTTGATGATATTAAAGAGATTATCAACAGGGCAATTGCCAACTCTGAAAAGAGAGCGTCAAGAAAGTTCTTTGGTGGACTTAAGAAGAAGCGTAGTGAACGAGGAGATGTTATATTCCTTACAGAAGCAGATTTTAAAGATTGATAATAAAATATAACTTATAGTGTGCATATGCACAAGAATGGAGGATACTTATGAATATTGAAGAAATGTCAGTAAACGCAATCAGGGTTTTATCCGCTGATGCGATACAGAAAGCTAATTCAGGACATCCTGGATTACCACTTGGAACAGCACCTGTTGCTTATGAATTATTTGCAAAACATATGAATTATAATCCACACAATCCAGACTGGGTTAACAGAGATAGATTTGTGTTATCAGGTGGACACGGCTCAATGCTTCTTTATTCATTATTCCATTTATTTGGAATAGGTAATCTTTCACTTGAAGAAGTTAAGAATTTCAGACAGTTTGGTTCACTCACACCGGGTCATCCGGAATATGGACATACTGTAGGTGTTGAGGCTACAACGGGTCCATTAGGACAGGGCATGGCAATGGCAGTTGGTATGGCAATGGCAGAGGCACATCTTTCATCAGTATTTAACAAGGAAGGCTTTCCGGTTGTAGACCATTATACTTATGTACTTGGTGGAGATGGATGTATGATGGAAGGTATTTCATCAGAGTGTTTCTCACTTGCTGGTACACTAGGACTTTCAAAGCTTATTGTATTCTATGATTCAAACAATATATCTATTGAGGGAAGCACAGATATAGCATTTACAGAAGATGTAGTTACAAGATTTAAGGCATTTGGTTTCCAGACAATAGAAGTTGAGGACGGCAACGACCTTGAAGCAATCGGCAAGGCAATAGAGGAAGCTAAGGCTGATAAGACAAGACCATCACTTATTAAGGTTAATACACTTATTGGTTATGGCTGTCCAGCTAAGCAGGGCAAGGCAAGTGCACACGGAGAACCTCTTGGTGTTGATAATGTGGCTGCTCTTAAGGAAAATATTAACTGGCCTTGCAAGGGTGATTTTGAAGTTCCTAAGGAAGTATATGACCATTACAAGGAACTTGCTGATAATATGGCAAAGGCAGAGGATAAATGGAATGAACTTTTTGCTGCATATGTGGAGAAGTATCCAGAAATGAAAGAATTATGGGATAATTACTTTGATGGATATGATATGTCCGATTTGTTCAATTCTGATGAATATTGGGCAAAAGGTGATAAGCCAGAAGCTACAAGAAGCACAAGCGGAACTATTCTTAATATGATTAAAAAGGCAATGCCTAATTTAATAGGTGGTTCAGCAGACCTTGCACCATCTAATAAGACTAATATGAAGGATGCGGGTGATTTCTCTAAGGATAATTATGCTGGAACTAATCTTCATTTTGGTGTAAGAGAGCAGGCTATGGCGGCAATCGGTAATGGACTTGCACTTCACGGCGGTTTAAAAGCATTTGTTGCAACATTCTTCGTGTTCAGTGATTATGTTAAGCCAATGGCAAGACTTTCAGCACTTATGAAGCTTCCACTTACTTATGTATTCACACATGATAGCATTGGTGTCGGAGAAGATGGACCAACACATGAACCAGTTGAACAGCTTGCTGCATTCCGTTCACTTCCTGATTTCACAGTATTCAGACCTTGTGACAGAACAGAAACAGCAGCAGCCTGGATGTATGCAGTAGAGAATGAATGTGGTCCAACAGGACTTGTGCTTACAAGACAGAATCTTCCACAGATGGAGGGCTCATCAAAGGATGCACTTAAGGGTGGCTATATAATTGCTGAGTCAGAAAAGGCAGTTCCAGATGCTATTATCATAGCAAGCGGTTCAGAAGTAAGCCTTGCGGTTAATGCCAAGGAAGAACTTAAGAAATCAGGCATTGATGTAAGAGTTGTAAGTATGCCAAGTATGGAGCTTTTCGATAAGCAGTCAGCAGAATATAAGGAAAGTGTACTTCCAAATGCTGTTAGAAAGAGAGTTGCAGTAGAAGCACTTTCAGACTTTGGCTGGTACAAGTATGTAGGTCTTGACGGCAAGGTTATCGCTATGGAAGGCTTTGGCGCTTCAGGTCCAGCAGCTACATTGTTTGAACATTTTGGATTTACAGTTGATAATGTTGTTAAGACTGTTAAAGAAGTTGTTAATGCTTAATGCTTAATGGGATTAGGTGTTAATGGTTAGATAATAATAATATATAGGACGTTTCAGATGTTTCTCTTAATGGAGAATGTCGGGAGCGTCCTTTTTATTTTTTGTGTTGTGTGTTGTGGAATTATGATACAATAAAATAAAAAGGTGTGATGTAAATGAAAGCAAGATTATTCGTTGTAAATAAAGATACTATTATAAATACACTGGATTCAATGGAAGTATCAGTGTTTGTTCCAGAACCCAAAGGTAAATTGAGATGGTATAAAACATTAACGGACATTATAAGTGATTTAATGCAGGTAGAAATAGGCGACTATATTTTTCTATGGGAGTCAGGTACAGAAAATATTTATGGAGTATACAGGGCTGTCTCTTTACCATTTTACAGAAAAGACGTTGGAGTAAATGCTATATTTCATATAAAAATTAGCGAAGCATATGTATTTGAAAGACCGATTAATGAATACGATGTAATTAATAATCCATATATGAAAAATAAATTGTGGAATATTATCGGAAAGAAAGTAGCAGGTAAGGCAAGAGGGTCAAGTCCGGTTACACCAGAGGAAATGCAGTTTTTAATACAATCTTTGATAGATGTCAATGATTCCCAGTATGAATTTATAAGAGAATATGACGTGATTGAAGTTGAAGACGAAATCACTTTAGATTATAACAATGAGAATAATCTAAAAGTTCCTGATAGTCTGTATGATTATGATTATGAGCCACTAAGAGTCCGAAGCGGCAATTGCATAAGATACGAAAAAGCAATTGAGTGTATATTAAATCAATTGTTCAGGGATAGAAGAAACGATAAATTGGCTGAACTTGATATAGTACGGGAAGATGTTATGTGGTATGCCAATTATCTGCCATATGGACTTGAAAGGTCTGAAATAGATTATATGGTAATGGAAAGTGTAGACGGTGTGGTTATAAACAGTATCGATGTAATAGAACTTCAACGTGATGTGATTGACCTTAATCACATAAACAGATGTTTAAAGTATTCTAAATGGGTTGCTGAATCAGTAACAAATGGAAAGAATATTGTAAGACCTGTGATTATATGTGGAGAAAACTCAAGAACTGTTAATAAAGGACTGAAAGATAAAGATATAAAATCTGCAATAAAGAGTCTGCCTGAAATTTATGGGTTTAAAGAAATAGACATATATACATATAGAATTGATGATGAAATAACATTTAATAAATATGAGGAAGAAAATGATGAATAATGCAGATTATGGTCTGAGCTTACAAAAGAAAATTTGTGAAAAATATAATTTAGATATTAATAATCAGGCAGAAGCACAGTTTAATGCTAATTATAACAGCGAGTATGATTCTGAATTAGAGAAGGTTATACCTGTTATTTTTGAGAAAGTTAACGCAGTTCCTATAAGTCTGCTTACATATACACAGGAATTGACTAAAGGAAGACAGACAACTTCACCACATAATTTTATGCTGGATAATGGCAAGACCCTTTCTATCAGAACGACAAAGAACAGTGATAAAGTCGCTCCAAGAACAGTTGGACAGGCTGGTTTTGGTATACTCAATGAATATTTTGCAGATATATATGGCAGTCAGATTAATAGTCAGGAGGATGTCAGAGTGCTTATTTATGAGCATATACATGAAATTTTGCCCGTATTTATTGATAATTTATTCCAGTCTGATTATACGGTGTTATTTTCAAGAAAGAATATATATGATGTGCAGTTGATAAAAAGTGAGGAGCTGGCTGAGTATTCATTTACAAGAGATGAATTTCGATTTACGAGAGATTTGTCTAATTGGACAGAAAGTACGACATTGAAATATCATAACAAGTCTATAGCAGAGATACAGACACATAAAGGAAGAACATTTAAGTTCAGATTTATTATATCCAGTATTCCGGAATGGTTCAGGATAGTAAAAGAAACTAATGAAACATTGGGAATGTCTGCTGAGGGTGCTGTTTGTGACTATTTTAATTTGAAAAAGCCGGAGAGTTTCCAAAAACGAGTTATGAAATCGTATGTTGAAAAATTAATGCCTGTAGTAAAGGAGACATTTAAAGAACTGCCAGCTGCAATAGAACACAGTGGTTCAACAGTAGGTGAACGTGGAGGACAAAGCAAGTGTTCGTATGATTTTGTGTTAAAAGGTAACCAGACTTTATCATTAAAAACCAATAAAGGTAAAATGGTGTGTCCTCCGGAAGTAGGACAACCGGGATCTAAGACATGTCTTTTGTATTTTAAGGAGTTTCTTAAAGAAGGAATAACAGAAGTTACCAGGGAAGCCTTTAAGAAAATGGTCTTGACACAGGTTGATAAGATTATGCCTATATATGTTGAAAATCTTTTTGATTCTGACTGGTTATTGTGGATATATGAAGTAAAGGATGCTTTTGATTATTTAGCTATATCTAAGGACGATATTACGGACTTTGAATGGGAGTTTGATAAATTTACATTTACAAAGCAAACGGTTGATGAATGGAATGAAAGTAATACTGTAAAATATAATGGAATGTCAGTTGGAGAATTTCAGGTACATAAGAATCGAAATTGTTACAAGTTCAGATTTAATATGCCTAATCTGCTTAGATTAATAAAAAAATAAGCGAAAAAAATTGACAAAGATTATTGTATTATGTAAACTAGATATAAATACATGTGAAGTGGACAAACTGATGTTCGGAGGAGATACTATAATGTCAGAATATTATACGATTCAGGATATAGCTTTAAAGACAGGAAAGAGCCAGAAGACAATTAGAAGGCATATAGCTGCAAAGAAATTAAAGGCTTCAAGAATTCAGAATAAGTGGAGAATATTGCTAGATGATTATGACAGATGGATACAGTCAGGGGATTGTGAAGAGGCTAATGATAAGGATACATTTGCAATTATGGGAAGCAATACAGCTACAGCATATAACGATGTTGTGAACTGGATTGATGTCAAAGATGAATGTACTAAAGAAGAGTATGATGGCTGGAAGCATAATGAGTTAAGAAATGGATATAATTTTGTTGATTTATTCTCAGGAGCAGGTGGATTAAGCTGTGGACTGACTATGGCAGGATTTACTCCGGTTGCATCAATTGAAATAATGCCAGAAGCTGTTGAAACATATAAGTATAATTTTGTAGGGCAGAAGAATTATAAAGAGGATGTTGAAGCAAGGGATATCAGAACCGAAGAAGCAAAGAAAGCTTTATATGAGAGTATTGGTGACAGACATATTCATTTATTGGCAGGCGGTTTCCCATGCCAGGGATTCAGTCTTGCTGGAAACAGGGTTGTAACAGATGAAAGAAACAGCCTTTATTTAGAAATGTTAAAAATAGTTGATCATATAAAGCCTGAATATATTGTAATGGAAAATGTTGAAGGTCTTAGGTCTATGCTGAACGGCAAAATAGAAGAAAAGATAATTTCAGACTATAGAGAAATAGGCTATGAAATTAATGTTACTGTGCTTAATAGTGCTGATTATGGTGTGGCACAGACAAGGCGGAGAGTTATATTTATAGGTAACAGAATTGGAGGAACTAATTACCATCCAAAACCTTTTATGGAGGAATACAAAACACTTGGTGAAGAAATACAAAGATTTATGGATATGCCAGAGAATAAATCAATAAATCATATTTTCAGCAGGCATACTGAGGATATGAAAAAGCGTATTATGAATGTACCAGAAGGTATGAGCTTATATGGCAATTATTCTGATGCGTGGAAGAAATCTCCATGGGATAAACCATCATGTACAGTTAAGGAGAACCATGGCGGGGTTAATCTTCATCCTAAGCTTCCAAGAGTGCTGACGCCGAGAGAACTTGCCGCGTTGCAGTCTTTCCCCGATGATTTTATATTTAAAGGATCTAAAAAATGGCAGCTGGTACAGATAGGCAATGCTGTACCACCATTGCTTGGAAGGGCGATAGGTGTTGCTGTAACAAAAGCATTAAAGGAAAATGATATTTAATTAATTTGAACTGTTGGGAATTAAAAGGACCTTAAGCCATTTATAAGTAGGCTTGTGTGAATATTCAGTTATTAAATAAGAATAACGGGAATAATGTAATGTAATAGTTAAAAGTACACAAAATACATATAAAATACAATAAATTATCATATATTTACTTGAAATAATAAAGACAAGGGTATATACTATTGATATAAAGATTGTTAGAGAATTAACAATCCATTCGAATCACTTATTAATGTTTTTATTTATAGGAGGTATTGGGTTATGGTACGTTTTACATTACCAAGAGATTTATATCATGGTAAAGGAGCTCTTGAAGCACTTAAGACTCTTAAAGGAAAGAAGGCTATCATCTGTGTTGGTGGTGGCTCAATGAAGCGTTTCGGATTTCTTCAGAGAGCAGAAGATTATCTTAAGGAAGCTGGAATGGAAGTTAAGTTATTCGAGGGTATCGAATCAGACCCTTCAGTTGATACAGTTATGAAGGGTGCAAAGGTTATGGAAGAATATCAGCCAGACTGGATAGTAGCTATTGGTGGTGGTTCTCCTATCGATGCAGCCAAGGCTATGTGGATTAAATATGAATATCCAGATACAACATTTGAGGATATGTGCAAGGTATTCGGCTTACCAAAGCTTCGTACGAAAGCTCATTTCTGTGCAGTCTCATCTACATCAGGTACAGCTACAGAAGTTACAGCATTCTCAGTTATAACAGATTATGAGAAAGGTATTAAATATCCATTAGCTGACTTTGAGATTACACCAGATGTAGCTATTGTTGATCCAGAGCTTGCAGAGACAATGCCTAAGAAGCTTGTAGCACATACAGGTATGGATGCTATGACACACGCCATTGAGGCATATGTATCTACAGCTAACTGCGATTATACAGATGCACTTGCACTTCATGCTATGAAGATGATTAAGGACGATCTTGTTGGTTCATATAACGAAGATATGGAAAAGAGAGATGCAATGCACAATGCACAGTGTCTTGCAGGTATGGCATTCTCTAACGCATTACTTGGTATCGTTCATTCAATGGCACATAAGACTGGTGCAGCGTTTGAAGGCGGACATATTATCCACGGTGCAGCTAATGCTATGTATCTTCCAAAGGTTATCAAGTACAATTCTAAGGATGAGACAGCAGCTAAGCGTTATGCATACATAGCTGACTTCTTAGGATTAGGCGGTGATACAACAGAAGCTAAGATTGATAACTTAATCGCAATGCTTCGTAAGATGAATGATGAGCTTAATATTCCACAGTGCATTAAGAACTATGGCGAAGGTGGTCTTCCAGCAGAACAGGGAATTGTTCCAGAAGATGAATTCCTTGCTAAGCTCCCAGAAGTAGCAGCTAATGCAATCAGCGATGCTTGTACAGGTTCTAACCCACGTCAGCCAAGTCAGGAAGAGATGGAGAAGCTCCTTAAGTGCTGCTACTATGATACAGAAGTAGATTTCTAATATTGTCAGTTTAATTTTCTTATTTTCATAATATTTAGGACAGAGTGGTGCATTATGTACCGCTCTGTTTTTTGTTAAAATATAAGTATAAAAATTCAAAAGGATGCAACAATTTATCTTAAAATGTTGCATCCTTTGAATATTTGTTCTACTCAATTACATTATTTATATCATCATATAATAATAATACTTTATAGCGAATACTAATAAAATTTATATTTGGGTAATGATAGATATGTTATAAATTAACACTCAGAAACACCGAGTCTTTATCATCTTGTATAATACCAAGATATCTTTTAGTTATTTCATAAGAAGAAGCGTAATAATAATGTATAGCATATGGCTGGTATATATCAGCTAGAATAATCAAAACAAGTATAAATCCCGGTTCATACAACTCATGTGAGTATGAGCTGGGATTTTTATTATAACATAAGCTTTGTGTTGTTCTTTAACGCATCAGAAGTTTCGAAGAAACTTCTGAGTGACTACGAAGTAGTCATATTATAGTGTCATTCGCCGTTTGTAAGTAACTTGTCAGCATCTTTCGTTCTTTCTTGCGCTAATTTTATTAAAATGCCTAAAAGTATCAAAAGTATATTGCAAAAATAATATATATGTGTGACATAATAAATAAAAGATATTATTAATAATATAAAATTAGCTATGTATTTTAATAATATGGACACAGAGAGTAAGTTTTAAAGATACAGAGGTGGATATGGAGATTAATAGAAGATTTAAAGACACGTTATTTAGAAAAGTATTTAATAACAAAAAAGATTTGCTCAGTTTGTATAATGCATTGAAAGATGGACGTTCAGACAAGCTTGTTAAATTAACAGATAAGAAAGAACTGGAAAGACTATATAAAGAATACGATATGTAGCAAAATATAAATATATCGGGCATAGTTACACGCCTATTATCCAGATTACGCAGAGGCCGGGATAACAGGCTTATTATTCGCAAATGTGTATACAATAATAATCAATTCACAAACAATTCAAACAATTTAATATAACACGCAAAAGTAAAATATAATTTAAAAATAAATTAAAAATAATCAAAAAAAGAGTTGACAAAATCATAAGTGAGTGTTAATATACAATTATAAACAAACAAGACCTTAAACATATTAATAAATCGATATAACAACATATATTAATTATATTAAAGAAGACAAGTTCAGCAGACAATATATTAATACATAGACTATATCGATACCATTCATTAAGAATGTTAATATAGATTATAAGGAATTGAGAAAGGCAGGTATAATCCAATGGAAATATAACACATACCAAGCATTATTAATAATTATATTCATTGTAGAATAGATAATTAGGTAAAGTAATGATTTGGAGGAAGAACAATTGAATAACTTAAAGTAACGGTTACTATATTACATAGAGATAATATAGTAACCGTTTTTATATGTATTTTATATGTGTTGCTTTATTTATCATATACCTTTATTTTAATAATATTTGTACTATCAGCCATTACTGAGTATTCTAATTAACTAAAAATATATAAAATAAAAAAAGGAACTGCACACTGATATTCAGTGAAACAGTTCCATATCTCATTTGTTTAATAATTATTTTGTATATCTTTCATTATATTCTTTAACTCTTTTCTGTATTCTGTCAACAGGATTAAGAAGGTCGCTGATTGAAGAGTCGTGGTTAAGTGTATCGATAAGGAGAGCCATATACTTGCTCATATCTACATTGATATACCAAGGCTTAGAAAGAAGTTCATCTGGCTGGTATACAAGATTAGTAGTAAGAATCTTATCAATGATACCTTTTTCGTAAGCTTCATCAAACTTATCGAAACCATTAGTGAAAAGACCGAATGTAGTAGCACAGAATACTCTGCTTGCACCTCTCTTCTTTAACTCAGAAGCAACATCAATCATACTTTCACCAGATGAAATCATATCATCAATAATAATAACGTCCTTGCCTTCTACATTAGTACCAAGGAATTCATGTGCAACGATAGGATTACGTCCGTTGACAATCTTAGTATAATCTCTTCTCTTATAGAACATACCCATATCAAGACCAAGTACATTGGCAAAGTATACAGCACGTCCCATACCACCCTCATCAGGGCTGATAACCATCATATGTTCGCTGTCGATGTGAAGGTCGTCAACACCAAGTAAAAGATACTTGATGAACTGATAAGTACAAGATACTGATTCAAATCCCTTAAGAGGAATTGAATTGTGTACTCTAGGGTCATGTGCATCAAATGTGATAATATTTTCAACGCCCATGGCTGTAAGTTCCTGAAGCATAAGTGCACAATCAAGAGATTCTCTTCCTGATCTTTTGTGCTGTCTGCTTTCATAAAGGAAAGGCATAATAACATTAATTCTTCTTGCCTTTCCACCTGCAGCTGCGATTACTCTCTTAAGGTCTGCATAGTGATCATCAGGTGACATATGGTTAGTTGTACCACAGAGTGAATATTCAATGCTGTAGTTGCATACGTCAACCATAATATATAAATCGTAGCCACGTATAGAATCGTTAAGGACACCCTTACCTTCTCCTGAACCGAATCTAGGTGTGCTTGCACTTACAACATAGCTGTCTCTTTTGTATCCGCTAAAAGCAAGATTAGACTGATTCTCATGTTCTCTTTGTTCTCTCCATTGTACAAGGTAATCATCAACCTTTTCGCCCATTTTAGAACAGCTCTTTAATGGTACTATTCCTAATGTTCCGTATGGAATTGTTGCAGTATGACGTTCGTCTCGTGGCATTGTATTGTCCTCCATTGTATATGATTATAAATATATTGGGATATGGGTATTATCACCCACGAATGTATGCGGAGTGCTTTGCATTACCGCATATATATTAATTCGGTTATAGAAGTAATATAAGCATTTACAACTAACTGAATAAACATACATAGTTAAATATAATCTTAATTACATTATAAGTCAATCACTTTAGCATAATTAAAATGATTAAAATGACTTCTACAACTGAAATATAATTAATGATATGAATTATCAATTCTTAAGCATCTTGGTTCGTTTAAGGTAACGTATATCAGTTCCAAATAATCTTAGAATTGTATATGAGCTTATTATTCTTGAGAATATTCTTTCTGAGTAGAAATCCTCAATCTGTGAAATTGTAAAATTTGATGATATTATCACACTTTTATTGCGGAGAAGCCTCTCATTAATTACATAAAAAAGTTTAGAATTAGTGTAAGAGTTGCTGCTTTCCGTACCAAGATCATCAATTATTAACAGGTCACATTCAAGAAAGTAATTAACATCTATACTGTTATCAAGGTTACGTCTGAAATCGCTGTTCTCAAAGCATTTAAAGAACTCAGTTGCAGTCAGGTATATCACACTGTGGTAAGTGTCTAATAATTCCTTAGCGATACAGTTGGCAAGAAATGTCTTTCCAACGCCGGTCTCGCCTGTTAATAGCAGGTTAGAGAAACTATTATCAAAGGTCTGTACAAAAGACTGGCATACATCAAGAACTTTGTGCATATTATTGTAAGGTGTGAGCCCTGTGACAGGATCGACCTGTTTCTTATCGTACCATTCAAATGAAAATGTAGAGAAATTCTCACTTGAAGTTATGTTCTTAAGGTTAGAGTCTTCATATATAAGGTCAATAGCCTTTTTCTTAAAACAAGAACAACGTGAACCATTAACATAACCGGTATCGTGGCATACCGGACATGTATAGATATCATCAAGATAATCTTTTGGTTTGCCGATTGAGGCGAGTAATTCAGCTTTTCTGGCAATCAGCTTTTTGAGTTTTAAGTTATATTCATCTAAATCCGTGTCTGATGAATCAGAAACAATACGCCTTGAAGCTTCTTTCATAGAAAGCGTGATTATCTCATTCTCAATTAAACTATATTCAGGACATTTATTAACGACTTCGTTATAGCGTTCAGTCTGTAATGCCTGATTATGTGAGCGTATATCGTCATATACACGCATAACTGAGGCATATTGGGTATTGGTAAGCGGCATAGTTTAAACCTTTCTAGTTATTGTTGCTAAGTAGTGAATTGTACCAGTCATCAGACTTCTTGTCTCTTTGCTGGAAATTGTTAAAACGGTTGTTAGCCGGCTTTGAAGAAGCTGTCTGTTTAGGCTTTATATTGTTGCCAGCGGCATATGCGGCATCGGCTTTTTTAACATCTTCTAATGAGCTTACATTGGAATTCTTCCAGTTAGCAAGTATGGTGTCGGCATATTCAAAGCTTGGCTGGTGTATAGCTTTGATTGTCCTGTTGCAGGCCTCAATTATCATATCGGTATCAAAGCAGTAAGTGTCAGCCCATTTGGCAATCATAGCCTTTTCGTGCTGTGCAGGTTCTCTGTTAGATAGGCCAAATGCTTTCATAATCTGGTATACATAATCTGTGTGGTTAGAAGTCTCCTCTTTAGCTTCGGCGATTGTATGTATATTCTTGGAAGCCCACGAAAGAGCGACTTTTTCAATGTAGTTAATGCTTTTTTTGTTGTGTTCTACACAATATTCAAAAAGATATTCAATAAGGTCAGTTGAAAGCTTCAATCCATCGTAGAAATATACAATGGAATTGGTTTCCTTAGTGGAAAGTGGACGTCCCATATACTGCTCAATAACGAACAGAAGCATTGAAAAGTTGTCATTAGCAAGAAAACCGTTAAGCTGTTCCTTTGAATAGGATACTTTTGAAGGCTCTGCTGTGTATATAACCTCGGTCTGTTTAATATCAGGCTTGGCAGCTCTCACAGTTTCAGTCTGGTATGAAGAAGTACTATTAACTGAAGCACTTTCAGCAGCTATTGGGTCAGCCATAGCATTAGCAGCTTGCCCAGTGTGCTTAATATCACGAAGTACAATGTTGGACAGGCCGTTGCCGGGACCATTAAAGGAAAGTGATATAACATCAAGGCTGTCCCAGTAACGCAGAGCTCTCATAATATCAGCTTCTGTCTGGTTAAATGTATCAGCAAGCAGGGAAATGCTTATGTTATTGCTTCGTAACGACATAAGGTGCAGAAGATAAAGGTAAACTTTTACAAATTCACCATTAGCACCAGGAACATACTCGCTGATAAAAATATTAGAAACGGATGTGTATCCTTCACTTGATTCTGTGGATAAAATTAAACTACTCATATATCTATGTTAATAAGTCTGTAAAGGCAGACTTACCCTCCTTGTTCCCACTTATTTGTGCTCATTATAGCATAGTGGATAATAAATGAAAAGCAAGCTAAAAGCAGGTGGTTATCAATGTGGATAATGTGGATAATGTGGATAACTCGTGGATAGAATTAAGAAAAGTCAGTAAATTGCTGTATTTTTAACAATGTGATTTTTCACAAAAAAATCCACATTCTTAAACCGTGCATAACGGGATAAAAATGTGGATAATGTGGATAACTTTGTTGACAAAATATAAAAATGTGTAAAAAATGGCTATTTTAGAAGTTCTTCGCCAATTTTATATACATCTCCGGCCCCCATAGTTATCAACAGGTCGCCGTTGATACAATTATTTAATAAAAATTTTTCGATGTCCTCAAAAGATTCGTAATAGTAGCAATCTTTGCCTTCTGCTTTAATAAGTTCCATAAGGTCAGCAGAACTTATGCCAAGATTATCTGTTTCTCTTGCAGGATATATTTTGGCGAGCACAATATTATCAGCAAGGCTTAATGCTTTAGCAAATTCTGGCATCAAAGCTTTGGTTCTTGAATAAGTATGTGGCTGGAATACGCACCATATTTTATTATGTGGATAATTCTTAGCTGAATTAAGGGTAGCTGTTATCTCATCAGGGTGGTGTGCATAATCATCAATTACGGTGACACCATTGAATTCGCCTTTCTTTTCAAATCTTCGGTTAGTACCTGTGAAATGCTTAAGACCGGCCTTGATATTGTCTATGCTTATGCCAAGCTTAAAGGCTGCAGCTACAGCTGAAAGTGAATTGTATACATTGTGAAGACCAGGAACTGATAATTCAATTGTTCCACTATCTTCATTATTAATAAGAAGAGTATATGAACAGCAGCCATATTTGTCGTAAGTGATATTTGTTGCACTATACATACTCTTTTCAGGGTTAGAACCAAATGTTATGACTTCACAGTCAGTATCCTTATAAAAATATTCATAATTGTCTATGTCTGAGTTGATGATAAGTGTTCCGTCAGATGGAAGCTTTTCAGTAAAAAGCTTGAACGAATGACGTATATCATCAAGGTCTTTGAAGAAATCAAGGTGGTCAGCTTTGACATTAAGTATAATATTGATAGTAGGGTTAAATGATAAGAAGCTGTTAGTGTATTCGCAGGCTTCTGTAACGAAAAGGTCAGAACGTCCAACTCTTATATTACCGCCTATGCTGTTAAGTATGCCTCCTACTGAGATTGTAGGGTCAGCATCAGCAGCAAGAAGAATTTCAGTAATCATAGAAGTTGTAGTAGTCTTACCGTGAGTACCAGCTACATTTACTGCGGTATGGTAATTCTTCATAATCTGTCCGAGAAGCTCAGCTCTTGTCAGTGTTGGGATACCAGCATCAACAGCAGCTTTAAGTTCAGGATTATCAGGGTGGATTGCGGCTGTGTATACAACAAGGTCAATGTCACCTGTGATATTGTCAGCAGACTGTGGATAAGAGATTATACATCCGTCCTGCTGTAATTCAGTTGTTAAATCTGATATATGTGCATCAGAACCGGATACGGTAAAATGACGATCAAGAAGAATCTTTGCAAGACCGCTCATGCTTATTCCGCCGATTCCGATAAAATGTACATGTATTGGAGTATTAAAATCAATTGTAAACATAGGAATTTCCTTTCTTAAACTAATTCAAGTAAGATTATATGCCTAAAAGCTTTTTTTTTCAAATTGTTTTGTTGTTAAGTACTTAAAAAATACTGATTAAGAAATTGTACGAAAAATTATCAAAAAAATGCAAAATTATTTTTACTTAATGGAAAATATATGATATAATTTATACAACTTAAGATAGTAAAATAAACATCAGAGGTGGTAGCATGATTAAAAAAGAAATGATAGCAATGCTGTTAGCCGGTGGACAGGGTAGCAGACTCGGTGTTCTGACGGCTAAGGTTGCGAAACCAGCAGTAGCATTTGGTGGTAAGTACAGAATAATAGACTTTCCATTAAGCAACTGTATTAACTCAGGAATTGATACGGTAGGTGTCCTTACACAGTATCGTCCCCTTCGTCTTAATTCCCATATAGGAATAGGTATTCCTTGGGATCTGGACCGTAATGTAGGTGGTGTAACAGTTCTTCCTCCATATGAGAAGAGTACCAATAGTGAATGGTATACAGGAACTGCTAATGCTATCTACCAGAATCTTGAATATATGGAACAGTACAATCCAGAGTATGTTCTTATATTATCTGGCGACCATATTTACAAGATGGATTATAAGATAATGTTAGATTATCACAAGGCTAATAATGCCGATATTACAATCGCAGCTATGCCTGTTCCAATTGAGGAAGCAAGCAGATTTGGTATAGTTG
The DNA here is from genome assembly GCF_040096425.1 of Lachnospira sp. CLA-JM-H23. Taxonomy (NCBI): domain Bacteria; kingdom Bacillati; phylum Bacillota; class Clostridia; order Lachnospirales; family Lachnospiraceae; genus Lachnospira; species Lachnospira sp. CLA-JM-H23. The sequence continues at coordinate 110,843 of NZ_JBBMET010000007.1, forward strand.
TTACAGATTCGGACAACAGAATAACAGAATTTGAAGAAAAGCCAGCTAATCCTAAGAGCAATCTTGCTTCAATGGGTATCTACATATTTAAGTGGAGTGTATTAAAGGACGCACTTATTAAGCTTAAGGATCAGCAGGAATGTGATTTTGGTAAGCATGTAATTCCATATTGCTTCAATAATAATAAGAGAATATTTGCATACGAATATAACAGTTATTGGAAGGATGTAGGAACATTAAGCTCATATTGGGAAGCTAATATGGAACTTATAGATATTATTCCAGTATTTAATCTTTATGAAGAATTCTGGAAGATATATACAAGAACAGATACAATTCCACCACAGTATATTGCGGATAATACATTTATAGAGAAGAGTATTATTGGTGATGGAACAGAAGTATATGGAAGAATATATAATTCAGTAATAGGTTCTGGTGTTACTATCGAAGAAGGTGCCGTAGTCAGAGATTCAATTATTATGAATAATTCTGTTATTGGTAAGAATACAATCGTTAATAAGTCAATAATTGCAGAGGAAGTTGTTATAGGTGACAACGTAGAGCTTGGTGTAGGAGAAGAAGTACCTAATGTTAAACTTCCTAAGATATATAATTCTGGACTTGTAACAATTGGTGAGTGTTCAGTTGTTCCTGATGGAGTTAAGGTTGGAAAGAACACAGCTATATCAGGTGTTACAACTGTTGAAGATTATCCAGATGGATTGTTGCCAAGCGGAGGAATTATTATTAAGGCAGGTGAAGTTGAATGAAAGCAATAGGTATAGTATTAGCAGGTGGTAATAACAGAATGATGCGCGAATTGACTAATAAGAGAGCTATTGCTTCAATGCCTGTTGCAGGAAGCTACAGAGCAATAGATTTCGCACTTAGTAATATGTCGAATTCGCATATCCAGAAGGTTGCAGTAATAACACAGTATAATGCACGCTCACTTAATGAGCATTTAAGCTCATCTAAATGGTGGGATTTTGGTAGAAAACAGGGTGGACTTTATGTGTTCACACCTACTATCACTGCTGAGAGCAGCAGCTGGTACAGAGGAACAGCAGATTCATTGTATCAGAATATAGATTTCTTAAAGTCAAGCCACGAGCCATATGTTGTAATAGCCTCTGGTGATGGAATATATAAGCTTGATTATAACAAGATTCTTCAATATCATATTGAGAAGAAGGCAGATGTTACAGTTGTCGTAAAGAAGCTTGATAACAGAGCAGATATTGGAAGATACGGAGTTGTTGCACTTACAGACGAGGGACGTATAACAGATATTGATGAGAAGCCGTTAGAGACTAATCTTTCAACAGTATCAACAGGTATCTATGTTGTAAGAAGAAGGCTTCTTATTGAACTTCTTGAGAAAGCTGCTGAAGAAGACAGATACGATTTTGTAAGGGATATTCTTGTAAGATACAGAAATATCAAGAAGATATATGGCTATATGCTTGATACATACTGGAATAATATATCATCAGTAGATTCATATTATAAGACCAATATGGACTTCTTAAAGAGAGATGTAAGAGATTACTTCTTCAAGCAGTATCCGGATATATATTCTAAGGTTGAGGATCTGCCACCAGCTAAGTATAATTATGGGGCAAATGTTTCTAACAGCCTTGTATCCTGTGGCTGTATCGTTAATGGTACAGTTGAGAATTCAGTGCTGTTCAAGAAGATATATATTGGTAATAACGCAGTTGTTAAGAATTCAATAATTATGAATAATGCTTATATAGGTGATAATGCTTATATTGAGAACTGCATAGTTGAAAGCAACAGCACTATAAAAGCTAACTCAAGATATGTTGGCGAGAATGGTGTTAAGATAGTTATTGAGGACAGCCCATCATATTATTAATGCCATTTTGATATTAAATAATTAATAAAAGCCTCCGGTGTATATAACACTGGAGGCTTTGTTAGTTATTTTTATGTGCCGGGGATGCACACTCGCACTATATTCCTTTATTACCCTTTGCTTTGCGGAATTGTGTTGGCGATAAGTGGTTGAGGTGTTTGAAGGCATCACCAAAATAGTTGCTGTTATCATAACCGCATTCAAGTGCAATCTCTGTTATGCTCATATCCGTTTCTAAAAGAAGTTGCTCAGAATGGTTAATTCTTATTGTATTGAGGTATTCCTTAAATCCAAATCCGTTAACAGCTTTAAACTTTTTAGAAAAATAAGATGGGTTCAGATGAAGCATATCAGCTATTTCATCAAGTGTAATATCTTTATTATAATTAAGCATAATATAATTCATAGCCTTTTGTACGGATACATCTGCGATGGATACAGTATCAACAAGGCTTGCAGGGGAAGCAGGCTTGTTATCACAGTACCGGCAGAGCAGTATTAACAGATTTTGCAGGTAATTCTTGTATACACAGGGTGAAAGAGCATTACTGTTCTGTCTTTCGTTAATCAGAACACTGAATATAGATAGGAATTCGTGCCTGTGATTATCCGGTATTGAGAAGAAGTGCATATAAAATGTATCTTTAAACTGTTCAAAGCCTAGTATGTCGATAAGGTCGCTTATATAATCGTCAGTGAATTCTATATAAAGGCGTTCGTGATAAGCGTTATTAAGATAAGTGGTCTTATGAAGCACGTTATCAGGAATAAACAATATTGTGCCAGCTTCCATACGGTATGTATTATCGTGTATAAACATATTGCACGAGCCATTCATAAGATAATAAAGCTCATAATATGAATGTGAATGGGCAGAGTGCATAGCATAGGCTGAATTATAAATCTGCTGTGATATTTCAAATCTTGAAGCCATAGAATACCTCTTTCGGTGTTAGGTGTGCTATAGGTAAAAAAGTTATTTTGCTAAGGAATAATAACTTTTATACTTTTAGTATCTGCATTATATGATGTTGGGGTCAAAAGCCCCCACCTATGAGCAAGCTTATGCGGGTTTAGACCCTTTGACTCTGGTATCATTATATAATAATATTACACACGATTAGCTGTAATGTAAATGAATTTATAATTATATATTAATGACAGATTATTAGTGTATACATGTACATTGTGTATATACAATTAGCTTAAAAAGTGTTATTATAAATAAAGCTATAAGTGATTTTAATGTTAAATGATTATAATAGTGAATAACTTTAAAAGAGTAATGAGGAGGTACGCATATGGGTACAGTGGTAAGACTTGAAGATTATTGCAAGTCATTCAAAAGTGCTGAGGTATTAAAGAATATTAACCTGACACTAGAGAGCGGGAAAGTTATAGGACTTAAAGGTAAGAATGGTTCAGGTAAGACAATGCTTATGAGGGCTATAAGCGGGCTTATACTTCCAACATCAGGAAAGGTATACATTAACGATAAGGAGCTTGGCAGGCACATTTCATTTCCGCCAAGTATAGGGATTTTAATTGAGAATCCTTCATTTATAAGCAATTATACAGGTTTTAAGAACCTAAAGATACTTGCATCTATCCAGAACCGTATTAGTGATGATGAGATAAGAGATGCTATAAGAAAGGTCGGACTTGACCCGGACGATAAGAGAACATTTAAGAAATATTCATTAGGAATGAAGCAGAGATTAGGAATTGCGGCGGCTATAATGGAACGCCCTGATATAGTTATTCTTGATGAGCCTATCAATGCACTTGATGAGGCAGGAGCAGGACTTATAAAGGGACTTTTAGATGAGCTTAAAGCCAATGGTTCACTTATAATAATTGCGTGCCACGACACAGAAGAACTTAACTATCTTTCAGATGAGATATACGAAATCTATGACGGCGAAATCACAGGTCATATAGAACACCCAGACGAAAAAGTATCTTAATGAAATAACTGCCATCAGTCTACTAACCTGATGGCAGTTTATTTTTCCAGCACACCTGATAATACACCCAATAATATATTCAATAATACATTGAATAACCTCCCCAAAATCTGTACAATATAAAATAATTATAAATCCCCACCAAAGGAAGGAACAAAATATGTATATAATAGCAGGATTAGGCAACCCAGGAGCACAATACGCAGGAACAAGACACAATGTTGGTTTCGCCTGCATAGATGAACTTGCCGACCAATATAATATAAGTGTAGACACATCTAAACATAAAGGCCTTATAGGAAAAGGTGTTATAGAAGGACAGAAAGTAATTCTTGTAAAGCCTATGACTTATATGAATAATTCAGGCGAGTGTATAAGAGAAGTTATGGATTATTACAAGGCAGATATAGATGATTTAATTGTTATATTTGATGATATAAGCCTTGAACCGGGAAGGTTAAGACTCCGTCCAAAGGGAAGTGCAGGCGGACACAATGGAATTAAGAGCATAATTGCACACCTTGGAAGTGACCAGTTTAAGAGAGTTAAATTCGGAGTTGGGGATAAGCCAAAGGGCTGGGATCTTGCTGACTGGGTTCTTGGAAGATTTCCGGAGGAACTTTATCCAGCTTTAAGAGAGGGAACTAAGAGAGCCTGTGAGGCAGTAGAGTGCATAATGACAGAAGGTATTGAAAGTGGAATGAATAAATTCAATGGATAAGGAGCAGATATTTTGAACACATTTTTTGACCCTGTAAATAATACGGCGGCAGTTGAACAATTAAATAAAGAGCTTGGCAAAGACGGCGGAAGAACTGTGCTTATAAGCGGCTGTATTGATACACAGAAGGTGCACATATCAAGTGCAATAGCATCAGGATATAAGTATATGCTTATTGTTACAAGTGATGAAGCAAAAGCAAGAAAAATGTGTGATGATGCTTCATTTTTTAATAAAGAAGCAATATACTATCCAGCCAAGGATGCCATATTCTATAGTGCGGACGTACACGGCAACCAGATTACAGGCGAGAGATTAAGATGTATAAGCCGTATAATCAACCATAGCAGTACGGGCGAGGGAGTGCTTACAGTTGTTACAACTATGGACGGAATTGCAGACAGGCTCATACCTGTCGAAAGATTTAAGGAGGCAGTTATAACCCTTGATTATTCCAGCGAAATAGAACCAGAGAAGCTGGCAAAGAAGCTGGTGGCTATGGGCTTTGTGCGTACTGGAATGGTGGAGGACAAGGGACAGTTTGCAATACGTGGTGGAATTATAGATATTTTCTCATACACAGATGAAGCACCGGTTAGAATTGAGCTGTGGGATACGGAAGTTGATTCTATAAGAATGTTCGATGTTGAGAGCCAGAGGTCGATTGAAAGGCTCCAAAGCTACAGCATTTTCCCGGCTACTGAATATATATTTACAGAAGATGAGTTAAAAAATGGTCTGTACAATATTAAGAAAGAGTGCGACAGGCAGCTAGAGTGTTTTGATTATGGTAAGAGAAAGCGTACAAAGGAGCAGATTGAGGCCGGTAATAATCTTAACAAGCTTGTTGCAGATGTCGAGCGTACCGGTAATTATGAGAAGTTCACAGATACAATTGTGGCAGATACAGTTGGACTGGCAGAGTATTTTCCAGAGGAGAATACTCTTGTTGTGTTAGACGAGCCTAACAGGCTGAAAGAATGTAATGAGCTGACATTGTATGAATACAACGAGAGTATGAAGAACCGTCTTGCTGCAGGTTATGTGCTTCCAAGCCAGACTAATAAGGTCAAGGCTATGAATGAGATTATCAGTGATTTAAGGAATAATAAAAAGCTTATATTAACGACACTTGATTATAAGCCTGAGGGCTTTGAGATAGATTATTCTATGTACATCACGGCAAGAAGCATAAGCTCATATAATAACAGTTTTGAGTATCTGGCTAAGGATTTGGAAAAGTACAAGAAAAATGGATATACAACAATACTTGTATGCAGTTCAAGAACGAGGGCATTAAGAATAGTTGATGATCTGGGAAAGCTTGGAATTGCCAGCTTTTACAGCGAGGATTTTAATAAGGATTACGGAAGCGGGCTTATTATAGTGACATATGGGAGCCTGCATAAAGGCTTTGAGTATCCTGTTCTTTCATTTGTTGTTATTGCAGAGAATGATATATTCAGTGCAAGAAAGATGAAGAAGCTTAAGAAGAAAAAGCACGATGGAAAGAACATTGCCAGCTTTAACGAACTTAATATAGGTGATTATGTTGTGCACGAGAGCCACGGACTTGGTGTATACAAGGGAATAGAAAAGATACAGGTAGAAGGTGTTGAGAAGGATTATATTAAGATTGCGTATGCGAATAACGGCAATCTATATGTGCTTGCAACACAGCTTGACCGTCTGCAGAAGTACGCTAATCAGGATACGGAGAAAAAGCCTAAGCTTAACAGTCTTGGTGGTGTTGAGTGGAAGAAGACAAAAGCCAAGGTTACAGGGGCAGTTGAGGAAGTGGCTAAAGAGCTTGTAAGGCTTTATGCGATAAGGCAGAAGGTTGAGGGCTACAGATTTTCACAGGATACTGTATGGCAGAAGGAATTTGAGGAAATGTTTCCTTATGAGGAGACGGATGATCAGCTTAATGCCATTGAGGATACCAAGAAGGATATGGAAAGCGGCAGGGTTATGGACAGACTTATATGCGGCGATGTCGGCTATGGAAAGACAGAAGTTGCAATACGAGCTGCATTTAAGGCTGTTCAGGACGGCAAGCAGGTGGCTTACCTTGTTCCTACAACGGTGCTTGCAAGCCAGCATTTTTCAACATTTGAGGAGAGAATGAAAGGCTTTCCTGTTAATGTCGGTCAGTTGTCAAGCTTCAGGACAAGTGCACAGAATAAAAAGACGATTGAAGGGCTTAAGAATGGCACGATAGATGTTGTTATAGGAACGCACCGTGTATTGTCAAAGGATGTGCAGTTTAAGGATCTGGGACTGCTTATTATTGATGAGGAACAGCGTTTTGGTGTTGCACATAAAGAAAAGATTAAAGAATTAAAGAACAACATAGACGTTCTTACATTAAGTGCAACTCCTATTCCAAGAACACTTCATATGAGCCTTGTCGGTATTAGGGATATGAGTGTTCTTGAAGAGCCGCCGGTGGACAGACATCCGATACAGACATTTGTTACAGAACATAATGATGAGATGATAAGAGAGGCGGTTACAAGAGAACTTGCACGAAATGGACAGGTGTATTATGTATACAACAAGGTAAGGGACATTGAGGAACGTGCTGAGTATATACAAAATCTTGTTCCTGATGCGGTTGTTGCGTATGCACATGGACAGATGGATAAGCGTATGCTTGAAAAGATTATGTATGAGTTCGTCAATGGAGAGATAGATGTTCTTGTATCTACGACAATTATAGAAACAGGTATGGATATACCTAACTGTAACACTATGATTATAGAAAATGCTGACCAGTTCGGGCTTTCCCAGCTTTACCAGTTAAGGGGAAGAGTTGGACGAAGTACAAGAACGTCATATGCTTTTCTTATGTACAAAAGGGATAAGATGATATCCGAGGTTGCAGAGAAGAGATTAAGTGCTATAAAGGAATTCTCTGACCTTGGTTCGGGCTTTAAGATTGCTATGAAAGACCTTGAGATAAGAGGTGCAGGAAATGTGCTTGGAAAGAGCCAGCACGGGCATATGGCGGCAGTAGGTTATGACTTGTATTGTAAAATGCTTAATCAGGCAGTCAATAACTTAAAGGGCATAAAGAACGAATACAGTTTTGAGACTACTGTTGATCTGGAAGTTGATGCATATATTCCAGCTTCATATATTAAGAGCGAATACCAGAAATTAGATATCTATAAAAGGATTGCAGCACTTGAAACGAGGGAAGAATTGTCAGATATGAAAGATGAACTCTCAGACAGATATGGAAGTATTCCTTCGTGTGCTTCTAATCTTTTGATGGTAGCACTTATAAAGAGCAAGGCACATAAGATAGGAATTATGGAGATTAAGGGCGAAACTGCCGCTAATCCGGCAGGAGGTGCATCTAACTGGAGAACAGTTATGAATATATATCCTAAGGCTGATATAGATTCTGATGCAATTCCTAAACTTCTTGAAAGCTTCGGTGGGGCTTTGGATTTTAAAGTAAATGGAGTGCCACATTTTATATGGACAGTTACTAAAAGAAAATTTACAAGCCAGAAAGAATACCTTAACGGACTTTTAGATATGATGGATATTATGGAAGATGCAATTAGTACTTTACAAAATTAAATATAGTGGTATAATAATGACAATTTAGCACTTTAAAGTGTAACGCTTTAAAGTATAATAAAGCGTGTGCAGAAGCATATCAGGCATATGCAATCTTTTCCTGCACACTGATACTAGATTGAGAACACCCGGTGCGCGAATTATTTTCTTAGCTTTTACCGGGAAAGAATGGAGGATTACTATGGAACAGAAAGGCGAGTTAGTATCATTCAGACCAGATATTAAGGTCGTTGATTGTACACTTAGAGATGGAGGTCTTGTTAACAATTTTGAATTCAGCGAAGATTTTGTGCGCGATTTGTATAAGGCAAATGTAGCCGCAGGCGTTGATTATATGGAATTTGGATATAAGGCATCAAAGGAAGTCTTTAAGGTTGAGGATTACGGCAAGTGGAAGTTCTGCGATGAGAAAGATATAAGAGCTATCGTTGGTGATAATGATACAGACTTAAAGATTTCTGTTATGGCAGACGTAGGAAGAACTGATTACAAGAAGGATATAATTCCTAAGTCTGAAAGTGTTATAGATATGGTAAGGGTAGCTACATATATTAATACTATACCTGCGGCTATAGAGATGATTAATTACTGTGCAGATATGGGATATGAAGTTACTATTAATATTATGGCTATCTCTACAGCAAGTGAGAATGAGTTAGACCTTGCACTTGAACTTCTTGCTGCACAGAGCAAGGCAAGCGTAATCTACCTTGTAGACAGCTACGGTTCACTTTATCCTGAACAGATAAGAAGACTTGCAGATAAATATATCAGGATTGCTGAGAAATACGGAAAGAGAGTTGGTATACATGCACACAATAACCAGCAGCTTGCATTTGCCAATACTATTGAGGCGTGCACAATAGGTGTAAGCTATCTTGATGTTACAATGAGCGGAATGGGCAGAGGTGCAGGCAACTGTTATACAGAGCTTCTTATGGGCTTCTTAAGAAATCCAAAGTACAGAATTTCACCAGTTCTTAAGTTCATTGAAAATCATATGGTTCCACTTAAGAAAGCCGGAGTTGTATGGGGGTGTGACGTCCAGTATATGATTACAGGAAATGCTAACCAGCACCCAAGAACAGCAATCGCATTCACAGGAGAAGGCAGAACAGACTACGACAACTTCTACACACAGATTACAAGCTATGAATGATCGCGAAAGCAATGAGCCGTGCCAGACATAATGTAAAGACACAGTTGTGCTTGCACAAAATTGTGGCTTTGCATTATGTCTGATAGGGCGAACGCCCGCGTGTCCAGTGCGGCGAAGCGGCGCTGGACTAATAGCGCGGCTCAAAAAGCTGTAAAATACATAAAAAATATACTTGTGAAATTATTAGATAGGCAAAATTTATTGACTTATATAAAATGTGGGTATAAAATATCCCTAATTTAATTAATCGATGGGATCCATTATAGTAAACACCAAAGAAAGAGTGTTATGCCAAGGGGTCAGCGTATTTACTGGTTGTCAGCGGTGTTGTAAGGACATTTTACAGCAAAGCAGACATTTATGGCTGGTATTGTAGAAGCTCCTGACAGTAAGGTGAGTAGACTGTCGAATACGAAAGGAAGTATAAAGTTATGGCAAAGAAAGATATTGATTGGTCTAATTTAGGATTTGGCTATGTAAAGACTGATAAGAGATTCGTAGCTAATTATAAGAATGGAGCATGGGATAATGGTGTTATCACAGATGATGATAAAGTCGTTATCAGCGAATGTGCTGGTGTATTACAGTATTCACAGTCATGTTTTGAAGGTATGAAGGCATACACAACAGAGAATGGTCACACAGTTATTTTCAGACCAGATATGAACGCAAGCAGAATGGCAGATTCTTGTAGAAGACTTGAAATGCCAGTATTCCCAGAAGATAAGTTCGTAGAAGCTATTGCTGAAACAGTAAGAGCTAATGAGGACTGGGTACCACCTTATGGTTCAGGTGCATCACTTTATATCCGTCCATATATGTTCGGAAGCAATCCAGTTATAGGTGTTAAGCCTGCTGATGAATATCAGTTCAGAGTATTTACAACACCTGTTGGACCATACTTCAAGGGCGGTGCTAAGCCACTTACAATCAAGGTTTCAGATTTTGATAGAGCAGCACCACACGGAACAGGTCATATCAAGGCTGGTCTTAACTATGCAATGAGCCTTCACGCAATCGTAACAGCTCACGCAGAAGGATATGCTGAGAATATGTATCTTGACCCAGCTACAAGAACTAAGGTTGAAGAGACAGGCGGAGCTAACTTCCTCTTTGTTACTAAGGACGGCAAGGTTGTAACACCTAAGTCAGATAGTATCTTACCATCTATCACAAGACGTTCATTAGTACACGTTGCTAAGGAATACCTTGGACTTGAAGTTGAAGAAAGAGAAGTTCTCTTTGATGAAGTTAAGGACTTTGCTGAATGTGGTCTTTGCGGTACAGCAGCAGTTATCTCTCCTGTAGGAAAGATAGTTGATCACGGCAAGGAAATCTGCTTACCAAGTGGTATGGACGAGATGGGACCAGTAACTAAGAAGTTATACGAAACACTCACAGGTATCCAGATGGGCAGAATCGAAGCTCCTAAGGGCTGGATTTATACAGTAGATTAATATAACAGATTATATTAAAGTATTAAGAAATTATTTTATTCGGTCAGAATGTACAATATGCGTTCTGACCGAATTTGTTGGTTATGGAGTAATGATTTATGTTGTTTAGTGGTAAAGATTTAAGAAAATTGATAGTACCCCTTATGTTTGAACAGCTTCTTGCAGTGCTTGTCGGACTTGTTGATACGCTTATGGTATCCCAGTCAGGAGAAGCGGCAGTTGCAGGGGTAGCTCTTGTAGATAATATTAACAGGCTCATAATTCAGGTTATGTCAGCCCTTGCGACTGGCGGCGCAGTTGTGTGCAGCCAGTATGTTGGAAAAGGAAAAGATGACGAATCAAAAAAATCAGGTGCACAGCTTGAAATGGTTCTGCTTATATTTTCTATAATAATGACACTTATTTCAGTTACCTGCACAAGGCCGCTTCTTAAGGTGATATTCGGTTCCGTTGAACAGTCAGTTATGGACTGTGCGGTGCTTTATTTTGTTATAACTGCCCTTTCGTATCCATTTCTTGGACTTTATAACGCCGGTGCGGCAATATTCAGAAGTGTCGGTAACAGCAAGGTTAGTATGAATATAAGTATTCTTATGAACGTGATAAATGTCGCAGGCAACGCAATATTTGTATTTGTGTTCAAATGGAGTGTTGCGGGAGTTGCACTTTCAACAGCGTTAAGCCGTGTTGCGGCAGGCGTTGTAATGTCGGTGCTTGTATGCGGACAGACCAATCCGATAAGGATAGCGCATATCAAAGATTTTATTCCAGATTGGAAATATATAAGCAAAATACTTACAATCGGAATTCCATCAGGCATAGAAAATGGTATGTTCCAGATAGGAAAGCTTATGGTTGTAAGTATGGTTGCAACATTTGGAACAGCATCTACAGCCGCTAATTCGGTTGGCTATACAGTTATCGATTTTGCAAATATTCCGGCTTCATCTATGGGACTTGCGCTTATCACAGTTGTTGGACAGTGCATAGGTGCAGGGGAAAAAGAGCAGGCAAAAATGTATACTAAAAAGGTACTTAAATATGCGTATTTCGGCGACTGGATATGTAATATTCCATTATTCTTCTTAGCACCAATTATTGCTTCGTGGTTTAACTTATCAGGTGAGGCAACACAGATTACAGTAATGATTTTAAGGTGCTTTAATGTGGTTTCATTATTTATATGGCCGCTTTCATTTACATTATCCAACCCATTAAGAGCGGCGGGAGATGTAAAATTTACAATGACAGCAAGTATTATCTCGATGTGGCTGTTCAGGGTCGGAAGCAGCTACGTCCTTGGCGTAATGCTTGGAATGGGAGTTCTTGGCGTATGGATAGGAATGTTCATTGACTGGGCAGCAAGGTCTGTGTGTTTTGTTGTAAGATTTGTCAGTGGAAAATGGCTTAAGAGAGGGTCACTGGCGTAATTATGTAATTAATAGGCGTTTGCGAAACTCAGCAAAATTGATTGTTATTTGTACTGTGAACACAAGTAACCGCAATCACCTAATGTAATTAATAAAGAGAGGTATTATCGGGCCTATGGTATGGGCTTTCTTGACTGGCCAGGTGTGCACGGAAGGAAAGTCCATTTAAGTGGTCTGGCAATGCCTTTTTGTTTTCTAAATATTCTATTGCAATACATAGTGATATGTGGTATTCTATTTATATAGTATCTAATCTAAAAATAATAATATTTAATAGTAATATGTGGCAACCATATCGGAACTATATATGAAATCTAATGGCAATTCGCCAATATAATTCCAATATTTAAAATTTTAGTGCGAATAACTGACTATGGTGGATAAATGATAACCAATGAAAAGGAGGTTTAATGAAGTATCAGAGAGTAACCACACATCTTGCAGAAACAATGTCAAAGCTTGATGTAGATAAAGCAATGAGAGACGACTATGCTAAATGTATATTGGCAGACCCGCAGATATTAGCCAATATAGTAAAAGTAATAGTGCCAGAATTCAGGGAATACAGCATAAAAGACATAATTCCCTGCATAGGAGAGACAATAGTATCACTTACAGTTCCGGAAAAGCTGTGCATTAAAATTGAAAGTGACGGAACCGAAGACGTAGATATAGAAGATGGAAAAATTATTTACGACATAAGATTTCCATTGTATTATAATAATAGAACAATTAAAATACTTGTAAATGTAGAGGCACAGAAAAGCATTTCATATACAAAGCTTGGTTATCATATTGAATCAAGAATGGTGTATTATATGGCAAGACTAGTGTCTTCACAGAAAAATGTAGAATTCATAAAATCAAACTATGATGACATCAAAGATGTATACAGCATATGGATATGTATGGATACAGAAGCCGATGAAGACTCTATAATAGAACTAGGCTTGCAGCCAAGAGTAATCTATGGCAATACAAGCTGGCTTCCACAGCGAAGCATAATGAATGGAGCGGTTATAAGAATAAGAAGCAGGGCAGATGTCGAAGAATCAAAAAATAAGCTTATAGCAATGCTGGAAGTATTATTTTCTTGCAGGGCAAGACAGGATAAGATGAACCGGTTAGAAGAATACGGACTTGAGATGACAACAGAATTAGAAGGGTGTGTGAATGATATGTGTAATATAAGTGATTTGCTGGTAGAAGAAAGCGAGGAACGCGGAGAAAGACGAGGAATGGAACGTGGAATGGCACGAGGGGAGAAACAGGCGCGTCTTGACAGCATAAGAACATTAATGAGAAAGTTGAATCAGACAGCAGAAGAGGCAATGGATACGCTGGATATAGAGGAAAAAGATAGGGAGGAATATCGAAAGATATTAAATAAGCAGAAGTAGAGTATTATAACACAGACAGGAGAGAAGATTTGTTAATTAGTGAAAAAATATATAAGTATATGGAACAGAAAGGTATGACACAGAAAGAATTCTCACAGTGCACGGGGATTTCACAAAGCACAATAAGTGATTGGAGAAGAAAAAAGACCAATCCGTCAGCAGATAAAATCTTAAAAATATGCGAGGTGCTAAATATTACACCATACGAGCTGCTTTCAGAGAGCTGGATTAAAGGTGATAAAAATCGTAAGGAAAGTATGGACTACACAATTGTATTGAACAAAGATGAAGAATTGTTACTTAGGGGATTTAGAAATCTTAAGAACAAGCAAAAGGAAAGATTACTTGGATATCTGGAAGCTTTGCAGGAAAGTGATAATTAGAATAATATAGGAAAAACGTATGTTGATATATTGACATACGTTTTATTATGTAATATATATCGTATATACGATACTGAAAGGAGAAATGCAAGATGGCAGATATAAGTATAATAGCAAGAAGACTTAAGAATGGAAATGTGGAATATGGCTGGAGCGGTAATGGTGGATATTATAGTTCAGTAGGAATTCGTTTGTTAGCCTGGTATGATAACCCAGCAGATGTTGATTATCTTTTCGGATTGGGACAGACAAGATTAATAGGTAAAAAAGGTAGCGAAAATGGAGGGTTTCCTGCATATTTGACACACTCACCTATAGGAAAAGAGTTTTGGATTGGAGAAACTGAGCAGGATATATTTAATGAAATAATGACGGATTATACATATTTTTATGATTTAGATAACGAATGGTATTATATTACGAGAGGACCATTTCAGATTAAAATTCCATTAGGATTGATAAATAATAACCTTGATGAAAATAATGATGAATTTAAATATATTTTAACAGTAGGGGATAAAGTGCTTAGGTATATAATGGAAGAATATAGAGTTACACATCCAGAGTTTAATGATTTTATTATAAATGAAGGTTATGATTGGAAAACAGTTGTAGAAGATATTATTGAAGATGATAAATTATTGATTATGAATTTATACAGTAAATATAAGGCAATATATCAGTATTTTGATGATTGGATTGTTATAAAAACTGATGAGAATTACGAGGACATTACTGAAATTATTGCAAAGAAAAAAGAAAAGCATCATATTGAAACTAATGTGTGGTAATTAAATTGTTAATATCAGGATTACGGTTGTACCGGTATACAATTAAAATTTAAGAGGTTTTTCATACAATCTTCATTAATTTTGTACAAAATATCTAAAATGTAATTATATATTTCGCTGAAAATATAAAAAATGTCCAAAATAAAGTTGATTTTTATACACGAAAATGAGATACTTAGAGAAACGTTCGTTAAGGTGAGCCTGACGAATACAACGGCTAAGCCGTAATATTATAAGGAGGTATGTTATGAAGAAGAACAGAAAAAGACTTATGGCAGCATTTATGGCAGTTCTTATGGTGTTGACATTAGTCCCAACATGGCTGTTGGGTGGTATATTTGCTACAACAGCTAAGGCAGATGATGATGTGACATTAGGCTACACATTTAAAGAAGCTGATCTTAGTAAAGATAAATCATCATCGTCAGCAGAAATAAAAGATGGAGATGGTATAGTTTATGAAGTGACAGCTGTTAAAGGAAAAGGGGAAGAATTTTCAATAGCAGGAAATACTTTAAAGCTTAAGGGTGTTAAATCACAGGCAAATGGAGATGTTCCTACTGAAGATTATGGATATGTCAAAATATCTGTAAAAAAAGACTGTACAAAGATAAGTATAGATTATTATATAGAAAGTACAGGTGATTATGCAAATTGCGTAAAAGTCAGTAAAGATGGAACAGTGACTGTAATTGCAAGTAATAAAGCTGTAACAAATAAAGTGTTAGCAAATGAAGAAATTACAGATGTTAAAGCCGGTGATGTAATATATTTATATGCTAATAAAGCTAAAAGATTAAAAATAACTGGTGAAGATGCAATTAAAGTAACAGGTGCTTTTAAATATATTGCAGCACCAGATGCAACAAAGTCAGTTGTAACTGCGACAAATAGTGCAGAAGATGCAACAAAGGTAACAGTTGATGTAAAGGATTTAGCTGTTAATGAAAAAGGGCCAGATGTATATTATTTATTACAGAGAGCTAAGGTTGCATATGGTTCAGATGCTACTCCAGATTGGACTAAGGCAGAAGAAGTAAGCACATATACAGGTAAGGAAACATCATTTACATATGAAGATACATTAAGCAAGTCTGGTACATATTATTACAGAGTTGTTGGTAAAGGTGTAGCTGCTAATGATTCAGAAGGTACAGCAACAACAGCAGGTGTATCATATGAAGCTGATGTTAAGGTTAGTGTAACAGGTGATGTTAATAAGTTAACTGCAACATGGGCAGATATCGAGACAGCAACATCTTATAATGTATATGTTTATAAGAATACAGAGGCGTGTCCAAGCACACCAACAAAGACTATTTCAACAGAAGAGATAGCAGCATTTAAAGAAGCTAAGACAGATATATCTTATACAGCAGAAGGACTTACAGCAGGTGTTAAGTATAATGTAAAGGTAGATGCTGTAAGAGAAGCAGGTGTAAAGAGTGGTGAAGTAGTTACAGTAAGAGTATTAGAGGACATTGATACATCTAAGGCTATTACAGGTATGAAGCTTGTTAATCAGGAGTCAACACTTCCTGTAACAGTAATTAGAGATAAGAGTGAAATTACAGCATTCCAGCCAGCAACAACTGGTGGCGTTTCATCAAAAGGTTTTGCTAATACATCATATGTTATATTAAATGACCAGATTGCAGCAGATAAAGATTTTACACTTACAGCAGATGTAACAGTAAAGGCTAATCCGGCATCATCAGGAAGTGGTGTGTATGTTGGTGCATTTACAGACATTGAAAAAGCTGCAGCTAAGCTTTATGCGGTTGGATTTAGAGGAGCTAATAGCGGTGTTTATGATATGGTATACTATAGAAATAAAGCTGATAATAGCTACTCTGGCGGTAAGTATAATAGTACTGTTAATGCTTATACACTTGATACAACATATTCTGTAACAGTAACAAGAGAAAATGGCAGTTATACTACAGCAGTAAAATCAGCAGATGGTAAGGTCGATTTAAAGAGCGTTAGTGAAGAACCATCAGCAGACCTTAAGGGTGCTGTTAATGTAGGTTTTGCTATAATAGGAACTACAGCAGTTGTTAATAACTTAAAGGTAGTATCTGGTTCTGATACATTAATTGATGCTTCTACATTTGAAGGTTCGTTCTCACCATTTAGTAACAATTGGGATTCGTATGAAGGAACATCAGTTACAGAAGCAGTAAATGATAATGAAAATGGTAAAGTTAAGGTAACAGTTGCAGGTGAAATTGGTACATATGGTGCTGGTTCAATAGATGTTAATATGTACAATGAAGCTGGTGAACTTAAGGATACAAAGACAGTAACAGCTTGGAACACAACTTCTAATACAGTTGAATTCGAGCCAGAGGCAAGTGGAACATATTATTTTGAAGCAGTTGCTAAGAGAACAGGTGTTGCGAAGACATATGCATCAAGCAAGTATAAGTCAGAGGGATATATGCTTCCTCTTAAGGCAGCTGTATTACAGTTAAGAACAGCTGAACAGAGTAAGATTGAAGTCACATGGGATGCAGTTCCAGAAGCTACAGCTTATAAGGTTGAGTACAAAAAAGAAGGTGCAGCTGAATTTACATTCTTAGAAGAAACAACTAACCTTTCAGCAAAGACACCATCATTAACAGTAGGCGATGTTTATATATTCAGAGTAACTGCTGTTAGAAGTGTAGATGGACAGACAAAAATGTCTAACGAAGCACAGTTAAAGGTTGCAGAGCATGAACAGTTTACATGGAAGTTCTCTGCATTTGGACAGGGTGTTTCAGTAAGCAATGACAATCTTTCAGATAAAGATAAATCAAAGAATGGCTACTCAGGTGGCGTTAATACAGATGAAGGTATAGTAAATGTATGGTCGCTTGATAGTAAGGGTAAGTTAGTACCAGCTTCTACAGATGGTGTTGCATTCTACTATGCTACAATACCAACTAATAAGAACTTTACACTTACAGCAACAGCTAAGGTTAATAACTGGAAGTATACTAATGGACAGGAAGGTTTCGGCCTTATGGCTGCGGATGCAGTAGGCAATAATGGAGATTCATCAGTATTCTGGAATAACTCATATATGGCATCAGTTACAAAGGTAGAATACTATAGTAATGTTGATGAAGAGACAGGTGAAGCTACAGTAAGTAAGACTTCTGGCGAAAAGATATCTATGAAACTTGGTATTGGTTCACAGGAAAAGATTGGTGTTAATAAGAATAATCTTAGCAAGTTATTAGATAATGACTCAGATACAGTTAATAATGAATTTAAGACAACAATGTCAACACTTGAAACTTCTAAGTTAGGTTCTGCAGCAGGAACATTTAACCTTATTGGAAACTATTCTAATACAGATGCAACATTTGAAGGAACAACAGTAGAAAATCCAATAACAGAAGTTAAGTTAACAATTCAGAAGAATAATACAGGTTACTTTGTAAGCTATACAGATGCTGAAGGTAACACAACAACAAAGAAGTATTACGATACAGAAGCATTAAGCCAGATTGATTCTGATAATGTTTATGTAGGTATGTTCGCTTCAAGAACATTTGATGTTACATATAGTGATATTTCACTTACAACAATTGATCCAGCAGACGATGCTCCAGCAGAAGAAAGACCTGTTGAATATAAGGATATTCAGGTGAGTGTTACATCTTCTTCAACAGCTAGTTCAGAAGATTATACATTTAAGGGAATGTCTAATGCTGATGGACACGTTGTAGTAACAAAGGGTGATGATGTTATAGGGGAAACAGATGTTACAGCTAATGAATCATTTACAATTGATACAAAGCTTGTAGCAGGTGATAATAAGTTCGTTGCAACATTTACACCAGATGAAAACTTTAAGTTCGGTGAATATGAGCTTCCAACATCATATGATCCAATTGAAGTTTCAAAGACAGTAACATATGCTTACTTTACAGGAGATCTTATATATGTAAGTGCAGATGCTACTAAAGCAGTTGATGAAGCAAAAGCTAATGAAACATATTCAGCAAAGGCTCAGATTAACTCAGGTAAAGGAACTAAAGATAATCCAATTGATATTTACAATGCGGTAGCATATGCAAGACCAGGTCAGAAGATTCTTCTTCTTGATGGAGATTATAAGGTAGCTAATAATTTATTAATACCATTTGGTATTGATGGTACAGATGAGAAGCCTATATATCTTATGTCAGAGTCATCAGATTCAAGAGTTGTTCTTGATTTTGAAGGAACTACAGGAGAAGGTATTACACTTTGTGGTAATTATTGGTATATTCAGAATGTAGATGTTACTAATTCAGCGAATGGTAAAGATGGTATTCACGTATGTGGTAGTCACAATGTACTTGATACTGTTAATACATATAAGAATGGTAACACAGGTATTCAGATTAGTAGATATTCATCAGCTCAGGATAAGGCTGATTGGCCAGCATATAATACAATTAAGAATTGTACATCTCATAATAATGCAGATGCTGGTTATGAAGATGCTGATGGATTTGCAGCTAAGTTAACAATCGGTAAGGGAAATGTATTCGTTGGTTGTATTGCACATCATAATGCAGATGATGGTTGGGATTTCTTCGCTAAGGTTGAAACAGGAAATATTCCATCTGTAGTAATTATGAATTGTGTAGCATATGGCAATGGTTATATTGAGAGCGAAAATGGTTTAATCGATGCAGGTAATGGTAATGGATTTAAGATAGGTGGTTCAAGCCTTCCAGGAAGCCACGTTATTATTAACAGTGTAGCATTTGATAATAAGGCAAAAGGTATTGATAGTAACTCTTGTCCAGATAATGTAGTTGTTGGTTGTACATCATTCAACAATGAAAACAGCAATGTAGCATTATATACTAATGATGCTAAGAATACTAATTATAGAACAAATGGTATAATTTCATACAGAAATGCTTATGTTAAGGTTGCTGATAATTTAAAGGCTAGAGGAACTCAGGATACAGCTAAATTATACGATGCTACAGATTACTATTGGTTATCAGCATCAGGTGATGCTAAAGAAGCAAGTACATTATTAACAGATGCTAATTTTGTAACTCTTAATACAAATGATGTTAAGGTAACAAGAAACGCTAATGGCACAATAAATATGAATGGTTTGGGAATGTTAACAGCAGATACTAGAAAAGCTCTTGGTGTTGGTATTGGAGCAGATAGTCTTGATAAAGCACCACAGCTTACATCAGAAGGATATGCATTAGTAATTGATGCATTAGGATATGATGAAGCGAACAGAGTTTTAGGTTTATCATTAGAATCAGCATTTATCCTTAGAGATGGTGCAGAAGGTGCGTTAACAGGAGATTCTAATAATATTGCAGTAATGGTTGTGCTTCTTTTAGCAAGTATGGCTGTAGCAGGAGGTGCTATAGTATATAGTAAGAAAAGAAAAGTTGTAAGCAAGTAATTATTGTAGATTATTTCTTATAACACATCTTAAAAAGATATGTTTCTAAAACCTAATATATAGTAACAAAAACTGCCACTTTATGATTAACATAAAGTGGCAGTTTTATTTTTTTATAGATTTTTTGATTCTTATGTGATAAAATTTAGTCTGAAAAAGTGAATTGAAACTATAATAAAAGAGGTGTTATGCGATGAGTGAAGTTTCAACAATGGAAAGAGTAATTCGTTCTGATGTATCAATGGAAGAATGTAAGAAGATAGAGAAGGTTCTTAGAAAGAACAATATTTCATATTTTGAAAGATGGAAGTTACATACAGGACTTCTTAGATTTCTTAATAATGATAAGAATGCCAAATGTGATATTTTAGTTCATATGGATTCCTTTGAGAGAGCTAAAGCGCTGCTTGCGGCAGGAGGCGTTATGGACGAATCAGTCAGTGAACATAAGGATTCAAAGAACTCTAAGAATAAATAATTGTTAAGAATAAATGATTGATAGTAATAAGTAATTGTGAATAATAAATAATTGATAATAATAAATAATTATTTATGAATGATTGAACGAGAACAGAATACATACAGGTCAGGAATGGAGAATACTATATAATGAGAAAGAGCATAGTGAAAAATGCTTTAAAGAAGAAATCAGCTGTTATTATAGCTGTCATTATAAGTGTGTTGTTTGTATCGGGGTGTGGGAAATCATCAGGTGTAAGCAATAATGATATATTAGATACAAGCGAGGTTTCAACACAGGAAGAAACAACAGTTGATACACACCCATTTGACATAACAATGACATTTACAGGTGATATTAACATTGCGGAGGGTGAGCCGACAACTAAAGAACTTGATAAGAATAACGGAGATATTACTAAATGTATATCGCCAGAGCTTATAAAGTATATGAAAGATGCAGATATTACATTGGTTAATAATGAATTCTGCTACAGTGACAGAGGTGCACCTCTTGCTAATAAAATGTGGACATTCAGAGCTGGTCCAGAGAGAGCAAAGGTGCTTAATGCACTTGGAGTAGATGTTGCACAGCTTGCTAATAATCATGTATATGATTATGGACAGGAGGCAATGTATGATACATTTTCTGCTTTAGAAGCAGTTGGGATTCCGTATGTTGGAGCTGGAAGAACGCTTGAAGAAGCAATGAAACCATATTATACAGAAGTTGACGGAAAGAAGATAGCTATCGTGGCAGCTTCAAGAGCTGAAAAGTATAAGATGACACCACAGGCTACAGATACTACGCCGGGAATACTCAGATGTTATGATACAGAGTTATTTGTCCAGACAATTAAAGAGGCCAGAGCTAATGCAGATTATGTAGTTGCTGTTGTCCACTGGGGTACTGAGCATACAACTGTGCTTGAGGACGTTCAGAGGTCTAGTGCAAGGGAATATATAGATGCAGGAGCAGATGTTATCATCGGCGGTCACAGCCATTGCCTTCAGGGTATAGAGTATTATGAGGATAAGCCTATATTCTATAGTCTTGGTAATTTCTGGTTCGATGAATATAATGTTGATACAATGCTCGTTAATATCAGAATAAGCGGCAATGATGATGGTGATAAAATTGATGTATCAGTAGTGCCAGCTGTTCAGGACGGCACATTACAGGGCTGTGTGACACGTATATGCACACAGGAAGAAGATAAAAGCAGAATATTCAGCCTTCTTAATAAGGTGAGTATTAATGCAAATGTGGCAGATGACGGAACGGTTACGCAGGTTAAGTAAGTGTGGTGGCATAACGGACGGTATATGGCTTAGGTGGCGGCTGGTATCAGGGGCTTACGCCAGAATATTTAATTGGATATTGTTATAAAACAGATTGCAAAGAAAATCGCGGTTATTATCAAAAGTCAGGTACTTTGAGCACGCCGGTACTTAGGTGCTGTATTTTAGCACCTTAGTATCCGCTACGTGCGAGAGTAGCGAGAGCGTGCCTGACGTTGATGATAACCGCGATTTTATTTACTGTCGTCTGTTAGTTATTACTGTTATTTAGCTAAAGCATTTATTAGTGTCATATATTGAATGACTATCGTGAAGCAATGTGTATTAGTCTGTAGTATCTTTAAGCGACTGCATATATTCATGCATAGATTCTGCAACAATCTTACTATGTGCCACAGCCTCTACAACAGTTCTTGCCCCATTAACGACATCACCAGATGCGAATATTCCCGGGCGTGATGTATGACCTGTTTCGTCAGCTTCAAGAAGACCACGTTTATTGGCATTTAAGCCTTTAGTGCTGTTGACAAGTCTTGTCATTGGTCCCTGGCTTATTGAGATAATAACGCTGTCTGATTCATATAATGTGTCGCTTCCATCTACATCAGTGAATGAGCCATCTTCATTTTCTATTACATCTCTGAATATTACGCCGTTATCTTTAATCTCAACTGGTCGTTTGTTATATTCAAATTCAACACCTTCAAGAGTGGCGTAGCTGAATTCGTACTGGCTGGCAGCTACTTCTTTAGTGATAGAGAAGCAGGTTAGCCTGCGGACACCTTTTCTTATCGCTGTTCTTGCAACGTCCATAGCAGCATTACCAGCACCGATTACGATTACACGTTCTCCAAGCTTATAGCTGTCGGGGTTGTTAAGATAGTTAATTCCAAAGTGGACATTTCCAAATGTCTCGCCCTTTATGTGAAGTGTGTTAGGATTCCATACGCCAGTTCCTACGAATATAGACTTATAACCATCACGGAATAAATCTTCAATAGTTATTGCACTTCCTATAAGAGTATTAGGACGTACCTTGATACCCTTTAATTCAAGATGGCGGTATTCGATATCGTCAAGAACTGATTTGGGAAGACGAAATTCAGGAATACCATATCTTAAGACACCGCCAATTTTGTCCTTGCCCTCAAATATAGTTACCTGATAGCCATATCTTGCCAGGATAATAGCGATTGTAATTCCAGCAGGACCTGAACCGATAATAGCTACACGCATACCATTAGATGGCTTAGGACCTTCTGTCATTTTGTTAGCATATGTAGTTGAGATATAATTCTCTATTGTTGAAAAATGTACAGGTGCTCCCTTACGTCCAAGAACACAATGCCCCTCGCATTGGTTTTCGTGGTTACAGACAAGACTGCATACAGTTGTAAGAGGATTATTTTCAAAAAGCATTTTACCTGCTTCATCAAGCTTGTTCTCTTTGAGTAACTTAATTGCCAGTGGAATGTTGGTGCTTATAGGGCAGCCTTTCTGACACTGTGGAACTTTGCATTGAAGACAACGATTGGCTTCATCCATAACATGTAATGCCATATATACCTGCTTTCTGCGCTAGTGCGCCATATAATAATAACCAGAATATATAGTCAGCAGGAAATGTTAGTGCCAACTAATATTCTGGTTATATTCTAGCATATGTGATTGCTTATTAAAAGAATAGATAATCTTTTCACAATTATTTGAAGATATTTCTGAATAATCTAACCAATATTGATTGTGAAGGTGCTAATGTGACTATAGTATCTGTGGTATTTAACATTCGTAGTACATACACGGCGATAAATAGCACCGCAGATAATATAAAGATACAATTCAACAGGCGGCTTAACCTGACGGAAGGCTTAATACGTCTGGTATTAACTATATATACGATAACACTTATTAATAGCACTGGAAGTGTAAGGACAAGAGGGTGATAATTAAGTGCAGCGTGTGTATCACCGTGAAGAATTGCAAGCACAGCTCTCGTCATACCGCAGGCTGGGCAGGAAATGCCTGTTATGAATTTAATAGGACAGCCAATATGGGTAAAATAGAGTAGTATAATAATAAGGAAGAAACAGGCTGATAATTTGAAAATGTTCCAGTAAGAAGATGTTCTGATGTTATGCCAGCGTATTGATGATTTAACAGGGTGTGAGCCGGCAGTTGTATTGTGCTGTGGGTTCAATGAATGTTTCATATTCTTAATAAAATCCTTAATATTAATAAAATTCTTAATATAATAAGTTACATTGTTAGAAATTATAATTGCCAATTATAGGTGCAAGTTAATTAATAAATATATAACAAATAGTGAAAAATATTACATATACACCTTGATAATAACGATAAGTTATATATTTTAATAAATTTTTAATTTTTGTGCATTTTACTCTATACAATTGTATTTTTAATGTATTTTCTTCTTATTATATAACATAATGGTATGTGTGCATACATTTTTTATATATGTTATAAATGATAAAACATAAAGAATTCTATGTAAAATATTAAAAAATAAATAAATGACCGATGGTCAGTATTGCTTGATATTCCTTAATTGTACTAACTTTTATACATAATAAATGCTGTATCATAAAGTCAGATAATACATATATTTTTATGTAATATTAGAAAATTATCATATCCATAATTAATTGAGATAACAAGTTAATGTACTAATATACATACATAGATTTGTATAATATGTTAAGATTAAAAAGTTAAGATTGTTAAAAATTAATTTATTTGCTTTACATTTCCATAAAATGGGTATAAACTTCGCAGTGAGAAAAAGAAAGGATAAGGAGATGGTTTTTTGAATGATTTAGCACAGAATCTTATTGAAGAGCTTCAATGTGAGACCGTCTTTACGATTCCTATTTTGGGTGGAATACCAGTATCTGAGGCAGTTGTGGTCACATGGATCATTATGGCAGTCCTGGTTGTAGTTTCATTTATACTGACCCGAAATCTTAAGGTGGATCATATAAGTAAAAGACAGGCTGTTGCGGAAAGCATAGTTACAGGTCTTATGAAGATGGTTCAAGGAATGGTTGGCGAGAAGGGTAAGGCTTATGTGCCGTATCTTACAACAGTTATGTTATATATTGGTGTTTCCAATATTATCGGACTGTTTGGATTTAAGTCCCCAACAAAGGACTTAAGAGTAACGGTAGCACTGGCACTTATGAGTATTATTCTTATTGAAGCTGCTGGTATCTATCACAAGGGTGTTAAGCGTTGGTTACACGGCTTTGTTGAGCCAGTTGCAATCGTAACACCAATTAACATTCTCGAAGTAGTTACAAAGCCACTTTCACTTTGTATGCGACTTTTCGGTAATGTATTAGGAGCTTTCGTTATTATGGAGCTTCTGAAAATGATACTTCCGGTAGGACTTCCGGTTGTGTTCAGTCTGTACTTCGATATATTTGATGGTTTACTTCAGGCATACGTATTTGTATTCCTTACATCATTATATATTGATGAGATTACAGAATAATTAATTAAGAAAGCTTGTTGTGTAGGCAGATAGCCTATATATGAGTATATGTTAAGAAAAAGGAGATAAGATTATGAGTGGAACAATTATAGCTATTGGCGCAGGTATCGCCGTATTAGGTTCATTTGGTGCAGGTATTGGTATTGGTATAGCAACTGGTAGAGCTTCAGAAGCTGTTGCAAGACAGCCAGAGGCAGAAGGTAAGATTACAAAGACACTTATTCTTGGTAGTGCGTTGGCAGAGGCTACTGCTATTTACGGTTTCGTTATCGCCCTTATGATTATCGTTATGCTTGCTTAAGCATAATAAAAGCCTGCTTTGGCAGACAAATATAAAGATAACAAGAAAAGATTAAAGGAAAGGCAGGGAATAAGATGCTCCAGTTAGATGTTTGGAATGTTTTATTTACAGTTATTAACCTTTTAATTCTCTTTGTGCTTATGAGAATATTCTTATATAAGCCAGTTCAGAAGATTATTGCAGCAAGACAGGCAGAGGCCGATAAGCAGTTTGACGAGGCTGCGGCTAAGCAGAGCGAAGCAGAAGAACTTAAGACTAAGTATGAAGCAGTTTTAAGTGATGCTGAAAATGAGAAGAAAAAGGTTGTTGCTGAGGCGAGAAAGACTGCTGATGAAGAATATCAGCGTATCGTAACAGATGCACACAAGACAGCTTCACAGATTAAAGATGACGCCGAGGCTGAGGCAATAAGCCAGAAAGAACAGATATTAAAGAAAGCAGAAAAAGAAATTGCAGATATGGTTGTAGATGCAGCAGCTAAGGTTGTCGGAAGCAATAGTGCCGATACTAATGCAGCACTTTATGACACATTTTTGAATAAAGCAGGTGATAAATAGTGATACAGACAGCAATTGATTATGCAAAAGAATTACATAAAGCTGGAATGACACACGAAGAATTATCTTCGGTGAAAGATATATTTGATGTTGTACCACAGGTTAAGGAAGAACTTAATGATCCTACGGTATCACTTGAAAAGAAGCATCTTGTGATTCAGAAAGTATTTTCTAAAAATGTAAGAAACTTCTTACAGCTTTTATGTGATAATAATGATGTTAATTTATTTGAAGAAGTATATAAAGCTTTAACAGAACTTGAAAAGACACCAGAACAGAAGGAAAGTTCAGCAGTCCTTACATATGTTGAAGCGCCATCTGATGAGCAGCTTGCAGGTATTAAGAAGTTCATTGAGAAAGAATTCCATAATCCTGATATTAAGCTTGAGATGGTTAAAGATCCATCTCTTAAGAGTGGATTTGTATTAAAGGTTGGCTCTAAAGAGTATGACTGGAGTGAGAAAGCACGTATTGACCAGTTAAAGAGCAGTATTGCCAAGGCGGTTGGCACAGGCTCGGCTACAGCAAGTGAGAAAGGTATTCTTTCAATCCTTGAAGCTAATATCGAAGATTTCCAGCTTGAAGTTAAGGATAAAGAGATTGGTGTAGTTAACTGGGTTGGTGATGGTATTGCCAATGTTGATGGAATTGACCACGCTTTTTATGGTGAAATCGTTATATTCGACAGCGGTGTAAAAGGTATGGTTCAGGATGTCAGACGTGATGAAGTCGGCGTTATTCTTTTTGGTAGTGATATTGAAGTTAAAGAGGGCAGTAAGGTTGTCCGTACAGGAAAGATGGCTGGTGTTCCAGTTGGTGAAGGTTTCCTTGGAAGAATTGTTGATGCACTTGGTTCACCTATTGATGACAAGGGTGATATCCAGGCAGATGGCTACAGACCAGTAGAGTGTGAAGCACCTGGTATTACAGAGCGTAAGTCAGTATCAGTACCTATGGAGACTGGACTTCTTTCTATTGATTCAATGTTCCCTATAGGACGTGGACAAAGAGAGCTTATTATTGGTGACCGTCAGACAGGTAAGACAGCTATCGCAACAGATACAATTATTAACCAGAAGGGTAAAGGCGTTATCTGTATATATGTCGCTATTGGACAGAAAGCTTCTACAATAGCCAAGCTTGTTAATACATTAAAGACAGCAGGTGCTATGGATTATACAACTATTGTATCAGCTACAGCAGCAGATCCAGCACCATTACAGTATATTGCCCCATATGCAGGTACAGCTATGGCTGAATACTTTATGCACAATGGCAAAGATGTACTTATTATATATGATGATCTTTCAAAGCACGCGGTTGCATATAGAGCAATATCACTTCTGCTTGAGCGTTCACCAGGACGTGAAGCTTACCCAGGTGATGTATTCTATCTTCATTCAAGACTTCTTGAAAGATCAAGCCGTCTTTCACCAGAAGCAGGTGGTGGTTCAATAACAGCACTTCCTATTATAGAGACACAGGCAGGCGACCTTTCAGCATATATACCAACCAATGTAATATCTATTACAGATGGTCAGATATTCCTTGAAAGTGAGTTATTCTTCTCAGGCCAAAGACCAGCCGTTAACGTAGGTCTTTCTGTATCCCGTGTTGGTGGTGCAGCACAGACTAAGGCTATGAAGAAGGCAGCAGGAAGTATACGTATTGATCTGGCACAGTACAGAGAGATGGAAGTGTTCACACAGTTCTCATCAGATCTTGATGAAAGTACTAAGAATCAGTTACAGCACGGACGTGCACTTATGGAACTTCTTAAACAGCCGGTTAGCCACCCATTCAGTATGGCTGAACAGGTTATTATATTAGTTTCAGCTAATGCACATATTTTTAGTGATGTTGAACTTGCGGATATTAAGACATTTAGAAAAGAAATGCTTACATTCTTTAAAGAACAACATTCAGATATTATTAATACAATTGAGTCCACTAAAGATCTCACAGATGAGACTAAGGAAGCAATTATAGAGGCTGCTAAGGAATTTAAGAATAAGTAATATTAATAAAAATGTGTGGAAATGGAGGATAAGCTATGGCGAATACTAAAGAAATTCAAAGCAGAATAAATAGTATTCATGATACAATGAAAATCACCAAAGCTATGTATATGATGTCCTCAGTTAAACTTAGAAAAGCCAGACAGAAGCTTGAGGATACAGAGCCTTACTTCTATGGATTGCAGGATCAGATAAAGAGTATTTTGTATCATTTTCCTACTATGCAGCATCTTTTCTTTGATAATAGAAATAGTGATATGCACGAGCAGATAAAGAAAAAAGCATTTATCGTCATAAGTGGTGATAAAGGAATGGCTGGTGCATATAACCATAATGTATTAAAGGAAGCCAAGAGATTGTGCGATGAGTCACAGGAATACAAGATATTTGCAATAGGAGAAACTGGCAGACAGTATTTTACTTCACTTGGTTATAATGTTGAGGAGTCATTCAGATTTTCAGCTAATAATCCATCAGTTCACAGAGCCAGAGTTATAACAGAAGACATAGTTGAGCGTTATAAAGAGGAAGAAATGGACGAGGTGTATATTGTGTATACACGAATGGAACGAGGAATGAAAGAAGAGGTCGAGGTTGAACAGTTACTTCCTCTTAAGACCAATCAGTTCATTAAGGAAGAGTTAGTTGATAATGTAAAAAAGGGTAAAAGTAATGGTACTCTTGAAGATTTTGAAGGCTCAGATGATTATTTTGTAATATATCCGTCACCAAAGGTTGTTCTTAATGATCTTGCATACAATTATGTAACAGGATTCATATATGGAGCACTTGTTGAGGGCTTTGCGACAGAAGAAAATGCACGAATGGTTGCTATGCAGGCAGCTACAGATAATGCAGAAGCTATGCTTAAGGAATTATCAATTGAGTATAACAGACTTCGTCAGGCAGCTATAACACAGGAGATTACTGAGGTTATAGGTGGTGCTAAGGCTCTTAAGAAGAAAAAGATGAAGAAAGCAAAGGCGGGAAAATAGCCGCAAGATATAGCAGAAAGAGGTGAATTCAGGTGGAAGAGATGAAAGGAAAGATAGTACAGGTTTCAGGACCTGTAGTCGATGTCGAATTTGAGGGCAGTTATCTTCCAGCAATCAAGGATGCACTTTATGTAATACAGGATGGAAAAAAGAAGACAATGGAGGTATCACAGCATATAGGTAATAACGTTGTAAGATGTATTATGCTTGCAGCTAGTGAGGGCCTTTGTAAAGATATGGAGGTAACAGCTACAGGAAGCGGTATATCTGTACCTGTGGGTGAGAAGACTCTGGGAAGACTTTTTAACGTCCTTGGAGATACCCTTGATAATGGAGAAAAATTAGATGAAGAAGAACACTGGTGTATACACAGAAATCCACCAACATTTGCAGAGCAGAGCCCTGTTGTAGAAATGTTACAGACAGGTATCAAGGTTATTGATCTGCTTGCACCATACGCTAAAGGTGGTAAGATTGGTCTTTTCGGTGGTGCTGGTGTTGGTAAGACAGTTCTTATTCAGGAGCTTATCAGAAATATAGCTGCTGAGAGTGGTGGTTATTCAATATTTACAGGTGTAGGAGAGCGAAGCCGTGAAGGTAATGACTTATGGACAGAGATGAAAGAGTCCGGAGTTATTGATAAGACAGCTTTGGTATTTGGTCAGATGAATGAACCACCTGGAGCAAGAATGAGAGTTGCAGAGACAGGTCTTACAATGGCTGAATATTTCAGAGATGTTAAGAAGCAGGATGTGTTGTTATTCATTGATAACATTTTCCGTTTCGTTCAGGCTGGTTCAGAGGTTTCAGCACTTCTTGGACGTATGCCATCAGCCGTTGGTTACCAGCCAACTCTTGCAACTGACTTAGGTGAATTACAGGAGAGAATTGCTTCAACAACAAGAGGTTCTATCACATCAGTTCAGGCTGTATATGTACCAGCCGATGACCTTACTGACCCAGCTCCTGCAACAACATTCTCACATTTGGACGCAACTACAGTTCTTTCAAGAAAGATTGTTGAACAGGGTATATATCCTGCCGTTGACCCACTTGAGTCAACATCAAGAATTCTTGAACCAGATGTTGTTGGTGAGGAACATTACAACGTAGCAAGACGTGTTCAGGAAGTTTTACAGAAGTATAAGGAATTGCAGGATATCATTGCTATCCTTGGTATGGAAGAACTTTCAGAAGATGATAAGCTTACTGTATACAGAGCAAGAAAAATCCAGAGATTCTTATCACAGCCTTTCCATGTAGCTGAGAACTTCACAGGTACACCAGGTAAATACGTTCCAGTTGAAGATACTGTTAAGGGCTTCAAGGCAATACTTGATGGTGAAATGGACGAATATCCAGAAGCTGCATTCTTTAATGTAGGTACTATTGAAGATGTTAAGGCTAAGGCTGAAACATTAAAGTAGCTAAAGCTGGATCTGCTTCACAAGACAGGAAAGCAGACAGCTTTCTATGTCGTAGAAGTGTAGTTTTTGCTTTGTAATAAACAAGGAGGTATGAGTTGAATACATTTTCATTGAAATTAATAGCCTGCGATAAGGTATTCTACGATGGACCTTGTGAAATTCTTATATTTGATGGTTTCGATGGAGAGATGGCTATTATGGCTAATCACGAGCCTATGACCTGTAGTGTTGAAACAGGAGAATTAAGATTCAGAGTTCCAGGAGAAACTGTATGGCAGGAAGCTATAGTTTCGACAGGACTTCTTAAAGTTGAACACAACAAAGTTGATATAATAGTGTATTCGGCTGAAAGACCTGAAGAAATAGATAAGTTCAGAGCTGAGGCGGCGCTTGAAAGAGCGAGGGAACAGCTTGCACAGAAACAGAGCATTATGGAATATCACGTATCGACAGCCTCTATGGCGCGAGCTATGGCACGACTTCGTGGTGTTAAGAACCATGATGTATAGAAAGTTAATATATTATAATATGTACAGGGCTTGCAGGGCAGAAAATGTACCAGCAGGCGGTGTATGTAGATATTAATAAAATGTAAAGACACCATTCATTAGCGTGAAGTTAATGGGTGGTGTTTTTAAATGACTAATATATTAGCTATTATTGACAAAAATTAACTAAATAGCTAATATATTAGCTATGAATAATATATTAGATTTAATGAAAACTCCAAAAGATGTTAATAATGATATTGTAAAGAGAATGAGAGCAAGAAGAAAAGAACAGAAGCTTACGCAGGCAGAGCTTAGCAGGCGTGCAGGTGTAAGTTTAGGTTCTTTAAAAAGATTTGAACAGACGGGAAATATATCACTTGACTCCCTTATTAAGATTGCTTTTGTTCTGAATTGTCAGGAAGATTTTGAAAGTCTTTTTGCTAAAAAAGGATATTCGTCTATTCAGGAGGTTATTGATGGTCAGCGTTAAGAAGCTTGATGTGTGTATTGCTGGTGTTAAGGTGGGCACTTTGGCAGTGACAGATAATTATTTGTGTGCATTTGA
Source organism: Lachnospira sp. CLA-JM-H23 (assembly GCF_040096425.1). Lineage (NCBI taxonomy): Bacteria > Bacillati > Bacillota > Clostridia > Lachnospirales > Lachnospiraceae > Lachnospira > Lachnospira sp. CLA-JM-H23. The sequence goes on from NZ_JBBMET010000007.1 coordinate 142,684, forward strand.
GTATAGTGATGAATGGCTTATGAATGGATATTCAATAAGTCCTTTTTCACTGCCATTAGAAAAGAAAGTATTTATTCCTAAATCATATACTCCATTTGATGGACTTTTTGGAATATTTGCAGACAGCCTGCCTGACGGCTGGGGCAGACTTCTGGTTGACAGACTTCTTATGAAAAATAAAATCAATCCATATGAGGTAGACTCAATTAACAGACTTGCCATAGTGGGTAAAAGTGGAATGGGAGCACTTGAGTATTATCCGTAAAATATATATGAAATAGTTGCAAATGATTTAAAAGACTATATAAATCAATCTTACAAATAAGTATTAATTCCTATTGCACAAATATAAATACAATGTTATATTAGTATTAGAAAATATTGTAAAGCGTGAGTTATATACAAATGATAAACTATACTACTGTATATAGTGAATAGGAGGTGCAGCGTATGCCAGTTATACAAAGTCCGGGACAAAGAATTAATAATATGAGAGTTATAGAATTTCCATTATGGCTTAGAATTGTATGCTATATTACAGCGATAATATTTGTATTATGGATACTTCGTTCGGTATATAAGTACATTGTATATCAGAAGCTTATAGCTAAGAGAAAGAATGAAAATGCAGTTCTGATATCCAAAGTCAAAGAAGCATACCGAGAAGTAAAGGCATATAACACATCGTTAGGCTCTAACAGACCAGCACCGGGGTATGGAAGCACATCTAATAAGGGAATAGCTTATAGATTGTACTTTGATGTCAATGGGAAAGATGTTGAACTTGATGTAGATGAGAAGACATTTGATAATATTAAAGAAGGAGATAAAGGAGTACTAGATTATAAAGGCTGTGAGTTTTATTCATTTACAAAAGAATAGGACGGTTATTAATAGAACGGTTATTGAAGAATAGAACTTTCAGGAGATGTTGATGTCATCAATGAAAAGGAGGATTTTTATGGGGAAAGCTAAGAGCGGTAATAGCAATGTTTTAAAGGTTGTATCGATTGTGGCAGCGATAGTAGTGGCAGTCGGCATAATAGCTGTATTTGTAGCACCATTGATACCTGTAAGGAAGGTAGATGAAAGTGCGTACAAGAAGCTGGATAACAACGATGTATATGAGCGTGCATACAATATATATGGCGTACAGATATATAAGGACAGGGATAAGGCACTTGCGCAGTTTAAGGCAGATTATAATGCTGCTTTAGTGTATTTGGACGAAAAGCTTGGTCTGGGTGAGTTTAACACAAGCTATGATATGCTTTCACAGTATGGCGAGAATGGATGGCAGTATACATTTTCAGCTGATGAGAGGAGAGAGCTTGGGGAAGAAAAGGTCAATGAACTTAAGCAGAAGATGGCAGGAATTTCAGCATTTTGTGATATGTATGAGAATACAAACTGGCGTTATTATGTCGGACTGCAATAAGCAAAACTTAAGCTATAGATATTTTAGATGTAAATAGTCTTTTTTTGTTTCTTATAGTCTTTTTTTGTAAGGTATATTGTTATTGAATTAATGACGTGATAAATTATACCTATATAATTAAATATTCGTATTGTTATGAACATAATTTCACACAATATAAAAGCAGAGTAGAATAGATAGACAGGGGTAGATTGTGATGAATATAGCTATATGTGATAATGAGGAGATGTTCGTAAAGAATATAAGTGGGCTTTTAGAAGAATATCTTAATGAGAATAAATTGCAATATAGTATAGATATGTACAGTTCGGGCAGTGAGCTGATTGGTTTAAAAGATAAGATAGTGAATTACGACATAGTATTTCTGGATATTAATATGACGGGAATAGATAATATTAAAGTAGCTGAATGGATAAGAATGTATTCGGATAGAGTTATAATAATATCTATAACCTTAATGTCAGATTATAATATACAGGGTTATAAGTATGATGTGTTCAGATGTGTATTGAAGGATAGTATGGATTTAAAGGGTTCAATCTATGAATGTATGAATGCAGTATTATATAAGCTGAATTACATTAATTCTGATAAGAGAATTATCAGTTGTGACTCTGGCAGTAAAGAGGTTGATGTCAGTAAGATTATCTATATAGAAAGCAGTGGTCATAAAGTTACATATCATATACACGGTAAGGAATTTGGTGATTATGTTGTCAAGAGCAAGCTTGATGACATAGAGAATGAATTAAAGGAATATAAGTATCTTTTAAGGGTACATCAAAGCTATATAGTTAATATGATGTATGTTAATAACATCAGCAGTTATCGTGTGTACCTAAAGAATGGCATAGATTTGGGAGTTCCGAAATCACGATATAAAGAAGTTAAGAAGAGAATACTGGAATTTAAAGAAAATAATTAGCGGTTAAAAGTTTAAGCGAGAATATTACTTGATAATGAAATAGTGGTATTTAATATCAGATATATATTGGTCATTATAGATGACTATATATATCTGATTTTTTTGTGGTTAAATTATTCTAATAAAATGTAATAGTAAATATAGTCGTTTTTTGTCTGCTATAGTCGTTTTTTGCAAATAGGGTTGTATGAAGTAAAATAATGTGATAATTTTGGGACATAGAAGCAATGTGTGTGAGAAACGGAAGATAATAGATTAGTTGAGAGATAATAACAAGACGGAAGATGAGTCGGAAAAGGAGCAGCTTATGAAGAAATTAACATTAATAGCAGATGTATTATTAATAAGTTTATCAGCAGGTTTATTTTTGCCAAATTCTACAATCAATATGGCAAAGTATCAAAGTGATAATAATAAGAGCTTGATAACAGAGAAAGATAATATTACACCAGAGGAAGTTATGGATAATCAGATACCTGATGAGCTTTATGATGTAGGTAACGAAGACCAATGGTATATAAGTCAGGCTGTTCGCAGAGCAGTTGATAAAGAAGAAGCAGATAATAATGCAGAATTATTTAGAAAAGATGATACATCAATAGTAAATTGCAGAGAGATAAAAGACAAAGAAGACAATATATTAAGATACATATATAAATACAGTGATGGTGGATACTGTATTAGCGGCAGTGATATAGGGTACAGGAGTGCATCATATACGCAGCTTAAATATGAATATTATATTCCAACACAATATGGAATTAAGATGAGTGATGAAAGCTGGTATCAGTTAGATGAACTTGATGATTTATCAAAGGAAGATTGTTTGGCAGATGTTAGTAATATTCTTGCAGAATTAGAAATTGAAGTATGCGATGAGCCAGATATATATGTTATAGATGTTGATAGTCAAAAGAAAGTTAAAGCTAAATTACAATTGACAAGTGAATTAGACGATTGGACTAAAGATGATGAATGTTATTGTATGATATTTAAAAGAAAGCTTGATAACCAGACAATGTCAGATGTGGCATTTGATAATATTTTAAAGAGTGGTGTACCAACACAGGTTAAAGTTATATATGGAAAGCAGGGACTTATCTATCTTGATACATCTTATCAATATGATTTTATTACAAAGGAAGATGTTAAGGATAAAGTTATAAGTTATGATACTGCTGTAAATATTGCAATGACAAAGTATGATTATGTGTCAGAACAGAATATTATTCGGGCAGAATTACAATATATACCTCAGGTAACAGGTGGCGATGGCATAGATTACAATACCAGATATGAGATAGCTCCATATTGGGTGATTGTTATTGAAATACCATCTGTTATAGGAGAAAATGCATCAAAGAACGAAATTATATTTGTTAATGCGATAGATAAAACTGTGTATAAGGATACATTTTCAAATGTTATAAGGTGATGTATTAGGGGTGAAATGTTTATACCGTATTGTCATATCTAGTTAGAGGCTAGTGATAGTATATTGGGAATTGTATTCTTTTATACGAGATACAGATATAATGCAATTAATGGGGAATTCCTAAATATTGCTATTATATATCAAAATGCTATGAGAGGGGTGAATAAAGAAATAGAAATGTAGAAGGGTATTGCACAATTGCATGTGCAATCAATTGTAACTTGCCTATTTTAGGTTATGATGAGGGATAGGTGTAACTAAATTTATAGAAATTGGAGGTATTAGAATGGTTAAGAACAAGTTAGTTAGAAATGCAGTTGCAGTTGTAGTTGCATTAGGGGTAATTGGAACAATTCCAGTATTTGCAGAAAGTTATGATATGGAAGATGGACACGCTTATAATAATGCGACAAGTTCAGGAGGCATAAAGTGTTGCGATGCCGGAACTATTAATGATAGGAGTGGGGAATATGCTTCTTTGTATTTGCGTACAACATATCAGGATGGACAAGAGTCCGATTATTGGTCAGGAGTGGTACAGGGGTCGGTACACGAAAATACTGGCTGGGATTGGGCAGAAGATTATTATAGTATACATCGTTTGCACAGAACAAGTTCAGGGGAAGCAAGAGATAGAGTCGAATTATCTTCTTGCTGGTAATTAAATGAAAATATGACTTAGCTTCAATAAATAATGTATTGAAGCTAAGTTATACCTATATAAGGGAGGGGGTGGAGCTTATGAAAAAAGTATATATTATATTACTGCTTCTGGTAATGACGATAAGTGCTGGTTGTGGAACAGGAACAACATCATCTCATAATACAGAGGCAGATATAGAATTAGATAAGCCAAGTGTAACAATAACGGAAAATAATACATTGGGTAAAGATGTATCTGATATTGAGAGCGAAAAGAATTCATCAGACAACAGTGACGATAGGATTATAGATAGTGGATTTTGGGTAAATGAGTTAAAGACAGATAATGGAATGGTGTGGAAATATACTCCATTAATTAGTCCCAAAGTTGCTGGGGTATTTGATTGTGAAGATGACGCTAAATTTGTATTTTCATATGAATATTCTGGATATAATCGTCCAGATGGCACAAAGACAGCAACATTAAAGAGTTATGGATGTCAATTTATATATGTGAGCAATCCAATGTTGGGATATAATGCTGATGAAGAGGTATATCCAACACAGGAAAAGCAGATTAAAGAAACCTTTTCATTAACAGCTAATAATGGAATTAACAAATTGGGTATATATGATGTGGGATGTATAACTTTTGCGTTGTATAAAGATTTATATCCCGAATATCCAGAGATGAAACTGCAAGTGTACGGAATACCTAATAATCTGATAGAGCAGAGGTTTGGCGATATAACTAAATGCGATGGAAGAGCATATAAGGATTTTTTGGTGAAAGACTGTCCAAATGAAGATTTTGTAAGTTGTGTATATTTAGGAGAAAAATATATAACAGATACAAGTATATTTTATATAGATTATAAGAAGATGGCAGAGGAGAATGATTGTGGTCAGTTTTTACTTGTGTTAAAAGTATCTAAAACAACAGGGTTTGCTTACCTTATGAATGGTGATAATTGCTACAATATATCTGATAATGAAAAGTATCAGGTGTGGAAACAGGAACATATAGGGCAGTTCATAGGGGAGTGAGAAATATGAGAATTAGATATATATTAAAGCTTATGCTTGATGATATTTTTCAAAAAAAGATAATGATTATACTGCTTCTTGCTATGAGTTCAATATCTATATATATGACTGATGTTATAGCAACAAGATATTTTTCTAATCAGTATAGAATTAATTCAATGAGTTCGATGTTTGCGGTAAATCCGGATAAGGTTAACTATGTAAAATATCTTAATCTAATGAGTCCTGAATATACTCCTCAGATAGGTGATGAGCTTATACAATATATTCGTAATTATCAAGGTGTTGTTGCTTGTGGAAGATTTAATAACAATAAAATGATACTTAATGGTGAACTTGTAAAGACACTTGTTATAGAAAAAGATATTGCTAATATGGGTAATCTGCTGTTGGATAACGATAATCTGAAAAGCAAAAAAAATGGTAGTGAGAATATGGCATATGTGGGCTATAGTTATAGGAATGAGTATAAAACAGGAATTCAATTTAATTATTATGAGGAAAATGAGAAATCAAGTTGCGAGATTGCAGGTTATTTAAAAAAGGGAGCATCGTGGCCTTTAAAGGGAAAGTTATTTGGCGGTGTTAGTGATATAGACTCATATAATCTTGATAATACGATTGTTGTGATAACTCCCAATTATGAATATTTTGATAATATAGGAGGTATGCCGGATACACCATATTATATAGTTGATGATGAGGCAGTGGCAGATAAACTTAAGATGGACATTGTTGAATGGGCGGCAGAGCGTAATCTTGGAGTAAGTGTGATTAATGAGGCAGAGGAAATAGCAAATGAAAAAGAATTAAGAAATATAACAGCGGACAGCTCATTTAGTGCAGAAGTTTTGCTGTTTCTGCTTGCATTAATATCAATGTCTTCTGCGGCAATAGTTTCGTGTATTTTGAATAGACAACATATGGGAATTATGGTTGCTTGTGGAGTTAGCAAGCGAAGTATTATGGCAATTAATTATATGGAAAATGTCTTTGTAGTGTTAATTCCAGAAATAATTATATGGCTTATATGTCAGAAAAATATATTTGGAAAAGTATTTATGAATAACATTTCAGAGCTGGATATGATTAAATATGGTGACTGGTTTAGTCATTGTGTCGCTGTTCCAATAATGTATCTGGCAGAACTTGTGATTGTTACTGTTATAGCTGGTATTGTGCCTATGTTTATAATATCACGAATGAAAGTGGCAGAAGTTATCAAACCAGTAGATTAATTATAGAAAATACCGGGTGTGCAGATTGATGGTGAAAGCTGTTAAATCAGTAGGTTAGTGACAGAGGTTTTCAAAATATAAGATTAGCGGTGGAGAAGTTATTGAACAGCATATTCAGGGGGCATTTGAATGAGAAAAATATTTAATAAAATATTCAGATACAGGCTTGTTTCGATATATTTCATATTAAGTCAGCTTGTTATTTTAACAGCAATATTTGGAGTGCTTAATACGATTAATAAAGCTTATGCAAAAGAAAATGACAGGCTTAAGGCTCTGGCTAAGAATAGGATAGAGCTGAATATAGATACATTTGCAAAGAAAGATATATTATCATATGCGGCAGTAAATGTAGATGTAGGAAATGTGTTAGCACAAGGACGTATGTCGGTAGAAGTGGCACAAATTGGAAGTACGAACCGTTGTGAAGTGCTTTTGGCAGTTAATGAGTCAACCCCTTATCCTATGATTAGAGGACATATACCCGATAAAGAAACGGATAATGGCAGAAATTGTGTGGCATTAGGACGTGATAAATACAGATATGTATATAATAGGGATGGCAAGGATTATATAACACTTGGTCAGGAGGAATATGAGGTTGTAGGTGTTATAGGAAGTCCGGTATCTGATTATTGGGACTATAAGATTGTACTTAATATAGATTGTATGAGTGATAGTCTTAAGCAGTCATTTAGTTCACTGTCTAATATATCTTTGACAGTATATAGTAATAAGGAAGATATTATGGAAATTTATAATAAAGTATATTCAAATGTAGTCAATGTTGATAATACCTGTAATATAGTGTCATATAGCAAGAAAGATACGGGCGAAAGCACAGTGAGTGAAACTCTTCAGAAAGAAAATATTAAAACTAATGTTATGGTATATACTTTTTGCCTTATTAACAGCATAATTATATCAATATTCTGGACGGTACAGAGAAAGAAAGAGCTTGCAATAAAACGTGTATTTGGATTTAGTAATATAAGAATGATAGCCGATATCGCAGTTAATCTGTTACTGCTAATGATAATTACTGTAATAATGTATTTTGCAGGATATGTGTTATATAGCTTTATAAGGTATTCAACAATTCAGGGTATGGGATTGTGGAGTGTCAAATTAATATTATTAGCAGTTGGTTTATTTCTGATAACACTTGTTATTGCGATGATATATCCAGTTGTAGATATATATAGGGGGCAGGCATATGATAAGATTAGATAAAATAACAAAAATATATGATGCAAAGGTTGAAAATAAAAAAGCGTTAGATGAGGTATCATTAACTATAGATAATGGGGAGTTTGTAGCTATTATGGGACCATCAGGGAGTGGTAAAAGTACACTTCTTAACATAATAGGCTGTATGGATAGTGTTACAGACGGAAGTTATTATGTTGATGACATAGAAGTGTCACGATTGAATAAATTGGACATACATAGATTTAGAAAGAAGAATATAGGATTTGTATTTCAACATTTTGCATTAATGGATTATTATACAGCTTATGAGAATATTGAGCTGCCGTTGCTGGCTAACAATATAAGACGAAAAGATAGAAAAAGAATAATTAATGAACAATTGAAAAAGTTGAATATTGTGGAAGAAAAAGATAAATTGCCAAAGAAAATGTCGGGAGGACAGCAACAGCGCGTGGCAATAGCACGCGCACTTGTAACTAATGCAGATATTATTCTTGCTGATGAACCGACTGGTGCATTAGACCAGAGCACCGGACAAGAAGTCATTAATATTTTAAGAGAAATTAATAATCAGGGTAAAACGGTTGTTCTTGTTACGCACGATATCAATATCGCCAGCAGCACTAACAGAATTATTAATATATGTGACGGAAAGATTATAAGTGATGAAATGGTATAATTGACTAAAGAGTTGCCTTGCAACTCTTTTTTATTTGTGTAAAATGTGGTATTCTATTATTTATTAAGATAATTTATCAAATAAAATATGAATTTTAGCCGTAGAACATATGTAGTATTTTAAAGAAAGCTAGTACATATATTTATTCAATAATGGAAGGGAAAATGCTATGCCAGTAACAGAATATTTAATAAGAAATGCCGAGTTATACCCCGATGAAGTTGCCTTGGTTGAACTAAATCCAGATGAGAAAGATACAAGGAGAACAACTTGGAAAGAATTTGATTTAATACAGCCAAGTGCCAATATGCCATATAGGCGTGAGATTACATGGAGCGTATTTAATGAGAAAGCCAATAGGTTTGTCAATATGCTTATAAGCCGTGGAGTTAAGAAAGGGGATAAGGTTGCTATTCTTATGTATAACTGCCTGGAATGGCTGCCAATATATTTTGGTGTATTAAAGACAGGTGCAATAGCAGTGCCATTTAATTTCAGATATGACTCAGATGAGATATACTATTGCGCTGAACTTGCACAGGTAGATGTCATTGTATTTGGCTTTGCATTCATTGGAAGAATAGAGGTTAATGCTGAGAGATTATTAAGAGGAAGACTTCTTATATATGTAGGAGACAACTGTCCAAGCTTTGCAGAAAGCTATCACGAGCTTGTTGCTGATTGTTCAAGTAAAGAGCCAGATGTTAAGATAACGGAAGATGATTATGGTGCGATATATTTTTCATCAGGAACAACAGGATTTCCTAAAGCAATACTTCATAAGCACCAAAGCCTTACACAGGCGGCTGTTATGGAACAGAAGCACCATTCTACTGGCAGAGATGATACATTTTTATGTATACCACCACTTTATCATACAGGAGCAAAGTTCCACTGGATGGGAAGCCTTGTTGCAGGAAGTAAGGCGGTTCTTCTTAAAGGAACGAAGCCGGAACAGATATTGTCAGCAGTATCAAGTGAACACTGCACTATAGTATGGCTGTTAGTGCCTTGGGCACAGGATATTCTTGATGCATTGGATTCAGGAAAGATTAAGTTATCAGATTACAATTTATCGCAGTGGCGTCTTATGCATATAGGTGCTCAGCCAGTTCCACCATCACTTATTAAGAGGTGGAGGAAATATTTTCCTAATCATCAATATGATACTAACTATGGTTTGTCAGAGTCAACTGGACCGGGCTGTGTTCATCTTGGAGTTGAGAATATAGATAAAGTTGGTGCAATTGGAATTCCGGGTTATGGCTGGGAATGTAAGATTGTTGATGAGAATGATAATGAAGTCTGTCAGGGTGAAGTCGGTGAGCTATGTGTTAAAGGACCCGGAGTTATGACTTGTTATTATAGAAATGAAGCTGCTACAAAGGAAGTATTAAAAGACGGCTGGCTGTATACAGGTGATATGGCTATGCAGGATAAAGATGGCTTTTATTTTCTTGTGGACAGGAAGAAAGATGTTATTGTATCAGGTGGAGAGAATATATATCCTGTGCAGATAGAGGATTTCTTAAGAAGATTTCACAAGATAAAGGATGCGGCGGTAATTGGTCTTCCTGACAGGCGTCTAGGCGAGAAGACAGCAGCAATTATAGAGATTAAAGACGGAGTCAGTTGTACAGAGGAAGAAATCGAAAAGTTCTGTCTTGAGCTTCCACGTTATAAAAGACCTAAGCAGATAATATTTGCGGATATACCAAGAAATGCAACAGGTAAGATAGAGAAACCAAAGCTTCGTAAAATATATGGAGCAGATAAGCTTGTTGCGATGGAGAACAAAGCATAATTGTGATTATAGATTAATATGCAATACAGATATTATTATAGATGATGGAAGGAAAAGGTATGAAAGAGTTAATGTTAGGCAACAAAGCGGTTGCCAGAGGGTTATATGAAGCTGGTTGTAAGGTTATATCAAGTTATCCGGGAACTCCTAGTACAGAGATTACAGAGGAGGCAGCAGCTTACAATGAGATATATTGTGAATGGGCACCTAATGAAAAGGTTGCATTAGAGGTGGCTCATGGAGCAACACTTGGTGGTGTAAGAGCGGCGTGTGCTATGAAGCACGTAGGCTTAAATGTTGCGGCAGACCCATTATTTACAATATCTTATCAGGGGCTTAATGCAGGACTTGTAGTGTGTGTTGCAGATGACCCGGGTATGCATTCATCACAGAATGAGCAGGATTCAAGGCATTATGCAATTGCGGCGAAGCTTCCAATGCTTGAGCCATCAGACTCAGAGGAGTCGAGAGTATTTGTTAAGAAAGCATTTGAAATGTCCGAAAAGTTCAATACACCAGTCCTTTTAAAAATGGTCACGAGAGTAGCCCATTCACAGAGCATAGTTGATACAGAGGAAAGAGTTGAGCCAGATAGAGTTCCTTATGTAAAAGACCCAGCTAAAGTAATGATGACACTTAACTCAAGAAATGCACATATAAGGGTTGAGGAGAGAACTAAGGCATTGATAGAATATGCTGAAAGCACAGAACTTAACAGAGTTGAGATGGGTGAGGATACAAGTGTGGGAATTATCACAGACTCTACTTCATACCAGTATGCAAGGGAAGTATTAGGTGATAAAGTTAGCATATTAAAGCTTGGAATGATTAATCCACTCCCAGAAAAGCTTATAAAAGACTTTGCACAGAAGGTAGATAAGGTTATTGTTCTTGAAGAGTTAGACCCTATAATTGAAAATCACTGCAAACAGCTTGGAATTAAGGTGGCTGGTAAGGATACATTTCCTATATGCGGCGAGTTCTCCCAGAACCTTGTAAGAAAATGTCTTGGTATGAAAGAACCAGAGCATATTACTATAGAAGAAAATGTTCCAGCACGTCCTCCAGTTATGTGTGCAGGCTGTCCACATAGAGGAATATTCTACATTTTAAAGAAGAAAAAATGTATGGTATATGGTGATATTGGCTGTTATACATTGGGCGCAGTTGCACCGCTTAATGCAATGGATTTGAATGTCTGTATGGGAGCTTCCTGTTCAGGACTTCACGGCTTTAATAAAGCTATAGGTGAGGAAGCAGAGAGTAACAGCGTAGGTGTTATCGGAGATTCAACATTTATTCATTCAGGAATGACAGGTATAACAGACATTTCTTATAATATGAGTAATTCGACAGTGATTATCCTTGATAATTCTATTACAGGAATGACAGGACACCAGCAAAATCCAACTACAGGAAAGAACCTTCGTGGTGAACCAGCAGGAAAGGTTGATCTTGAAGCATTATGCAGGGCATTGGGCTTTAACAGAGTAAGGGTTGTAGACCCATATGACCTTAAGGCAGTTGAGGAAGCTGTTACAGAGGAGCTTGCAGCTAAAGAACCATCTATTATTATAAGCCGCAGACCTTGCGTTATGATTAAAGGAACAGTACATAAACCACCAATCAGTGTAGATGAAAGCAAATGTGTTGGCTGTAAACAGTGTATGAGCATAGGCTGTCCAGCAATTGCAGTTAAAGATAAGAAAGCACATATTGACCCTACACTCTGCATAGGCTGTAAAGTATGTTCACAGATGTGTAAGTTCGAGGCAATATAATGTTGTAAGGCGATGTATATTAGGTGTTAATGGAATAGAAAAAAGTATTAGATGTCCGATTTGTTCAAATTAGATTTGCTTGATGTGAAATTAGGCAGGGCATCTGATAATGTCGGAAATGAGGAATATGTATGAGTAATTCAGTTAAGAATATTATGATTGTTGGTGTTGGCGGACAGGGAACACTTCTGGCAAGTAAACTGCTTGGTTATGTTCTTATGCAGCAGGGATATGATGTTAAAGTGTCAGAGGTACACGGAATGAGCCAGCGAGGCGGAAGTGTTGTTACTTATGTAAGATTTGGAGATAAGGTATATTCTCCAGTTATTGATAAAGGTGAGGCTGATTATATTCTTTCATTTGAGAAGCTTGAAGCGTTAAGATGGATTGAATATTTAAAGATTGGCGGACAGATAATAACTAACACGCAGGAAGTTGACCCAATGCCGGTAATTACAGGTGCTATGCAGTATCCAGATAATATTATTGAAAAGCTTGAGAGTGCAGGTGCAAAGGTCGATGCTAAAGATTTCTTATCAATAGCAGAAGAAGCAGGGTCGGCCAAAGCGGTTAATATTGTACTTATGGGAAGATTATCAGATTATTTCAAAGACATTCCATATGAGGTGTGGGATAAAGCAATAGATGAGATAGTCCCAGAGAAATACAGAGAGCTTAATCATAAGGCATTGAAGCTTGGCAGAGGCTGAGTAAATGTAAAATAATAAAGGTAAAATGGATATACATTTGTGATATTATGGTATCATATGTATATCCATTTTGTAATATTAGTGGCAGGAGTTATTATATAGAATTAAAGAGGCTTATATGTTTAATCTAGAAGAAGAATTAAAGAAGCTCCCAGATAAGCCGGGAGTGTATATTATGCACGATAAACACGACACAATTATATATGTCGGCAAGGCTAAGATATTAAAAAATCGTGTAAGACAATATTTTCAGAGTAATAAAAATCATTCGGCAAAAGTTGTCCAGATGGTTTCACATATTGCATATTTTGAGTATATCGTGACAGATTCTGAGCTTGAAGCACTGGTGCTTGAATGTAATCTTATAAAGGAACACAGACCAAAATATAACACGATGTTAAAGGACGACAAGAGTTATCCTTTTATTAAGGTTACTATTGGAGAGGAATTTCCAAGAGTGTTATTCTCAAGAACAATGAAGCACGGAACTGGCAAATTCTTTGGACCGTACACATCAGCAGGTGCTGTCAAGGAGACAATTGAACTGCTCTGTAAGCTTTACAAGGTAAGAACGTGCAACAGGAGACTTCCTAAAGATATAGGCAAGGACAGACCATGCCTTAATTACCATATCGGACAGTGCAATGCACCTTGTCAGGGTTATGTGAACAAAGATGAATATAAAAAAAATATAGATAAAGTAATAAGCTTCCTTAATGGTAATTATTCTGAGATTATTAATGAGCTGACGAATAAAATGCAGGATTGTTCCGAGCGTATGGAATATGAGGAAGCCGCTAGATACAGGGATTTGTTAATCAGCGTTAAGCAGATCGCACAGAAGCAGAAGATAACAGCAGATGATGCAACAGACAGAGATGTAATTGCGTGCGCTATGGACGCGGAAGATGCAGTTGTACAGGTATTCTTTATAAGACAGGGCAAGCTTCTTGGACGTGAGCATTTCCATATGAAGGTTGCAACGAATGACAGCAGAAGCGGCATTTTGTCAGAATTTATGAAGCAGTATTATGGTGGAACACCATATATTCCCAATGTGATAATGACACAGGAGGAGATTGAGGATGCTGGTACAATCGCCGACTGGCTTTCAAGCAGGAAGAAGCGGAAAGTTACAATTATCACGCCAAAGAAGGGCGATAAGGAGAAAATGGTTGAACTTGCCCATAAGAATGCACTTATGGTATTAACTAAAGATGCAGAGAAGATTAAGCTTGAGGAGAAAAGGACAACAGGTGCTATGAAGCAGATAGCAGACTGGCTTGGGCTTGCTTCGATAAGGCGTGCAGAGGCTTATGATATATCTAATACAAGTGGTGTTGAGTCAGTTGGTTCAATGGTTGTATTTGAGGACGGAAGACCTAAGAAAAATGATTATAGAAAGTTCAAGATTAAGACGGTCAAAGGGCCTGATGATTATAAGAGTATGAGAGAAGTACTTACAAGACGTTTTACAAGAGGAATGAGAGAGCGTGCAGGTGAGGAAGAGACAAGGGGGTTTGCTGTGTACCCGGACCTTATAATGATGGATGGTGGACGAGGACAGGTGAACATTGCACTGGAGGTTCTTGATGAGCTTCATATTAATATTCCTGTATGCGGTATGGTTAAGGACGACAATCATAACACAAGGGGACTTTACTATAATAATGTAGAAATTCCAATAGACAGGCATAGTGAGGGCTTTAAGCTTATAACAAGGGTTCAGGATGAGGCACATAGATTTGCGATAGAATACCACAGGTCATTAAGAAGCAAGAAGCAGGTAAGCTCAGTTCTTGATGAGATTGAAGGAATCGGACCTGCAAGAAGAAAAGCGTTGATGAAACATTTTCTTGATATTGACAAAATCCGTAATGCCAATGTAAGTGAGCTTATGGAGGCAGAAGGAATTACAGAAAATGTAGCGCAGAACATATACAAATATTTTCATTGATGTGTTATTTTAATGTCTTTCAATATTAATTGCACTGTGTTAAACTATTAATAATAGATAGTCAGAAGATATATAGTCTTAAGTAAGGCAATGAAATATAAAATGTGGCATAATTGCGCAGGATTGGAGTAGATATGAACGGAAAAGAAAGAGTTAATTTATTCAAGGTAATCGAGAAGATGAATCTTGTTAATCTTACACCTGATATTGATGTTAAGGGAATATGGATTCACGTTCCAGAATTTAACAGGCCAGCGTTACAGCTCACCGGATTTTATGACCAGTTCGATAATGACAGAATACAGATTATAGGTAATGTAGAATATGCTTATCTTAAGAGCCTTTCAGAAACAGAGCGTTATGAAAGATATATGCAGTTGTTATCAAGCAATATTCCCTGCCTTATCTTCTGTAGGAATTTAGAGCCGGAGGCAGAGATTATAGAGCTTGCAAAGAAATATCAGATTCCAATATTAAAGTCTGCTGAGTCAACATCTTCATTTTCAGCAGAAGTTATAAGATGGCTTAAAGTACAGCTTGCACCTTGTATAGTAATACACGGTGTATTAGTTGATGTATATGGCGAAGGTGTGCTTATTACAGGTGAGAGTGGTATAGGTAAGAGTGAAGCAGCACTTGAGCTTATAAAGAGAGGCCACCGTCTTGTAACAGATGATGCTGTCGAGATTAGAAAAGTAAGTGATGAAACATTAGTTGGTTCAGCACCCGGAGTTACTAAGTATTTCATAGAGTTAAGAGGTATTGGTATTATTGATGTAAAGACACTTTTCGGTGTAGAGAGTGTTAAGGAAACTCAGGAGATTGATATGGTTATCAAGCTTGAGGACTGGAATAAGGACAAGGAGTATGACAGACTTGGACTCGAAGAAGAATACACAGAATATCTTGGCAATAAAGTAGTGTGTCATTCGCTTCCAATAAGACCAGGACGTAATCTTGCAGTAATAGTTGAGGCTGCGGCTGTAAACCACAGACAGAAGAAGATGGGTTACAATGCGGCTAAGGAGTTATATAGAAGAGTACAAGAGAACCTTATGAGGGGTGATGATGAAGATGAGTTTATTTAAGGATATAGTTCTTGGCATTGATATAGGTGGAACAACTTGCAAATGCGGTGTGTTCACAACAGATGGCACGCTTGTATACAAGGATGAGATACCAACAAGGAAAGATGATGGCGGAAGTCTTATTTTATCAGACATTAAAGAACATATTCCAGAGCTTGTGAAAGCGGCAGGACGAAGCTGTGATGAGATTAAAGGTGTTGGAATAGGTGTTCCAGGTGCAGTAAGAGAAGATGGAACAGTCAACAAATGTGTTAATCTTGGCTGGGGTGTATTTAACGTTGCACAGACTTTTAAAGATATGACAGGCTATGAAGTTAAAGTTGGCAATGATGCCAATATGGCGGCACTTGGTGAATACTGGATGGGAAGTGCGAAAGCATATTCAAGCGTTGTATTAGTTACAATAGGAACAGGTGTTGGCGGCGGAGTTATAATTGACGGTAAGCCAATATGCGGATACAATGGTGCTGCGGCAGAGATAGGACATCTGCCTATAGTAGAGGAGGAGACAGAATACTGTAACTGCGGTAATAAGGGCTGCCTTGAGCAGGTGGCATCAGCAACAGGCATAGTCAGAACAGCGACAAGAATGTTAAATGCAACCGATGAGCCATCGGCACTTAGAGCACTTCCTTATATATCTGCTAAGGCAGTATTTGATGAAGCTAAATCAGGAGATTCGTGTGCCATAAAGATTGTTGATTATGTATGCAGATATTTAGGAAAAGGCATTGCCTGTGCTTCTGCTATGACTGATACAGAGGTTATATGTATTGGCGGCGGAGTATCAGCGGCAGGTGATTATCTTATAGAAAGAGTTGCTAAGTATTACAAAGAATACGCATTTCACGCGTGCAAGAATACTAAGATAGTCAGGGCTGAACTTGGTAATGATGCAGGTATGTATGGAGCTGCCAAGCTGGCATTAGGTTAATATAAAAGATTGGAGAGTAAGAAGCTTATGGATAATAATGAGCTGTTAGATAATCTTAAATTAATTGTGGGTGACACACAGGTAAGAACTGGTGAACCTATGAATATTCATACTACATTTAGAATTGGAGGCTGTGCAGATTATTATGTACAGCCATCTTCTATTGAGGAGTTACAATCATTAATTCGATTTTTGAATAAATCGGACATAGAATGCTGCGTTATAGGT
Source organism: Lachnospira sp. CLA-JM-H23 (assembly GCF_040096425.1). Taxonomy (NCBI): domain Bacteria; kingdom Bacillati; phylum Bacillota; class Clostridia; order Lachnospirales; family Lachnospiraceae; genus Lachnospira; species Lachnospira sp. CLA-JM-H23. The sequence goes on from NZ_JBBMET010000007.1 coordinate 159,802, forward strand.
AACGGAAGCAACCTTTTAGTATCAGATAAAGGAATAAGAGGAGTTGTAATACAGCTTTCAGATACATTTGACGAGGTAGAATATATTGATGATGTTACTGTAAAGGTTATGTCAGGAATGATGTTGTCAAGACTCGGTAACAAGCTGGCAGATAAGGGACTTGCAGGCTTTGAATTCGCAACGGGAATACCGGGAAGCGTAGGCGGTGCAGTTAGAATGAATGCAGGTGCATATGGTGGAGAGATTAAAGACATAATAGTTAGTGCCGATGTACTCGACCGAAGCGGCAGGCTTATAAGCCTTAGCAGGGACGAACTTGAGTTAGGTTATAGAACAAGCTGTATAGCGGCTATGGATTATATAGTTGTCAGTGCTGTGTTCAGATTACAGAAAGGTGATACTGACACAATCAAGGCACTTATAAAGGAACTTGCTGTTAAGAGAAGAGCTAAGCAGCCTTTGGAATATCCTAGTGCAGGAAGTACATTTAAACGTCCACAAGGCTTCTTTGCAGCTAAGCTTATAGAAGATGCAGGACTTAAAGGAGTGTCAGTTGGCGGAGCAATGGTTTCAGAGAAACATTCTGGTTTTGTTGTTAATACAGGCAATGCAACAGCAAAGGATGTGTGTATGCTTACTGATATGGTTAAGGATAAAGTTAAACAGCAGTCAGGTGTAGATCTTGAACTGGAGGTTATAAAGCTCGGAGATTTTAGTTAAATGCCGTGGAGGAACTTATGAAGATAGTTATTGTAACGGGAATGTCAGGTGCAGGTAAATCAACAGCATTAAATATGCTTGAAGATGAGGGATATTATTGTGTTGATAATATGCCTATATCGCTTATACCTAAATTTGCGGAGCTGGCAGACTGTCAGGAACAGGATAACGGATATAATAATATAGCATTAGGCGTTGATATAAGAAGCGGACATTCTCTTGCAGAGTTCGAGTCCGTACTTGATTATATGAAAAAACGCCAGTATAACTATAAAATATTATTCCTTGAATCTAGTGACGAAGTGCTTGTAAAGCGTTATAAAGAAACGAGAAGGACACATCCGCTTGCGAAGGACGGACGAGTTGACAGAGGTATTGAGCTTGAGAGGAAACAGTTAAAGTTCCTTAAGCAGAGGGCAGATTATATTGTTGATACAAGTACGCTTCTTACAAGAGAATTAAAGCAGGAGTTACAGAAGATAATTCTTGAACGTAAGGAGTATAACAATTTATTTGTAACTGTGCTGTCATTTGGCTTTAAATACGGAATACCAGTAGATGCAGATATTGTATTTGATGTAAGATTTCTGCCTAATCCATATTATGTTGAAGAATTAAGGCCGCTTACAGGCAATGACAAACCAATACAGTCATTTGTAATGAAAGCACCAGAGGCGAAAGAATTTCTTAATAAGGTAGATGATCTTATACAATTTCTTCTTCCTAACTATGTAAAAGAGGGCAAGTCAAGCCTTGTTATAGCTGTTGGCTGTACAGGAGGAAAGCACCGTTCAGTAACACTTGCCAATGAGCTGGCGGCAAGAATAGCAAGTACACCATATGGCTGTAAAGCTGAACATCGTGATATAGACAAAGATGCTAAGAGAAAGGGAGATAAGTAATGTCGTTTTCTTCAGATGTTAAAGAAGAATTAAGCACCAGAATTGATATGGCAAGACACTGCCAGATAGCTGAATTTGCTGCGATTATGGGAATGTCAGGACGTATCAGGAGAGCATCGGGCAAAAGAATGCAGATAGAGATGTCTACTGAGAACGAGATTGCAAGATACAAGTTTATAGTATTATTAGAGCAGATATTTGATATTGATACAGGCGATATAATATATGTTTCAAAGAGCAGTCGTGACACAACAATCAGAATAGAAAATCAGGAATATGTCGCTAAAATATTGCAGACACTTAAATGGGCTGATGAAACATTTGATAATATTGAACCTGTATTTGTTGACCCAAGAATAGTGCAGAAGGACTGCTGTAAGAAAGCATTTATAAGAGGTGCATTTATAGCGGCAGGTTCTATAAGCGATCCTAATAAGTTCTATCATTATGAAATAGTATGCGACTATGAAGAAGATGCACAGTGCCTGTGTGATATGCTTATATTCTTCGGGCTTGATGCTAAGATTACAGTCCGCAAGAATGATTATATAGTATATATGAAGGAAGGCAGTAATATAACAGATGTGCTTAATCTTATGGGAGCATATGTTTCGCAGATGAATCTCTACAATGTTATGATTCTTAAAGAAATGCGTAATGACGTGAACCGTAAGGTTAACTGCGAAACTGCGAACCTTAACAAGACGGTTGCCGCTGCGGTAAAGCAGACTAAGGACATAATATATATAAGGGATACAGTTGGTCTTGGAAGCCTTAAGGACAGCTTAAGACAGGTTGCCGAGGTAAGGCTTGAACACGAGGATATGAACCTTAAAGATATAGGTGCATTGTTAGACCCGCCTGTTGGCAAGTCGGGTGTCAATCACAGACTCAGAAAGATAAGCGAATACGCAGAACAGTTAAGACTTGAAAGAGGGGATTGACAACAAGCGTATAATAAAAATTAGGTAAGGTAAATTATTAGTTAAATGTATAGACAGAATGGAGGATAATATGACAAAAGTAGATATTATATCAGGATTTTTGGGAGCAGGTAAGACTACTCTTATTGCAAAGCTTTTAAAAGAAGGACTTGCTGGTGAGCAGGTTGTGCTTATAGAAAATGAATTTGGCGAGATAGGTATTGATGGCGGTTTCTTAAAGGAGTCAGGCGTTGAAATCAGAGAGATGAATTCAGGCTGCATATGCTGTTCTTTAGTTGGTGATTTCGGAACATCTTTAAAGGAAGTTGTTGAGAAGTACCACCCAGACAGAATTATTATCGAACCATCAGGTGTTGGAAAGCTTTCAGACGTTATTAAGGCTGTAAAGGATCTTCATATTGAGAATGAAATCCGTTTAAACAGTGCTTCAACAGTAGCCGATGCTTCTAAGGTAAAGGTATATATGAAGAACTTTGGTGAGTTCTTTAACAACCAGATTGAGCACGCTGGAACTATTATTCTTAGTAGAACACAGAATGTGTCAGAAGCCAAGTTAAAGACAGATATTGAACTTATCAGATCACTTAATAAGGATGCTCATATTATAACAACTCCTTGGGATGATATTGATGGCAAGCAGATACTTGATGCTATGGAAAATGTTACTAATCTTGAACTTGAAATGCTTGCAGAGGCAGCAGCAAAGGTTGCAGAGGAACACGAACATCACCATCATCACGATGGCGAGTGTGGCTGCGGACACGACCACCACGATGAAGAGCATGAACATCACCATCACGATGGCGAGTGTGGCTGCGGACACGACCACCACGATGAAGAACACGAACATCACCATCATCACGATGATGAATGTGGCTGCGGACATGACCACCACGATGAAGAGCATGAACATCATCATCACGATGGCGAGTGTGGCTGTGGACATCATCACGAGCATGGTCATCACCACGCCGATGAAGTATTTACAAGCTGGGGCGTAGAAACTCCTAACAAGTATGACAAGGAAGAACTTTCAGAGATATTAAGAAAGCTTTCTGAGACAGATGATTATGGTAACATCTTAAGAGCTAAGGGTATGCTTCCTTGCACAGATGGTAAGTGGATGTTCTTTGACCTTGTACCAGAAGAATATGAAATCAGGGAAGGTAAGCCTGATTTTACAGGAAGAATATGTGTAATAGGAGCAGAATTAAAAGAAGCTGCTCTTAAAGAATTATTTAATGTATAATTGCGGAAGTTAAAGTACTGGACAATCCGCAGACATCACAGACTGGGGGCATAAGCCCCCAGTGTTATATATAGTTAGAATAGATGGAGGACATATAATGGCACAGGAAGAGTATCAGATTCCTATATTTTTAATAAATGGCCAGTTAGATAGTGGCAAGACCAGATTTATCTCAGATACTATAGCAATGGGACAGTTTGCAGAGGCAAAGAATAAGCTCCTTATCGTATGTGAGGAAGGCGAAGAAGAATACAGCGAGAAGCTTTTAAAAGATAATGGTGTGGATATGGTAGTTCTTGAAAAAGAAGAATTAACAGAAGCCAAGCTTAATGAACTTGATAAAGAGTATGACCCTTGGATAGTAATTGTTGAGTATAATGGTATGTGGGATCCAGCCCTTCTTATGGGAACAGCTAAGCCAAGAGGCTGGGAGATATACCAGTCAATAACACTTATTGATGCTACAGCATTCAATCTTCAGTGGAACAATATGAGATCAATAATTGCAGAGACTGTTAAGTATACAGATATGGTTATATTTAACAGATGTAAGTCAGGTATGGATCTTGGAAGCTACAGAAGAAGTATGAGAGCACTTAATAACACACTTCAGATTGTATTTGAGGACGATAAGGGAGAGATGATGTCAATTGCAGAACAGCTTCCTTATGATGTTAATGCGGATATTATCGAGGTTGATGATGCTGATTATGGAATATGGTATATGGATGTATCAGAAAGACCAGATGTATATGTTGGCAAGAAAGTAAGATTTAAGGGTCAGGTATTAAAGAATAAATATTTCAAAGATAAGAACTTTGTACCAGGACGAAAGGTTATGACATGCTGTGCTGAGGATACACAGTTTATTGGCTATATAAGCTTTTATAATAACATTGCTTCTTTAGAGAATAGACAGTGGATAATGGTTACAGCAACAATCAAGAATGAATTCCAGATGGCATACAAGAAGAAAGGACCTGTTCTTTATGTAGAAAAGGTTGAAAATGCAGAGCCACCAGTGGAAGAGATGGTTTATTTCTAGGATTGCAGTGTAGAGAAAATGGAATGTTCTATTATACATTTTTGAATAAATCGGACATATATAACAATTAGTAATACGGCTGGAGAGAACAATGATACAGGATATATTTCCTAATAGACTTGATAACCAATATGTAGAATGCAGTCCGCAGGATAATGATGTAATCTTCTTCTTTGAGGGTTCATCACTTCTTGCGAAGTATATTAAAGAAGATACATTAACTTATCCACTGTACAAGCAGTTCATACAGGGGATAAAGACAGGCATATTAAAAGATTCTGTTGATAATTATTCATTTACATACCTTTTATCTGTAGATGATACGAAATATTTTCTTGCACAGAGAAAAGGCGAATTATTAAGAGGTCAATATGCTGGTGAAATGGCAGATTCCAAAGTGCATAAAGAGTATACATCGGTAGTGGAAGGATTTTCATTTGTCGGGGTAGATTCATTTAGGAAAGCTAAACCGAAAGCTACAGCATTTGCTGCGATAACAGCATATCATCTATATGGCTGGTACAGGGACAATCATTATTGTGGAAGATGTGGCAGACCTACAATACACGATAATAAAGAGCGTATGGTAAAGTGTCCGGTATGTGGCAATATGGTATTCCCAAAGATAAGTCCTGCGGTTATCGTGGCAGTTACAGATAACGACAGAGTACTGCTTACAAAGTATGCAGGAAGAACATATAAGAATTATGCTTTAGTCGCGGGCTTTAATGAGGCTGGAGAGACGATAGAGCAGACAGTCAGGCGTGAGGTAATGGAAGAAGTAGGACTTAAGGTCAAGAACCTTAAATATTACAAGAGCCAGCCTTGGGGACTTAGCGGTTCACTGCTTTCAGGGTTTTTCTGTGAGCTTGATGGTGATGATAAAATCACATTGCAGGAAGATGAATTATCACTTGGAACCTGGGTTAAGGCAGACGACCTTGACTTAGAAGATGATGGAATAAGTCTTACAAGAGAGATGATATTAAAATTCAAAAAAGAGCATACAATTATTCAGTCTAATTAGAATAATACATAATTATTAAGCATAGAATTATCCCAAACATATGTGGGGTGGTTCTATGCTTAATTGGTTATGGGGCTTTATGATTATCATAGGAATAGTATACGCCCTTATCACAGGTAATATAGAAAGTGTCACGCAGGGGGCATTTGCCTCCGCCAAGGAAGCTGTCACATTATGTATAACTATGTTCGGTATTATGTCATTCTGGTGCGGTCTTATGGAAATAGCAGAAAAATCAGGACTTATAGACAAGTGCAGATACATGATAGAGCCTCTTATAAAATGGCTGTTTCCGGGGGTTCCAAGCAGCTCCAAAGCATTTGGCTATATAGTTACCAATATGATATCTAATTTTCTTGGACTTGGCTGGGCGGCTACACCGGCAGGAATAAAGGCTATGAAAGAGATGGCAGTGCTTAATGAGAATAAGAATATAGCAAGCTGTGATATGTGTACATTTCTTGTGATTAACATTTCTTCAATTCAGTTAATTCCAGTAAATATAATAGCATACAGAAGCCAGTACAAAAGTCCTGACCCGACTGCAATACTATTTCCCTCAATAATAGCAACAACTATAAGCACGCTTGCGGCTGTTATATTTTGCAGGGTTATGACAAGGAGGGAGCGATGATGACTAAGATTTCAGCGTATATAATGCCGCTTGTCATATTGATTATTGTTGGATATGGAATGTACAAAAAGAGTGATAATTACGATAACTTTGTAAATGGTGCAGAGGATGGAATGAGGACAGTGGTTTCAATAGCACCTACACTGATTGGGCTTATGGTTGCGGTCGGAGTATTAAGAGCTTCTGGATTTCTTGATTTTATAGCTGAACTTTTAAGCGGTGTGTGTGGAAAGCTTGGAATACCGGCAAGCATAGTGCCGCTTATTATAGTAAGGCTGTTCAGTTCGTCAGCTGCAACCGGACTTAGCCTTGATATATTCAAGCAGTACGGAACAGACTCATATACAGGACTTATAACATCTATACTTATGGGGTGTACAGAAACAGTATTTTACACAATGTCAGTATATTATATGGCGGCTCGCATTAAAAAAACGCGCTGGACACTTGCTGGTGCATTAATTGCAACAGCGGCAGGCATAGCTGCGAGTGTCATTCTTGCGCGTTATTGTTAATTATTATTTTTTCAGATTTTTCATAGCAATATTGATGTCTACATTGCCTGATACACCATTTATTGAACCTGTGCTTGTATACTGCCACATAGCGTATTTGTAGGGATAATATGGAGAGGCAGTCTGATAACCGGCGAACCATTTATCATAACCTTCAAGTCTTTCAAGTTCAACATTATCCATAAAATACAAAAGATTACTGTAGATTAATGGAGTATATCCAGCAGCTTTAATTGTGTCGCAAAATGCGATTATTACGTCAGTTAATTCACTAGCCGAAAGATTTTCCTGACGGAAGCTGTCATTTTCTATAGCTTCTACGTCAATAGCGATTGGGTATGTAATATTATAAGGCTTTACAAGAGTAAGTACATAGTTGGCTTCTTCGATAGCTTCCTCTTTGTTAAGAGCCTGTGAATAGAAGTATACACCGACATCTATATTATTCTTGATAGCATTAGTTGTGTAAGTATTAAATGAACTATCTTCCACAAGAAGTCCTGAGCCATAAGCCCTGTAGCCACATCTAATCATAGCAAAATCCACACCGGCGGCTTTAACCTTGGCAAAATCCACATCAGAATTGTGCTTTGATAAATCAATTCCTGTATATGTCTTGGCATTAGTTCCTGAATAAGTCATCAATCCCTTATCATTGCGGGCAAAGGCTGATTTATCATATTCGCTTGCGGCAAGCTTAGGGTTAATATCGGCAAATACATAATTACCACTTCTATTGACATATACTATGTTGTCAGGATAAAGTTCTTTTAATAATGAGAGTGTAGATGAACCGCTCTCAAATCTGCTTCGGATAAGGTTAAGCATATCGTCTTTCTCAGTATTGCGTGCAGTTTCAATGTCCTTGTCCTCAATTCTTGCTACAGTATCAGCAGTTCTCTTGGAGTCGGTAACAAGCAGGACAATATTGGCTATTATTGAAGCGATGGCAGTAACAAGCAGAACAATTGTCAATACAGATAATTTGCTTTTGCCGCCAGTCCTGCTTTTATTCTTCTGTCTGGAATTAGCTTTCCAATCTGAACTGTTATCAGATTGGCTGTTGAAATTATTATCCATAGGTATCCCTCTTTTCTTTATAGTACATTAATGTGTAACCGCATATAAATAAATGATAACTACAGTGTAAACGAGCTGTATTTAAAAGTCAAATAGTAAAATGTAGTAATTGTATTAGAAAAATATAAAAAATATAAGAAAACATATTGACAATATACTAAATAAATAGTATATATAATGTACACCATATTTTTAATATACATCACATATTTAGAGTATATCAGATGCCTGCATAAGATATATGTTGGGTGCATATATTTCTGATTCTTTAGCCTTTTGAAGAAGGTATTTATAGCGTTTCTGCTCAGAATTCAATTGATATATATAACAATCTATAAGGTCTGGGTCAGTTGCGTTATCAAAGTTGGCATATGCGGCACTAAGCGCAGCCTTTGTCATATTAATTTCCTCAACAAGATATTTTTCATCATATGTAGCAGGATTTTTTTTCTTGCTGAACATTTTCAATAGAATTACCTCGTTTCCTCTTTTTTTATAAGTATAGTCAGTAATTGGTAATTCTATACATTAAATAGAATAATAGAGTTAAGACAACTGTATTGTGGTGGCAATTTATATATAAAGTTGTCTGATAAGATATGGGAGAATTAAAGAGAATATGACAGAGCAGTACATAAGATACGCCGCTATGTTTATTATCATAATGATGGCGGTGATTGATGATTACAGACGTTTTAAGGTGTCGAATAGAATTATAATTGCAGGAATGGTTATTGGTGTTGTTATTAATATGGGAAGCCTGATGTATGGAGGTGATGTGAGAGGGTATATATATGGCGGTATGGCAGGTTTTGCAATTATGTATATGGTGTATATATTTGGCGGCGTAGGTGCAGGAGATGTTAAGCTTCTTGCTGTGTGCGGACTGCTGATTGGTGTTACATATATTGTGAGGTTGATATGTGCGGCTATGGTATGTGGTGTATTAACAGGTGTATTAGAGAATGTTGGCGTAATTAAAGGCAGACAGGGTGTATGTATAAGAGATAATGTTTTAATAAAGCAGGGAAGACATACAATACATAGATTTCATTATACATATGCCTTGTGTCTTGGAGCGGCAATTATGGTGGTATTAAATATTAAAGCATAAAGCTGTAGATACTGTAATTAAGATTATATAGTGTATGGAGGAAAGTGTATTTGGCAAAAGATAATATATGCGTGATATATGACGATGATGAGAGTTATGCCAAAAGGCTTATGGGAATAATTAACGACAGTAAGGATATTCCCTACAGGGCTAAAGTGTTTACCAAAGAGGAGGAGTTTAACAGATACATTTTAGCTAATAAGACAGATGTGTTAATGGTTAATGAAGAACAATACACATATGGCATTAATCATGAGGATATTAAGACAGATGATAACAGCGTTATTGTTCTGTGTGAAGATGAGAAAGAAGCAGGAATTATTAATGATAAGAAAGAGAAAGGGCTTATCGGTGTGTGCAAATACCAGCCAGCTTACCAGCTTTTAGGGTCAATTACAAGACAAAGACCAGATAGAACGCAGAGGGTTGAGGATATTACCAGATATATCGGAGTGTATGGCTTTAATTCGACTTTAAGAGTGACTTTGGCAATGGTTATTGCGGCGGCATATTCTAAAAAGGGACGGACACTTTTTATCAATCTTGATGAATTCTCAGGCATTGAGCATATTATGATGTCTGACGGGTGTAGTAATCTGTCAGATGTATTCTATATGTTTAAGCAGGCAGGAGAGCATTTTACACAGCAGATTAGAGAATGTATAAAGGCGAATGAGTTATTTGACTATATACCGGCTGTGGTATGTGCTGATGATATATCGTATGTTAATGACAGGCTTATAAGTGGTCTGCTGGATGAGCTGGCACATAATTTAAAATATGATTATATTGTTGTTAATATATCAGAGGGAATTAACAAGCCTTGGAGCATTATGGGAAGATGCAGTAATGTATATATATCTGACAGTGGAGATTATATAGAGAATTGCAGATTTAATAATCTGAAAAGATATTTTATTGAAAGCGGGAAGGAAGCTATTGTTGACAGAATGATGAGAATTAATCTTAAGATGAAGGATACAATGGATGAGGGTTTTCTTAAAAGAATTATGTATACAGATGCGTATGGTTATGTAAGTTCTTTATTAGATATGGTGTAGAAATGACATAGAAGAAGTTAAGCATAGCATAGGGAGTAAGTATGAATAGCAGGCATTATGGAAGAATTATTCTTTGAATTAAAACAAAAAGTCTATGAAAAGCTTGATATTAATCTGGACGTGTCCGATGAGGATTTGTATAAGGTAATAGATGTATGTATATATGAGATTTCACAGCATAGGGCTATATCTGTCCATAACAGGGAACTTTTAAGGCAGCAGCTTTATAATTCAATTAAACGTCTTGATATATTACAGGAGTTACTGGAAGATGATGATATAACAGAGATAATGATTAATGGGTATAAAGATATATTTATTGAGAAGAAAGGCAGGATAACTAAATGGAATAAACAATTTGAAAGCAGAGAGAAGCTTGAAGATATAGCACAGAGAATAGCGGCGATGTCGAATAAGACAATTAATGAAGCGATACCTATTGTAGATACAAGGCTGGCTGATGGTTCAAGAGTGAATATGGTATTATCGCCGATAGCCATAGATGGACCAGTCATAACGATAAGAAAATTCTATGATACGCCAATAGATATTGACAGATTAATTGAGTTAGGTTCTATAACTAAGGAAGCGGCAGATTTTCTTGAATTACTTGTAAAATGCCGTTACAACATATTTGTTTCTGGTGGCACAGGAAGTGGTAAAACAACATTTCTTAATGCACTGTCTAATTTTATTCCCAAAGATGAGCGGGTTATTACAATTGAAGATTCGGCTGAATTGCAGATACAGGGGGTTGGCAATCTTGTAAGACTTGAAGTAAGAAAGTCCAATATGGAATGTGATAATGAAGTCTCAATAAGAGATCTTATAAGGTCAAGCCTAAGAATGAGACCTGACAGAATAATTGTAGGTGAAACAAGAGGTGAGGAGGCTCTTGATATGTTACAGGCAATGGGAACAGGACACGATGGCAGCCTGTCAACAGGACACAGTAATAGTTCTAAGGATATGCTTACAAGATTAAGGACAATGGTTCTTATGGGAATAGATATGCCAGCAGAAGCTATTGACAGGCAGATTGCTTCTGCAATAGACATAATTGTCCATTTAAAAAGAATGAGGGATAAGACAAGAAAGGTATGGGAGATTACAGAAGTATGTGGTTATAAGAATAATGAATTTGAACTTGTTCCATTATATAAGTACGTTGAGGAGGGCGAAGATAAAAATGGAAATATTATTGGCACACTTAAAAGACAGAATAACAGCCTTAAGAATACTGAAAAGCTTGAGTGGTCAAAAGACACAGGAACAATGCAATGTAAATCTTAATAAATTTATTAAACGGGCACATCTATCTGGTAGGAATGATTACATTTATCTTTTGCAGGCAGTATTGATAGTAACTGCTGTTTCTTATGTATTTTATGATAGTTTAATTCCAGTAATAATATTCAGCCCTTATGTTATTTATCATATTAAAAAGCAGAGGTTTAATGAAAGGTATCAGAAGGATAATGAGCTTATAAGACAGTTCAGAGATGGGATGCAGGCAGTCTCATTTGCGTTGAATACGGGTTACTCAATTGAGAATTCATTTGCAGAGGCATTGCAGGAACTGGTTATGCTGTATGGACAAAATGCAGTAATTGTTGCAGATTTTAATATGATTGTGAACAGAATAAGAAGAAATGAAAATCTTGAAGATATATTAGACGATTATGCAGCAAGTACCAATCTGGATGACATAAAATATTTTGCTGAAATATTCAGATATGCGAAAAGGAGCGGAGGTGATGTAATAGGAATTATAAAGCAGACCTCGCATATAATTCACGAAAAGGCAGAAGTCCAGCAGCAGATAGATACAATAATTACAGGAAAGAGGCTTGAGCAAAGAGTTATGGTATGTATGCCGCTGGTGATTACATTATATCTTAGATTAACATCTCCTGAATATATTGATGTTCTTTACGGCAATGTTATGGGAATTATAGTTATGACAATATGCCTTCTGATATATGCCGCCGCAGTTATGCTGGCACAGAAAATAACAGACATAAATATATGATACATATGATACGGCAGGTGGATAATATGAGGAGTGATTTAATATATAAGATAAGTGGAGTGTACAAATGGAAATAAAAAGACCAGAGCCGGGTGAAGAACCTGAACAGATAACGCTTGACGTTAAAGATGAGAATAGTGGAACTACTATAAGCATAGATACAGTTATTAGTCCAAGAAAGATGACTTATGAGGAAACGATGTCCTGCTTTGACAGGGCATATGATGAATTGCTGGATATTTTGCAAAAAGATAATGATTCACTGGATAATATTGTTATGTCAATTCAGTTCCCTGACAGCTTATGTAATGGGATTGTCAATATACATATATATCCGGAAGATTACCGGATTATAGATTATGACGGAACGGTATATAACGAAAATATTGGTGCAGGTGAAAGTGTAGAAACAGCATTGAATTATGTAATGTCGTATGAAGATTATACAAGAAACGGAGTAATAGATATTAATGTTAAATCATTAGGGGAAAATCCGCATAGTATGCTAACGACAGATAAGCAGACACTTAAAAGAATTATAGACAACGCATTAAATGAAAATGAGGATAAAGCTGTTATAGAACTGCCGGATACAATAAACAACACCAGTGTTACATATGCCTATGTGCAATCACAGACAGGAAGTAAGAATAATCTTTTATTTGCAGCTATGATTGTAATTTCTGTTATAGTGCTTATTTATTACAAGAAGAAAACCAAAGCTAAAGAGGAACAAAAGCTTAGGCAGAAGCAGTTACAGTATGACTATTCAGAGGTTATATCCAAGCTTACGCTTCTGCTTGGTGCAGGAATGACAGTACGCAGGGCGTGGGAGAAGATGATAGAAGATTATATGAGGAAAAAGAAAAGTGCTAAAGATGAGAGAATTGTGTATGAGCAGATGTATATAACAGATTGCCAGATAAAGTCAGGTATAAGTGAGTATAAGGCTTATGAAGAATTCGGACATAGATGTCAGACAAGAGAATACCTGAAATTAGCATCACTATTACAGACTAATATAAAGAAAGGAACAAAAGAGTTAAAAGAATTATTATATCAGGAATCCTATGATGCATTTGAACAAAGAAAGAGCCTTGCAGTTAAGAAAGGAGAGGAGGCAGCAACAAGATTATTAATGCCTATGTTTATGCTGTTGATAGTGGTAATGATAATTGTTATGGTGCCAGCAGTCATAAGCTTTCAAGTGTAAAAATGCAGGACAGGTCATAAAAATAAGTTACAAGAACAGGTAGAAGTTCTGTTTATGTGAAGATTGGTATCGTTGCGTGCAGGATACTAATCTTTCAGGAAGCAATACATAACTTTAAGGAGAAATATATACATTGTAGGAAAATGTATAATTTTTGGGAGAAAATGTATGCCTTGTAGGAAAATGTATAATTTTTGGGAGAAAATGTATGCCTTGTAGGAAAATGTATAATTTTTAGAAAGAAATGCACGCAGAAAAGAGGATAAATATGGGAAATAGAATAGCACAAAATGTAATAATAAAGTCAGTTAAGAAATTCTGGAATGAAGAAGATGGAATGGGTGTTGTCGAAATAGTTCTTATTACAGTTGTTCTGATTGGCCTTGTAATAATATTTAAAAGCCAGATAACATCATTAGTCAATAAGCTTTTATCAAAGATGACTTCCCAGGCTAACAAAATATGATAGCTGTCAGTAGGGGCAATAATGCTGTTAGTTATGGTGTCCATAATATACGTAATGCTGTTAATTGTGATGTCCATAATATATATAATGCTGGTTGTGGTATGAGCAGTGATATGTGTAATAAGGACATTTTACATATATCATTGCCGGCACAATTGACAGTTATGGCGGCAATGGTATTAATGGTTGTGATTTCCCTGATTACAACGTGCATTAAGTCATCACTGCAATCAGGGTATTATACTGTTGTTAAACAGAGCTGCAGGTTGTCGGAGGAGTCAGTATTTGCAAGTTATAATAACCAGCTGCTTAAAGATTTTAATATATTTGCATTGAATAAATCGGACATACTCAATAATAAACTGTGCAGTTATATTAACGAAAATATAAGCAGTTATTCACCAGATATAAGCTTATCAGATTGTGCTTTTAATATGTTTTCGTATATGACAGATAATGAGGGATATGGTGTCGAGGAGCAGATTGTTAAGGCTATGGAATATGGAATGTATAGCAATGTGCTTGATAAAGAACAACAGTCTATTCTAAGTGGCGAAGAACAGGAGAATGTCCAGAATGATAAAGAACAAGAGTCTGTTCAAGCTGATAATGAATGTAAGTATGTTAGATGTGGTGAAAATTTAAGTGAGGCACAGGCATATTCTGAGCAGTTTATGGAAGATAATGAAAACTTAAAAAAGGATCTGGCTGATATGTTAGAGCAGTCTGATGATGGTGATATGCAGTATGAAGATAGACAGAAAGAACAGATTAATACTTCGTTAAATGCAGTATGGCAGTTGTATGAATACCTGAAGTCAGGAATTTGTGAGACTGTGACAGAAGGCAGGATTTCTAACAAATATATAGAAATACAGGAGCTTGCAGATGAATACATTAAGAGCCGTGACATTTCTTTTATAAATAAAGATGAAATAAAAAGAAGCATCGAAGCAAGCAGGAATGAAGATACATTAAAGAAAAATGTATTAAGCACGGAATATGTTGCGAAGCATTTTATCTGTTATACGGACACATCACTGGGTGATAATGACAGAGCAGGAAGCAGTGCTTTATTAGATTATGAAATGGAATATATTATTGGAGGTGAACATAATGACAGAAAGAATGTATACAAGGTAATTAATCAGTTAGCTGTTATAAGAGAGGGTGTTAACCTATCTTATCTTATAAGTTCACAGGATAAGATGTCAGAGGCTTATATGCTGGCGGCGGCACTGGTGGGAGTTACTGGCTGTGATCTGGCAGTCAGGCTTGTGCAGTACATTATTGTTTCGATATGGGCATACGCTGAATCTATAGTTGAGTTAAGAAAATTGCTGGCAGGAGAAACAATAGCTCTTATTAAGAACAGGGATAACTGGATATTACAGCTAAGTTCATTAGTAGATGAAAAGCTGAATTTGCAATCCCTGATAAATAATATTACATCATATGAGGCTGTGAATAATAATAAAGTTGAGGAAAATGGCAGGGATAATGGTATTGGTTATAAAGAATATTTAAAGCTGTTAATTATGTTTATGAACAAATCGGACAGAAATTACCGCATTGCAGCATTAATGGAATTAAGAATGATTATGTATGGGCACAGCGGATTCAGAATGAAGAATTACATATATGCAGCTTTCGGAGCTGCACATTTTAAGATGAATGGAACAGGCAGTGTGTACAGGCAGAAGCTGTCATACAGTTATATTTAGCAAATGTGCCTTTCTACACAGAATAAGTTGGTTGATTATATTTAAGAAGGGAGGAAAGATAAGATTTACCCGCAGAAAAAAGAAAATGGAGTGCATAGTATTATGCGGACAATCCATAACTACAGGAATTTAATAACGCCAGTAATTAATAGAATATTATCAAGAACCATAAAGTGTAGCAAGGCACATAACTTAAATGCTTCGGCAAGTGTGGAGGGAGCAATTGTAATTCCTCTGTTTATATATGCTGTTATGTCAATTATGTTTATTATGCAGGTTATAGCAGTGCGAATCCACATCAACAATGCCTTTTATGTGACATTAAGAAAATGTGCAGGCTATGTATATGTTTATGAAAATAGTGGAAATGTCCCAAAGGGAATGGTGGCAGAGACAATAAGACGACTGCTTATAGACGAGATAGGAACAGATTATGCTGCTGACCATAACATAATGGGTGGTAATGCCGGAATTATGTTTATGAGTTCTAAGATATTAAATAACAATTCAGTTATAGATATAAAGCTTACATACAGTATCAAAAATCCTTTTGATATATTTGGTCTGTCTACAATAAGAGTTACCGACAGAAAGAGGATAAATGCGTGGCTTGGGGAGG
This sequence comes from Lachnospira sp. CLA-JM-H23, assembly GCF_040096425.1. Lineage (NCBI taxonomy): Bacteria > Bacillati > Bacillota > Clostridia > Lachnospirales > Lachnospiraceae > Lachnospira > Lachnospira sp. CLA-JM-H23. Next base: position 176,147 of record NZ_JBBMET010000007.1, read on the forward strand.
ATAAAGATAATTTTGCAGGAAATGTGTCAGATAAAGAATATGTGTACATTACAGCCGGGGGCGAAGTATATCATACTAATAAGGAATGTACATATTTGTTAAGATACATATTGGAGGCTGACAGGTCATGTATGGATGTTTTAAGGAATGCTTCGGGTGCTAAATATTATTCGTGTGAACATTGCGGACAGACAAAAGATACAACATCAATTTATTATACATTATATGGGACAAGATACCACAGCTCGCGTAATTGTACAGAACTTAAAAGAAATATTCAGAAAGTCAGTAAAGACAGTGTCAGTGACCGCAGGTTGTGCGAAAAGTGTCAGGAATAAGACAGGGGGGAGCAGATGTTAAAGACATTATATTTGATTATATGGCTTGCGGCGATGTCATACGCAGATATAAAAAGAAGAAAGATTAACATTATAAGTATTGTGGTTATGGGAGCTGGTATTATTATGCTGCATTTAGCAGACGTTATTGATGGAAGTGAATTAGAGCTACATTTATTGATTAGAGATTATTATATTCCGGCAGTTATTATAGGAGCAGGTCTTTATATTATTGCACGGATCACACATATAACAGGTGAGGCTGATGCAATAGTAATAGCATATATAACTGTGCTTAAAGGAATGTATATAACGATACAGACAGTGTTGTTATCTATGTTTCTAATAATTATCGCCGGGGGAACGTTGATAGCAGGAGGAAGAATGAAGCTAAGGACGTCTATGCCATATATACCATTTTTGTTGGTGTCATTAGTGTGTTGTGTTATTGGTGGTGGAACTATATTAAGAACTTTATTACAGTAACAGTTGTCAGTGTTTAAGAAATGGAGAGATGTATGAAAGTAGTAGAAAATGCAATTATTGTTCCGATATTTACAATGATAATTATTGCACTGATAAGTGTTGGGATTTATATGCACGATAGGATAATCATAAGGAATATGGTGAGTCAGATATCGATAGAGTATGAAAAGGAAAGTGATATTACTGCAAGGAAAGAGCTGATAAAAAGAGGAGAGAGGTATGCGGCAGACAGGACTATGTTCCTTCGGGATATAAATATATATGATGACAGGGTATATCAACAGGACGAAAGCATAGTGTGTAGTGCCAGTTTTCCGGTTATAGGAAGTTACGCAGGTATGTCAGATATATGTAATATTAGTGAAAATGTAAATAAAATAGATAATGCCCGGTTGATACGAAAGACAAATGCTCTTATGGAGGTGGTTGGATAATGAGCCAGTATTGTGGTGAGGATTTAAGCATTAAATATGAAAGAAATAATAATATAAGTTATGCGGTGGTTGATATAACTGATAGCAATGAGCTGGTTGAGTATGAGATGAAAATGCTTATGCGAAACAGGCCTGATTATTTTCTTCAATTTTCCATTAACGAGATTAATTCAAGAAAATGTATATATTATGATATAACTTCAAAACAGCAGTTAAGCACATTGCTTGAATATGGCAAGGTTAATATGTCTGATGTGCAGTCATTGCTTGGCAACATATCTAAGATGGCAAGAGTTGTAAATGAATATATGCTTAATCTTGATCGTGTAATATTAGACCCAGGATGTATATATATTTCTTTAGTAGATAAGAAAGTGTATTTTATGTATTCCCTGCTGGATAATAATACGGATTTTTATGGGAAAATGCGAAGCCTGTATGAATATATATTAGAAAGATTTGACCATTCAATTGAAAAAATAAGACTTGTAAAATTCTATGAAGCGTACCAGAGAATTCTCGTAAGAGATTACACACCATATAATCTTATGCAGTTATTTGAAGATAATGAAGATGAAAGTAATTCGGTGGATAAAAGTGGTTCTGATAATACGGCGGAGGGTGGTGAGTATTCTAATATTATCAATAATACAGAGGGAATGGCAGGCTCTAAGGTTCTCAATAATGCTGATAGTGTGGTAAATTGCAGGGGTGCAAATAATAATGAGAGCACCGTCAATTCTAAATTCCGAAGAAAATCGGATAGTGTACCGGATTTTAGTTCCCAAAGAAATATTAATAAGGGAAGCAGTGCTGATGAGCCGCATACAGATATTAAAGATAAAAGATCATATGCTAATGGGAAGATATTATCAGCGGTAAGACCGGAGCCAGTTGGTGTTGAAGAGCATAATAAATGCATTGACAAAAAGACACAGCTTATATTAAAGGCAGTGGCAGTTTTATTGTTATATAACTCAGCGGCAAGTCTTTTGTTTCGTAGTTATGCGGTTGTAAAGCTGGATACAGTTGTATCGGCAGCATTACTTATAGCTGGAATTGTGTTGTTCTATATTGCAGATAAGGCGGGTGTGCTTGTTGGAGATTTAAAGCAGGCGAAGTCAGAAAATGTCAACGAAATTCCGTATCGTTTTGACCTTAACGAGGAGATTGATAATAAGCTTGTAACGGCAGAGGTTATTAAAGATAATGAGGGAAATGTAGATAATAGGGCAGAAGAATGTGAGCATACAATTCTTTTAAGTGACTATCTTAAATCACTGGCAGAAGAAGATAATAAGAATAATAAGCTTTGCCTTCAAGGTCTGACAGATGATTTGTTTCCTGATGTAAGACCTGATAATGGAGAATATGATAATGTTAATAATACCATTGGTCTGTGTAAGTTTCCCTGCACAGTTGGAAGCATCAGGGAAGCTTCTGATGTATACATAGACAATCCGGTTATAAGTAAGCTTCACGCCTGTTTTTCGTATGGCGATAAAGGTTTCTTTGTAGAGGATATGAATTCGACTAATGGTACTTATATTAATGGTGAGAGACTGAAGGTGCATACAAGAGTTAATATTAATAATGGAGATATATTAAAGTTTGCGGCGTATGAGTTCAAAGTAAGTATAGTATAAAGTAAGTGTATAAAGTCAGTACAGTAAATGTCGCCAAAATCTAATACTTGTGTTACAATTATCGGAAAGCTTAATTGATAACAGGTATATTTGGGAGGATATTAATTATATGAATGTAAACATATATTATGGTGGACGAGGTCTTGTAGATGACCCGACAATTGTCGTTATTAACAGAATCCAGGAAGTGTTAGAGGAACTTAATGTTCACGTTACAAGGTATAATCTTTATGAGATAAAGAATACAATTACAACTCTTTCGCAGTCAGTAGTTGAGGCAGACGGAGTTGTGTTTGCTACTACAGTTGAGTGGGTTGGTATGGGAGGCTATATGCAGACACTTCTTGACTCCTGCTGGCTATATGCAGACAAGAGCAGAACATCATCTACGTATATGTTTCCGGTGGTTATGTCAAGAGCATATGGAGAACGTGAAGTTGTTACAGCACTCAGCAATTCGTGGGAGATAATAGGTGGAGTTGTAGGCGAGTCATTAAGTGCTTATGTAGACGATACAACAGATTTTGAATTTAATAACGAATATAAAGAGATAATCGAAAAATATGCTGAAAATATATACAGAACCATATCAAAGGGCTTAAGAAATCTTCCTTCAAGCAGTCAGACTATAAGAAAGAATGTTATTAAAGAGGTTGTTAATTTCACACCTCAGGAGAGTGAACAGCTATCTAAGTATGCATCTGATGATGAATTTGTTAAGACACAGAAAGAGGATATAGAGTCACTTGCAAGCATATATAAAGAACTTCTTAGTGATGAACAGAATGGTGGAGATGATTATTATCTTAGCGTATTCAGAAATCATTTTAAGCCACAGCTTAATTATAATGGCAGGTATATGTTTATGATAAGCGATAAGGATAAGAATATTATAGTTAATGTTCAGGGAAGCAATCTTACAGTAGAGTTTGGTCAGGATATGGAAGCTGATGTTATTGGTAAAATGTCTAAAGAAACCTTTGACCGCATAGTTCAGGGGAGAATTACATTCCACAGGGCATTTATGACTGGAGATATGACAGCCAAAGGTAATTTCAGAACATTAAGAATGTTAGACGAAGTATTTAATTTTGAAGATTAAAAGCGAAAACTGTAGTTACTACATCATTATCGGATATGATATTCCAGTCAATGCCGCTTAAAAGGCATATCTGGTTCACAATTGAAAGACCAAGACCAGTGTGCCCCTTGTGTGTTGTGTAGAAAGGCTTGCAGAGCTTACTTTTAAGTCCAGGTCTGTTACAGTTATTATCATTAATGTCATTGTTAATGCAGGAGCTGATATTATCAGGCTGGTAAATAGAGCTGCCGTTATTGGTTTTATTACTTCCTATTGAAAGAATCAGCTTATCTTTAATGTCAGGTGACATTATAGCGGACAATATAAGTATACAATTGTTACAGTTACGCTCACTGGCGGCTTCGTAAGCATTATCAATGATTTCTTTTAAGGCAATATTAAGATAATGAGAGCTGGCATATATTGAAGCTGAACTACATTCCAGGCTGATATCAGAAGTATCAAGGGCTATAAGACCATTGTATCTTGATTTGATATATTCATTAATGTTGTTAATGATATCAGATAGAGTACAGCTTACCGTTTCGCTTTGCTTGAAGCTGTATCTGTAGATAGATGTTCTTTCAAGATAATTAACAAGTTCATCTATTGTTGAACCCATATTATTCCAGAATTTGTTACTGCGAAGTTCATCATTGCGGCTTGAAAGAAGCTGGTAGCAGGTTTTTAAATAGGCTGCCTGGTTCTTGATTTCGTGAGAGATTACAGAGCTTTCTTCAAGGGCGGCACTGCATACGCTGTTAATTGCATCAGATAACTGTTTATTATCACTACAGTTATTGGATATAGTTGTATATTCGTTAAAAGTTAGCATTACAATCCCCATTCTGCCATTTGGCTGTACTTTTTTGTCTTTTAAAGCAAATAATATTGTAATCCACCTTGCTTTAAGTTATTATACGAGTATATACTGAAACATAAAATAAGTAAATAATAAATGGGAGGAGATATGCTCTATGAAAAAAGATGATTGCATATTCTGCAAGCTGGCTAATGGAGACATACCAACTAATTCATTATATGAGGATGATATTGTAAAAGTTATATTTGATGCAGGTCCTGCATCAGATGGACACGTTTTAATTCTTCCAAAGAACCATTATGATGACATATATTCTATGGACGAAGATACAGCAGCTCATGTATTTAAGGTTGCTACAAGGATTGCCAAAGCATATAAACAGTCATTGGATTATGAAGGACTTAATATAGTACAGAATAATGGCGAGGCAGCAGGCCAGACGGTATTCCATTTTCATATGCACATCATTCCTAGATATAAGAATGATACAGTTAATGTAGGCTGGAAGCCGGGAGAAGCTAAAGAAGATGTTATTAATGCTATAAAGAATAAGGTTACACCTTATTTATAAAATATAAGCATATAATTAATAGCTAGATGTTTAATAACATATATAATATTCAGGAGGAACAATAATCAATGGTTAAGTTAAGCAAAGGTGGGGCATATCTCATTAATGGAACAGAAATTATTGAAGATAGCCAGACAGCATTAGCACAGGTAGCTGCTAAGACAGGCAGTAATATCACAAGTGAAGAGGCGGCAAAGAATACAATTGCCTATGGAATTCTTAAATCACATAATACATCAGATAATATGGACAAGCTTAAGATAAAGTTTGATAAGATGACTTCACACGATATTACATTCGTAGGAATTATACAGACAGCAAGAGCATCAGGACTTGAGAAGTTCCCAATACCTTATGTACTTACTAACTGTCACAACAGTTTATGTGCAGTAGGTGGAACAATTAACGAAGATGATCATATGTTTGGACTTACATGTGCTAAGAAATACGGCGGAATATATGTACCTCCACATCAGGCCGTTATTCACCAGTTTGCAAGAGAAATGCTTGCAGAAGGCGGCAAGATGATACTTGGTTCAGACAGCCATACACGTTATGGTGCACTTGGTACTATGGCAATGGGTGAAGGTGGACCAGAGCTTGTTAAACAGCTTCTTAATAAGACATACGATATTAATATGCCGGGTGTTGTAGCTATCTATATGACAGGTGAGCCAATGAAGGGCGTAGGTCCTCAGGACGTTGCACTTGCAATTATAGGTGAGGTATTCGCTAACGGATATGTTAAGAATAAGGTTATGGAATTCGTTGGACCAGGTGTGTCTAACTTAAGTGCTGATTTCAGAATTGGCGTTGATGTTATGACAACAGAGACAACTTGTCTTTCATCAATATGGAGAACTGATGAAAAGATTAAGGAATTCTATGATATACACGGAAGAAGCGAGAGCTACAAGGAACTTAATCCTGGCAGTGTCGCATATTATGACGGAGTTGTATATGTTGACCTTAGTAAGATTAAGCCAATGATAGCAATGCCATTCCATCCAAGTAATACATATACTATTGATGAACTTAATGCTAACCTTGAGGATATTTTAAGAGATGTAGAGAAGAAGGCACTTGTAAGTCTTGACGGACAGGTAGACTTCAAGCTTACTAATAAGATTAAAGATGGCAGGCTTTATGTAGATCAGGGAATTATCGCTGGTTGTGCAGGTGGTGGATTTGAGAATATCTGTGCGGCAGCAGACATATTAAGAGGCCATTCAATAGGTGCAGACGAGTTCACATTAAGCGTATATCCAGCAAGTACACCTATATATATGGAGCTTGCAAGAAATGGACGTCTTGCTGACCTTATGGAGACAGGTGCAATTGTTAAGACTGCATTCTGTGGACCTTGCTTTGGTGCTGGTGATACTCCTGCAAACAACGCATTTTCTATCAGACATTCTACAAGAAACTTCCCTAACAGAGAAGGTTCTAAGTTACAGAATGGACAGATATCATCAGTTGCACTTATGGATGCAAGATCTATTGCAGCTACAGCAGCTAATAAGGGCTTCCTTACAGCAGCTACAGATTGTGATGTAGAATTCACAGGACCAACATATCATTTTGATAGTGCTATATATGCTAACAGAGTATTTGACAGCAAGGGTGTAGCAGACCCAGAACAGGAAATACAGTTTGGACCTAATATTAAGGACTGGCCAGAGATGGTAGCACTCCCAGAGAACTTAATCATTAAGGTTGTATCAGAAATTCACGACCCAGTTACAACAACAGATGAACTTATCCCATCAGGAGAGACATCATCATACCGTTCTAATCCTTTAGGACTTGCAGAATTTGCTCTTTCAAGAAAAGACCCAGCATATGTTGGACGTGCTAAAGAAGTACAGAAGGCAGAGAAAGCAAGAGAAGCTGGCGAATGTATGGGAGAAGCACTTCCAGAGTTAAGAGATATTATGCATAAGATTAAAGAAACTTATGATGTAAGCAAAGAAAATGTTGGTGTTGGAAGCACAATATTTGCAGTTAAGCCAGGTGATGGTTCGGCAAGAGAGCAGGCAGCATCATGTCAGAAGGTTCTTGGCGGATGGGCTAATATAGCTAATGAGTACGCTACTAAGAGATACCGTTCTAACCTTATTAACTGGGGTATGCTTCCATTTATAATAGATAAGGGAGAACTTCCATTTACTAATGGAGATTATATCTTTATACCTAAGATAGCTGATGCGGTTAAGAATAAGGCTACATCAATGAAAGCATATGTAGTTAACAAAGATATGAAAGAATTTGAACTTAAAATGGATGAGCTTACAGATGATGAGCGTGAGATAATTCTTGACGGATGTCTTATTAACTACTACAGAAACCATTAATATAAAATAGAGGCAGATAATGGCAGAACAGAATATACTCAATGGTGACCAGCAGGTTTTAGAGCAGATTCTTGGCGATATTAATGAACACGCTGAAAAGAAAGAACGTCTTGAGCGTATGTCAGTAAGTATCAGGGATATAACCAAGGAGATAGATAGCACCACTAAAGCTATGGAAGATGAGATTTCGTCAAGAATAAGTGAAAGTACGGACTCTATATGTGCAGGTTATGATAAAGCGGTTTCACAGGATAAAGACACAATTAAGCAGGTTCAGGCAGACAGAGATAAAGCTAAGATGCAGGGGATTAAAGAGCGAATAGCTTCTGAGACAGCATCTTTAAGAGCTGAGAATAAGAGCCTTCAGAATGAGATTAATGAAGCATTTATTCAGGAGAATATACCTCGTATTGTTAATAATTCATTTTTTATGGCATTATATATTTCAAGAAAAGTCAGAGATGTATTAGTGTATACTTTATTTCTGCTCATAGTATTTGCATTAATACCTGCGGCATTATATTTATTACCAGTCATACCAGCATATGTACCGGTTATATATGCTGGCGTGATGGGAATATTACTTCTTATAATTGGAAGAAGCGTATATATTAACCTTATACTTGCACATAAGGATACTATTATGGCGGCAAGGGATACCAGGTATAAGATAAGGGATAATAAAAGAATAATCAAAAAGACACAACATTCAATCAAGAAAGATAAAGACGAAGCTATGTATGGGCTTGAAAGCTTTGATAACAGAATTAATTCTATCGGTGATAATATTAAAAAGACCGAGGAAGAGAAGCAGAATGCTTTAAGGGAATTTGAAGAAACTGTAAAGCCGGACCTTGTTAAAGAGGTAGAGGGCAGATACTTAGATAAGCTTAATCTTATGAGAGAAGAACTTGCCAAGAAGAAAGATGAATATATGAAGTTAGATGACCTCATCAAACAGCAGAGAATATATATATCATCTAATTATGAAGCTTATCTTGGTAAAGAATTTGTTAATGTCCAGCGCTTAACAGAACTTGATAATATTATCAGTTCAGGAGAAGCACAGACTATTTCGCAGGCAATGGCTGTATACAAGAATAGGAAATAACCATCAGGCTATAGTTTTTGGGGTAATAATTAATATATTGCCCGATATAAGCAGTGCATTGAGTGCGTTAAATATTACATCAGCAAGCTGGATTATAAGGTAAAGACGGGTTGTCTGAAGTATGGAGTGATTAGAATTACTGGAAGAATTAACGATTCCGGTAATGTGAACAGCTCCGACTTCAGGCAGCTTTTTTTTGACCCCGAGTCCAGGTTTTAAAGGACCTTCTCCTAAAGTGATAAGTCCGATATGTTCTTCACGTCCAAGAGAAGCATCAATCGCAATAATAAAAGGATCAACAAAGGTTTCATTGATTTTGTCTATATATAGTTGAAGATTGCCTGCGTGTACAGGGTGCATTAAATCTCCATATATGTAGAATCCACATTGAGGTGCTTTCTTTAGCTTGTACCCAATAAGAGGTCCAAGACTGTCGCCGGTTGAGCGGTCACTGCCAATACATAGAATTATGATTTCCTGATTAGGCTTCTTCTTAGTGTTTATTATTGACTTAAGTCGTATGCTTAATAATAAAGCAGCTTTTTCGCTGGAAGAATCAAAATAATAATTCATAAGACCTCACTTCTTCGCACAATTTGCAATATATTTTTAAGATAATATATTTAGTGGCATCAAAAAATATTACAAAAAATAAAATTAAATTATCCAGCCGACATATTATGATAAAATTCTTAAGTTTATGGTGCTATTATGCAAATATCAAAAGTGGACATACCTAATGCGGCAATACATATGTGCGCTGTCAGAATGTATTGTTGTGTGTCTATTGCTTAATATCAGCGCAGGAATGAGGAGGGTATGATTGAGATTATATGTAATAAAGATGAGTCGGATAAGAATTCACACCATGTAAAAGAAGGTGTGACAGGCATAAGAAGACCAAAGAATATAAAGCAGATAGGTGATGTAAGCTCTGATAAGAAAATATACATAGAAGATTATGCGTTTACATACATCAATTCTATTGCATATAATAATCCAATGATAGAGCAGGCTGGCGTGTTATTAGGCGAGCTGCAGAAGGACAGTGAGGAAAAATGCGTATTTGTAAAGGGGGTAATTAAATCTGTTGTAGAGGATAAGGGGGAGAGAATACGTTTTGATGAAAATGTATGGAACAGAATATATTCAGATACAGAGAAATATTTTCCAAATCTGTCGGTTGTGGGCTGGTTTGCAGTTGTGCCAGATTTAACAAGTGAGAGAATGGCAAGGCTTAAGAAAATCCATCTTGATAATTTTGCGGGTATGATGAAGACATTATATCTTGTGGATACGGCCTGTAAAGAGGAGCATTTTTACCTGTATGAAAATGGAAGTCTTAGAAAACAGAAAGGGTATGTGTGTTTCTATGAGCGGAATTATGAAATGCAGGAATATATGCTTGAACGCAATGGAAAGAAATCCTGTGAGGATTCCAGGACTGATAAGGTTATGCAGACAATAAGAAATGTAATCAAAGAAAAAGATGAGCTGCACGAACAGAAGAAAAGTAATTCATTTATGTATGTTATGAGTACATTTCTTGTTGTGGTCATAATTGTTATTGGAATTAATCTTATGAACAGCTATGAGAAGATGAAGCAGTTCGACAAGTCGATTAATACTCTTATGAATCAGATGTCGGGAAATGATACAGACCAGTCAGACAATCAGGATGACACGGTTACAGTGAACAAGTTGTCAGGAGATGTGTATCCAACTAAAGGCGATACAGACACATCACAGAACGAAGATAATATGAAAAATGCGGATAACTACAGTAATGCAGGCAGTAATTCCAGCGGCACAGAAAGAAACTCCGGTAGTGCGAATAGTTCGGAAAGTTTGAATAACTCAGACGATGCGAATGGCGTGGGTGATGAGAACAGCTCTGACAGCAGCACGGCCCCTAAGACAGCACAGGGTGTTTCGTCTGGTGATGATACGGCGGCTTATACAGCTTATGTATATACGGTAAAGACAGGGGATACGCTTATGAGCATATGCAAGAAGCATTATGGAACTACAACTAAATATACAGAGGTTCTTAAGTATAATGAATTAGATGATGCCAATGTTCTATATGTAGGACAAGAAATAAAACTTCCTTGAATATTTATGGGGATAATGTATAATAAAATCAGCTTTTAAGCCTTGATTATAATAAAGGGGACAACAGATGGCTGATATAATTTCAGGAAGTTCAAGATTTAATGGAGATAAGAACGCTCCGGCAAGAAAAGTAATACAGATGAATAATGTTTCGGAGGCGGCGACGCACGAAACGGAAGATGATGAGATTGTCAAACACAGAATAAAGAAGCATAGAAGACATATGGTAATAATAGCTGCTATTGGCGTGATTGTAATCGCAATTGCGGTAGTGCTTGTTATGAGGCTTATTGATGGATATGTATTTACCTCGTATTCAGTTACAGGTTCTCTTAACAGGGAAGATATTGAGTCTTCTGGCTATATAGCATATGGTGATGGTTATATAAGATACAGTAATGATGGTGCAGCATATTATACGGCCAAGGGCAAGGCACTGTGGAACCAGACATATTCTATGCAGAAGCCGCAGGTTAAGATATGTGAGGACTGTGTTGCAATAGGAGATATTAACGGCAATACGATATATATTTTTAATAAAAATGGCAATATAGGAAAAGTAGATACTTCACTTGTCATATCGCAGATTGAGGTTGCAGCTAATGGAGCAGTTGCGGCAGTGCTTGAAGATAATGAAGCTAACTACATCAATATGTATGACAAGGAAGGCAATAAAATCTACAGTGTAAAGACAACACTTGCAGGAGATGGATATCCGCTTGATATAAGTATTTCCAACGACTCAGCCAAGCTTATCGCCTCATATGTATATGTAAGCGGTGAAGAGATTAAGACTAATGTGGTGTTCTACAACTTTTCGGAGGTGGGACAGAATGAAACTGAGCGAGTTGTTGGTGGTTTCAATCATTATAATGACGTGCTTGTTGGAGATGTCCAGTTCTTAAGCAATAATATAGCGGTAGCAGTTGGAGAAAATGTAATAAGTATATATAAGATAAAGGAATATCCAAGTCTTGAAAAGGAAATACAGATAGATAATACAATAGACAGGGTATTCTTTGGCACAGATTATATTGGCCTTGTGCTGGATAACTCAGACTCAGGAGAATTATACAAAATGGTTGTATACAATTTTTCTGGTTCAAAGGTGTGTGAAGCTGAATTCGGAACACAGGTTGATAATATACAGTTTGATGGTTCAAGTGTAGTTATGAATAATTCGACTTCATTTTCTGTATTCAATCTTAAAGGAAAGAATGTTGCTAATATGAGCTTTGATATGCCGGCTAGTAAGGTACTTCCAACAGGTACAAGAGGTGAATATATATTAATTAACACCAAGTATATCCAGAATATTAAACTCAAGTAACTACAATTTAGATAATAAATAATGTCTGGAATGACTCAATGACGGATAATGAATTATATGAAATATAATGGTAATTTTATAATATTTAACAGGAGATGATATGGTACTAATATGCGTTGCGGCTATTTTATGTATAGCGGCTTTTAATGGAATGAAAAAAGGTGCAATAAGAATGGCGGCATCACTCGTTGCTATGATTATAACAATAGCTGTCACAACATTTGCATCACCAATAGTAAGTGAAAAAGTAAAGAATGATACGGATATGGACGAGCGTATTACACAGAGCATATATGAAAATATCATAAAAGACGGCAGGAAATATGGAGAAGATGATTCACAGGTTATAGACAGCAGTACTGTTGCATACAAGGATGCGATACAGTCAAAGGTTGATGCCATAAGTGAATATATGAAGCTTCCACAGAGCCTTTCTGACAATATAACAGAGTCAGCAGCTATGAAAATACTAGACTCAGCTGGAACATCGGCTGAGGTTACAATAAAAGAGATGGCGGCACAGATATTTGCGGCACAGCTTAGTGCTATCATAATTAATGCAATATGCTACTGCATAGTATTTGTTATATTATACATAATTCTTAAGGTGTTTATGGGAGTGACAGGCGTAATAAGCAGGCTTCCGGTTATTCATCAGGCTGACAAATTGTGCGGAACAATAGCAGGTATAGTTGAAGGACTTATTATAGTGTGGGTAGTATTTGCAATAGTTACAGCATTTGGCAATAATGTATGGGCTTCGGATATACTTGCACAGATTCATAGCAGCAGCTTTTTGGAATTTATATACGATAATAATATTATAATGAAGATGATAATATCATAGACAGAGGAATAATATGCGTATAGCTATATGTGAAGATGATAAGATACAGGCGGGAACATTGGAACATCTTCTTGATGACAGATTGAGGGAAACAGAATGTGAAGCAGAAGTAGATGTATATTTTGGCGTAGATGACATAAAACGAGAACTTAACAATAAGCATTATGATGCTTATTTTCTTGATATTGAACTTGGGGCGGATAATGGTGTAGAGCTGGCAAAGAATATTAAACAGTCAGATATTAATTCAATAGTAGTGTTCACGACAAGCCATACAGATTATATGGCGGAAGCATTTGATGTACACGCTTTTAATTATATTGTGAAGCCTGTTACAATGCAGAAGGTGGACAAGATTGTAACACAGCTTGAAGAGGTTATTAATTCAAGAGATGACAAGCTTATATTCAGATGTAACAGAGAGTTAGTCAGCACATACTATGACGATATCGTGTATATGGAGTCGTCCAAAAGAATAATTAACCTTATAACCACTAATATGGAATATCAGTTCTATGGAAAGATTAATGATGTATATAATGAACTTCCAGAGCTGATATTTGGAAAGACAAGAAGTGGCTGTATTGTTAATTACAGATATGTAAGCAGGGTTGATAAATCCAATGTCTGGTGCAGGAGAGGCGTAGATGGCAAAGAGATAAGACTGGACTTGGGACGTGGAAGATATAACGATTTTATGACAGATTATACGAGCTATATAACATCAGAGAGAGGCAAAAGCAGAAGGCTCTGGTAGTTTAATATTAAGAGGTGCACTTAAGATATGTTAGATAATCATATGTTTTTATTGTGTATGCTGGCAGGTATAATAGACTATATTATATATATTGGGTATCAGAAGAATTATATATATGTGGAACATTTGAAACCAGCAGATAGTTCATATGGGCTTAATGTACGGCTGTTAAGTTATTTTAAAAGAGCTGTTTATTATGTATATAATATTCTTCTGGCGGCAGTTGATATATTATGTATGTACAGTTTTCTGATTAACAACAGCTATACGATGTATATACTTCTTCTTGTTATTATGCTTGCAGGTTTTAAGTATAGTGCTTTTGATGTATACACGGTAACAGCCAGTACGGCATATCATATAAGTATGTCGGTTACTGTTAATATTCTGGTTCGTCTGATATTGGAGAACTGTTCTCTTACGAGAATTGAAAAGTACAGTTCAGACATTAGTAGAGAAATTAGCTGTATTATTATGGTAAGAATACTGATTGTAATACTTGTTGATGTATATGATAAATATATAGGCATAAAGCTTGGAAGGCTTGCAGGGACAGCTATAGCTGTGACATCACTTGGCATAACTGTGGCATGTATTATGGTAAGCAAAATGGCATATAAATATGTTGACACAAGACCAATTGTGCTGGCAGTTCTTATTATTCTATGGTGCATAACTAACATAATAGCGATGCTTATTAATATGATTGAACAGAACAGCCGTCATAGTTATGAGATTATTATGCTTGAACGTGAGCGGCAGACTAACAGGGAAATATACGATAATATCAAATCAGGACAGGAAGAATTAAGGGATATAAGGCACGATATCAAGAACAGGCTTAGTTCCTTAAGGAGTGTTATAGTACAGAATGACAGCAGTGCGGCACTTGATTATTTAGACGGAATGATAGGAAGTGTCGATATGGTTAAGGGGAAAATATACTGTAATAATCTTGTCATCAATAACATTCTGACATACAAGCTCAGTGGTGTTGCTGATAACATTTCGGTGGAATGTGAGGCGGAAGTTCCAGAGCAGATTAGTGTGGATATGGGAGATTTAGGAGTTATAATAGGTAATCTGTTAGACAACAGCATTAAAGCTGTGAATAATATTAATACAGGTGGTTATATACATATAATTATAACAGAGAGCATAGGAAAGCTTATAATAATAATAGAGAATAATTACCTGAAAGATACAGAAAAGAAGCCAGCCATATATTACATAGATCACGGCAGGGGCATTAATAATGTGCGCCGTATTGTTAAGAAATATGGAGGAAGTTATAAGGAAAATGTGTCTGAAAATGTGTATCAGACCAAGATAAGCATTTGATGTGCAAAAAGTTACATTAATGAATACAACTTTTTACATTAACCGAATATCGCAAAATGCGTATGATATAATCCAGTGCATAGAGATTAGAATCTATGTGCTGGATTTTTTTATGCGGCTGGGCTTAACACAGGAATGGAGGATATTATGAAGCAGATGTTAAAAATAGAGCTGGAGAGGGCGTTTAAAAGTGCAGGTTTAAAAGTGTCGCTCCTGATAGGTATAGTTATAAGTGCATTACATTTTTTTCAGAAGGTATTACCAACGGCACTCGATCCATTACATTTTTATAAAACAGGTAATCTTGAAACAGTAGCCAATGTTAATAATATGTGGATGGCAATGGGTGAAGGCTGGCATTACACATTGTATGTCAGGCTTATTCCGTTACTTGCTGTTGTGCCTTATGCCGTTACATATTATACAGATTATAAAAAGGGGATTGTAAAGAATTATTATACAAGAACCAAAAAGATTAATTACATATCAGCCAAATATATTGCAGTGTTTCTTACAGGTGGAACGGCGGCAGTTGCTCCGTTAGTACTGGATCTGATTGCTACATCAGCAGTGATGCCATCTTTTATAGCAATTAGTCATACTGTTCCCTGTAATGGCAATGGAATATGGTCATATATATTATTCTCACATCCGTATATATATTATTTGTTATATTTTATTCTCCAGTTTATATGTGCAGGACTGATGGCAACAATGTCTCTCGTTGTATCGCTGTATGTTAATAATGCATTTATTGTACTGTTGTTTCCAAGTGTATTATGTGAATTCATTAATGCAGTTTCAACATGGATTCCTGTTAAATATAGATATATAAAAGGGGCGGCTCCATGGAGATTGTTCAGGATTGATCAGGTGGCAATAAATTACTGGCAGAGTTATGTGATATTTATATGCGTGGTTTTGTTGTTTGATCTTGTTATATATGTGTGGAGAGGGGTGAAGAATGATGCACTCTAAAAAGAGAATTATAAAGCGTGTTGTTATAGCCTGCCTGATATTAGTAGTATCTGGTGTGTGGCTTGTAGGTTACATAGATGTCAATAAAAGATTTCCAAAGCCAGAGCAGCAGGTGCATTCAATTGGAGAATGGGTAAGGACGGGCGATACGAGCATAAAAGTTAATTCTGTAGAATATATGCCGCAGGAAGAAGCAAACAGCCAATATGGATCAGAACTTCTCCCTGATAACGGGAATAATAGTAATACTTATTATTTTATAGCGAAGATTGATGTCAAGAATGAAACAGATAAGGAAATCAAATTATCAAAAACACTTTTAGAGCATCTTGGATTGGAGATATATCCTGTTGGCGTATTAATATATGGAGAAGTGATGGAAAATGGAGAATTGACAAGCATAAAGCTTAAAGCACAAGAACAAAGGGAAATTGTATTGCATTTTATAATGTCACAAGGAGTGTTGCGGGATGATAGAAGATGGATGTTGAAAAAGTCACAGATTCGTATTGTACTGTCTAATTATCCTGTACACGAAATTATAGTTCTTGATGATATTAAGGGATTGTAAAGAGGAGTTTATTTATGAAAAGAAAAAGTATAATATTTGCTATTTTATGTGTATTAATGCTGGTATCAGGCTGTAGCAGCCAAAGTACTGATGATATATATCAGATGATGGAAAATGCATCATCAAAATCAAATGGCAGTGAATCATCTGGACAATCAGATATGGTTTCTGACAATTCACCACGCGTATATACAGAAGATTATAAGGAGTGCAATAAAAATTATATGCCGGAACTGGTACAGACTGGGGAGACGGCTAAGGTTACAATTGGTAGTAGAAATGATACGTTATCATTTACAGTTACAGATGCCCTTATTACAGATGATTTTAGTGATTTAAGACAGCTTACATCACAGGCGGCATATGATAATATAAGAAATTTCCTGCTTTATGTAGAAACAGATGATTATATAGATGAACAGGGGAATATATTAGACAGTGAACGTGGGGTTGAGAGGAAAGCGCTTTTTGTAAAGCTTAGTATAAAAAATGAGAATAATAGTGAATACACATTGCCTATACACAGCCTGAGTCTGTATAGCATAAAAAAGGAGAATTCTGTGATGAAATACAGACGCTTGAAAGGGACAAATGATGGAGGACCTATTTGTGCAAATGCACCAGATGCATTTACTTTGAAATCGGCTTCTAAAATTACATTACAGCCGGGCGAGGAAAAAGAAGAAGTGTTAATATATTTTGAAGAAGATAAGTGGGTTGAACAGTATACATATCGTTATGATAAGGATATAGGAAAGGGTGTATATGGAGATCTGGTGTATGGAGATGATATTTCATATGACAATATATATTTTTCAACTTCATTTATGTACGAAAGTAATAATCAAAACAAGGACAGAGGCTACTTTGAGAAGATTAAGAGTCTTATTAAACTGGATATAAGACAGGAATAATGGAACGTGAAGAATTGCAATAACAGGTGGTATGATGAAAAGATTAGTTGATTTATTGCGGGTAAATGAGTCAAGGTTTACAGCTATTATATTAGGTGCAATGACAATTGCTGCTGTTATTAATTTTAATGGGCAGCTTGGGAGCGGCGGAGGAGTGCCGTGCTTATATGATGTCTATATAATAGGTATTTTGCATGTGGTGGATACATTTGGTGTTCCATTGCTGCTGTTTTATACATTATTTGTCGAAAGGCATAACCAGAGAATAATGCAGGTTGTCAGGGAACGCACAGTTAATGATGTATGGAAAAGATGCGTGATAGATTTACTCATTTTGTGTACGTTTTTTACGGTATATGTCTTTGCTTTAACCACGATTGTAGGTTTATTGCGGACAAATACATTTTATAATTGGGGAGAACAATATAGTCGCTGTGCGAAATGGCTTGGAAAAGTATGTGAAGAACAGCCATCATTTGTTATGCTGCTGGTGGCATATGTAATAGAGACATTTCAGTGCTTTTTAATAACGGGAATTGTAATGATCGGAGTATGGTGGTGCACCAATAAAGAATGGGCAGGATATATATCTGCAATAATATTAATTACTATAGACAGAAGCTTTGAAAGCCATGGCTTAATATTTGGCAGTTATCAGGTATCAAGCTATACATACAAGGTTGGCTTAAACTTAGGTGTAAATATAATATATCCGCTGATAGTTATGGTAATAATATTTGTCCTTGTGAACGTGGCAGTAAGATTTAAGAAAAAGGAATTCTTAGGGACATAGATTGTGCAGAAAACTTATAACTTTGCAGAAAAGATAAGGGAGAGAGTGTGGATGTTGTGGTGGCAGATAAAAAGCGACATAAGAGAGGGCATTGTACAGCAATGGAAAAGATTTGCAATGCTTGGAATAATATATACAGTATGTGTAATATATTTTATTATGATATGCAGCTTTAGCAGACATATTGACTCGTATACGTGTGGAGATATGATTTTATGGGTGTTAAGGGGTGTTAAGAAATATGATAGTGGTGTGATTAAAACCGTAGACATATCCTCTGTGTATATGCTTCCTAATATATTTGTAGCTTATATTGTCGGCAATTATGTCATCAAAGACCTGTATGGCTTTGGAAAGAATATTATCGTCAGAACAGGAAGTAGGTTTAACTGGTGGATAAGCAAATGTATATGGGGCATATTAACAGCAGTGCTAAGTTATGCAATATTGTATGCTGTAATAATAGTGGCTGGAATATGCACAGGAGGCGTTAAGCTTGCACCGACACCAGAAGTATGCTATTCGGCTATTTCTATGGATAAACAGATTATTATACAGAACACTAATCTGACAGGTCTGGTGATAAGTCTTATGGCTATGAGCCTGCTTATGACAATAACATTCTGCATTATCCAGATTACAGTCGGACTTATTATATCACCAGTCATTGGATATGTTATTGTGATGTCATATCTTATTATAGGTGCATTTTCAGATAATCCATTCATTATATCCATATATTGTATGGCTTTAAGAAATGGAATATACAGCCCAGAAGGATATAACATATTATTGGGAGTAATTATTATGGCGGCAATAACAATCTTCTGCATAGTAGCAGGCTCATTATATATAAGAAAAATGGATATAATTAACCAGAAACATGAGTGGCAGGGGCACGAATAATGCTTAAATGCATTATAAATTGGGAAAGATTTCAATTTATTGCAAAAAAGAAAAGGATATTTTAAGCCATAAATATAAGAAAAACAGATTAAATTGAGGTAAAAAATAAAAAAATCTCCAAAATCAAGGAAAATATTAAAATGCTGCAAAGCTAGTAAATACGCGGCTTTGCAAAGAATTAACTTTGCTAAATCAACAAAAATCTCAAAAAAATTAAAAAAAATTGAAAAAAGTTGTTGACATATGTGATGGGTGGTGCTATTATAATCAAGTCGCCGCGATACGACAGCGACACAAAAGCTTCTCAAACATAGATAAATACTGAGTTTGAAAGCAATGAACTTTGATAACTGAACAGAAAGAC
>NZ_JBBMET010000008.1:0-171141 GCF_040096425.1 Lachnospira sp. CLA-JM-H23
GAAAGTACGAAAGTACTTGACAGGATACGGATGTATAAGATATATTTAATGTGCAGTTTTGAAGGAGCAATCCTTTAAATAATGAGTTAAGGAACTCAGGTGTAATCCTCGATAGCTCAATGGTAGAGCACTCGGCTGTTAACCGAGTTGTTGTAGGTTCGAGCCCTACTCGGGGAGCTGTAAGAATGAATTCGTGATAGCTCACACTCATTCTTATTTTTTTTAATAGATATTTCGGCTCCATGGTCAAGCGGTTAAGACACCACCCTTTCACGGTGGTATCAGGGGTTCAAATCCCCTTGGAGTCATAAAACAGAACAAAAGGTTTTAATTTGCCGACATGGCTCAATGGCAGAGCAGCTGATTTGTAATCAGCAGGTTGTTGGTTCGACTCCGACTGTCGGCTCTTTGGACCTTTAGCTCAGTTGGTTAGAGCAACCGGCTCATAACCGGTCGGTCCTGGGTTCGAGTCCCCGAAGGTCCACTTGCTTTTGTTCTGTTTAATATGGCCTGGTGGCTCAGCTGGTTAGAGCGCCGCCCTGTCACGGCGGAGGTCGTGGGTTCGAACCCCATCCGGGTCGTTTACAATAGAATAATGTTGTATATATGGGATCTTAGCTCAGCTGGGAGAGCATCTGCCTTACAAGCAGAGGGTCACAGGTTCGAGCCCTGTAGGTCCCATCATTTATTGAATAAACTGCTTATTTATCAGGCCGGTGTGGCGGAACTGGCAGACGCACAGGACTTAAAATCCTGCGGGACTTATACTCCCATACGGGTTCGATTCCCGTTGCCGGCATTTGGTTTATCCAATAAGTACGTGTAGCTCAGCTGGATAGAGCGTCTGGCTACGGACCAGAAGGCCGCGAGTTCGAATCTTGTCACGTACATCTTATCAACCCTGTATTATCTGTGCATACAGATGATGCAGGGCTTTTTGTTTATTATTTTATAATAGTGTTTGTTACATATTTTTAAATATAAAAGTATTAATCAAATTTCAAATGCCAGTATGCTTTGAAAACTGAAACATTATTTGCAATAAGAAATCTTATTTGGAAATTAGAACTTTAAAACTGTGAATAAAACCATTAATAATAGACATACTAAACAGTGAACTAAATTAAAGGAGGACACAGGTATGTCATATAATTCATCTAAAAACGAATCTAACAGCTATAACGAATCAAATAGTTATAATGAGTCAAACAGCTATAATGAAGCTGGAAAGAACGCATATAACAAGAGCTCATCAAAGAATTCATCAAAAAATACTTCTAATTCTTCAAAGAACTCATCAAAAGGTTCTTCTAACTCATCAAAGAATTCGTCAAAGAATTCATATAACAAGTCTACAGACAGCTCAGACTGCTATTAAAAAGCATTTCTTATAAAGATGGTTGTTTGCAATGAAAGGCTGTGCAAACAGCCTGATACATAGGAATTTAGGTTATAGTTATGAAAATCGAGCATAAAATATATTAAAATAAATATAAGAAATGCGTAATATGAATTGTGAATTAATAGGACCTAGAAAGTTAGAATATTATATAAATAATCCTTATTCTTATATTATTGACATAAGGAGTAAAGAAATGTATGACAGTGGTCATATAAAAGGAGCAGAAAATTATCCATATGACTATCTGAGCTCGTATGAGGGCATTAGAGCCTTTAAAAGCCAATACAGGGATAAAAGTGCCATATATATATTATATTGCGAAACTGGAACAAATAGTCTGCTTGTATGTAATAAGCTTGCATTATATGGGTATATTGTGAAATCACTGGCTGGTGGAATAAGAGGATATAACGGAAGATATTTACAGTTAAAGCCATAATATCTGAAGGTATGAAATTTTAGTGAAGAGAAAATGTGATTTAACTATTTTACTTGATTATTTATGGTAAGCATTTTAATATTGATATATATTGTTCGATATTAAGAATAAAATGGTTTAATATTGCTAGTCAGGCATTACTGCCAGATAGAACAATTATTATAAAATCTATAAAAGAATGTATGAATGGAGAAATGCAGGCATATGAAGAATACGTATGAATTGATTGCACCGTGTCATTTTGGATTAGAGTCAGTGTTAAAGCGTGAAATATACGATTTAGGCTATGATATATCCAAAGTGGAAGATGGAAAGGTTACATTTATAGGAGATGCGGATGCGATTGCAAGAGCTAACATTTTCTTAAGAACAGCAGAGCGTGTGCTGCTTAAGGTTGGTGAATTCAAGGCAACAACATTTACTGAACTGTTTGATAATACTAAAGAACTGGAATGGGAAGAATTCATTCCTAAGAATGGCAAGTTCTGGGTTACTAAAGCTAATTCTATCAATAGTAAGCTCTTTAGCTCATCAGATATACAGTCAATTGTAAAAAAGGCAATTGTAGAGCGTTTAAAGGTCAAATACGCCGTTAATTGGTTCGAGGAGGACGGAAACAGCTATCCTATAAGAGTAAGCCTTATGAAGGACGTTGTGACTATTTCGCTTGATACATCAGGGGATTCATTACATAAAAGAGGTTACAGACCAGCGGCAGGAAAAGCACCAATATCAGAGACATTAGCGGCTGCACTTATAATGCTTACACCTTGGAAATCAGACCGTATACTTATAGATCCATTTTGCGGAAGCGGAACATTTCCAATTGAGGCAGCAATGATAGCAGCCAATATTGCACCAGGAATGAATAGACGCTTTACATCTTTACGCTGGACTAATATAATAAATAATGAACTGTGGGATAACGCAGTAGAAGAAGCGGAAGACTTAATTAATTTAAGTATAGACACGGATATTCAGGGATTTGATATTGATGAAAATGTAATTAAAATAGCAAGAAGCAACGCTGCCAATGCAGGTGTTGAGGATTTGATACATTTTCAGGCAAGAAGTGTCAGCGAATTAAGTCATCACAAAAAATATGGCTTCATAATAACTAATCCGCCATATGGTGAACGTCTTGAAGACAAAGAGACGCTTCCAGCTATATATTCAGCATTTGGAAAGCAGTTTGCAAAGCTGGATTCGTGGTCAGCATATATGATTACATCATATGAAGATGCAGTTAAATATTTTGGACGTAAGGCAGATAAGAACCGTAAAATATACAATGGAATGCTTAAGACATATTTTTATTCATTTATGGGTCCTAAGCCACCAAAGAGAGGTTAATTATGAAGAGTATTATTTTGGCATCTAATAACAAGGATAAAGTTAAGGAAGTTAAAGAAATCCTGAAGGGGTACGACATTATTTCTATGAAAGAAGCTGGAATTGATGTTGATATTGAAGAGAACGGAACGACATTTGAAGAAAATGCTTTGATAAAAGCAAGAGCAATTATGAAGCTTACAGGCCAAATAACAATGGCAGATGACTCAGGGCTTGAGATAGATTATCTTAATAAAGCTCCTGGCGTGTATTCTGCACGATTTATGGGACACGATACTTCTTATGATATAAAGAATAAAGCTCTTATACAGAAGCTTGAGGGCGTTAAGGGAAGTGACAGAAGCGGACGCTTCGTATGTGCAATTGCAGTCTGTTTTCCAGATGGACGTGAAATAGTTAAAAGAGGAACAATGGAAGGGCTTATTGCCGAAGAGATAAAGGGAGATAATGGCTTTGGGTATGACCCGATTGTATATCTTCCAGAATATGGCAGGACGTCTGGCGAACTTGCACCTGAGGAGAAGAATAAGATAAGCCACAGGGGCAAGGCATTGGCTCTGATTAAAGAAGAGTTAGACAAATCGGAGGAATTATATGCAGAGGATAATGATAGTAAGTGATACGCACAGACGACACGGTAATCTGGCAGAGGCTATATATAACGAGGGACATCTGGATATGCTTATACATCTTGGTGATGTTGAAGGCGAAGAAGAGGTAATAAAAAGCATAGCCGGCTGTGAAACTATATTTATAGCTGGAAATAATGATTTCTTTTCACCGCTTGACCGCGAGAAAGAAATTGAACTTGGCGGTAAGAAAATATGGCTGACACACGGACATAATTATTATGTATCTTTGGATTTGAAAGTTATTGAGCAGGAAGCTGTTGCCAGAGGAATGGATATAGTTATGTTTGGACATACACACAGGCCGGTTATTATCGTGGAGGATAATATAACACTTATTAATCCTGGCAGCATATCGTATCCAAGACAGGCTGATGGTATACCAACTTACATAATTTTAGAGATTAATGACAATAATGAGTTTAATTTTGAATTAAAAAATGTATAGGAAACCCAGTAAAATAGGGCGTTTGGAGTATATGCTTCAAAAAAATTAAAAAAATTCAAAAAAAGTTTCAAAAAAGTGTTGACATATGGCGAATCATAGCATATAATCTATCTTGTTGTTGCGGTACACGAGTTAAGAACTTAAGAAACAACAACAAGATAAAACCTTTCGGGGTGTGGCTCAGCTTGGCTAGAGCGCTTGATTTGGGATCAAGAGGTCGCAGGTTCGAATCCTGTCACCCCGACTTACAATTTAATATATTATGCGGGTGTAGTTCAATGGTAGAACACTAGCCTTCCAAGCTAGATACGTGGGTTCGATTCCCATCACCCGCTTTGTGTGTCCGTAGCTCAGCTGGATAGAGCAACGGCCTTCTAAGCCGTGGGTCGAGGGTTCGAATCCCCCCGGGCACACTTTTTTTTAACCATATTGGTTAAGCACTTAAAAAGTGTGATACAAGTTGTTAATTAACTTGTAAGAGAGTTCTAAGAGAACTCTTATTTTATGTTATGGTGGGTATAGCACAGCTGGTTAGCGCGTCAGATTGTGGCTCTGAAGGTCCAGGGTTCGAATCCCTGTATCCACCCTTTAATTAATGGGCTATCGCCAAGCGGTAAGGCACAGGGTTTTGATCCCTGCATTACGCTGGTTCGAATCCAGCTAGCCCAGCTGGGTTGGTTGATAGAACTCCCAATCATCAGTTAATAGCATAAGGGCTCATAGCTCAGTTGGTAGAGCACTAGACTTTTAATCTAGGTGTCCCGGGTTCGAACCCCGGTGGGCTCATTGCAAAGGGAATGGTTGAAATACCGTTCCCTTCTTTTTTTGCCATAGTGGACTAGGGGTCAAACAGGTGTCGTAGTCTAAGAATGGGGAAAGTGTGATTTTAATATAAAAAGTATAAAAAGTCTGCAAAGCCGCATAAATACTGGGAGAATCGTTGGTGGTGAAGTTGGGCACTTTTTGGGCACTTGGTGATAGTGGAGAGCGGAATGATTGATAATTCTAGTTTTAATTAGTGCAATTAGGTTGAGTTTTATGTTAAAATTGGTAAAACAAATCGTTGTTTGGCGATTTGGTAAATCCCAATAAATTAGTTTTATATGGAACAGAAACTTTGAATTTACAGAACTACAAAGAAAGGATACATATTATGGAAGGAAGATTAATAGCATTTGTTATTTGGGTAATAATCGGCGTATTATTTATTGTAATGGGCATTTATGATTTTAATTCCAAGAAAGCAAAACCTTTCGGTTTTTGGGCAAATGCCGAGGTAGCGCCCATAGAAGATGTGAAAGGCTATAATCGTGCTTTGGGCATATTGTGGTGCGTGTATGGTATTTTGTTTACGTTAATTGGATTGCCTTTATTAGATGGGCTTAATTCGGGTTTGATTATTATACCTATATTGGGTGCAATGCTTATTAGTATTGCGGCTATGGTAGCGTATGTAGTAGGTATTGAACCAAAATGCCGCAAAAAGAAATAAATGAAAACTTCCAGTTTATAGATTTCATCTTACAAGATACCTGCAAATCACCAACCTGTAAATATATATAATAAATTTGATACAAGAAACAGAGCAAGTACTAAGGTAGCGAAAACCTTTCAGTACTTGCTCTTATTTTATTTACAGGAGGTTTGCTATGGATGACAAGATAGGTGCTGTTGTTGGTAAGCTACAGCAAAGACTTGGAGATGATTACGAGGTGAGAATTGTTGATGTAACAAAGAACAATGATACTGTGAAGAAAGGTATTTCTGTTAGGAAGAATGGAGAGAAAATCGGAAGAATATATTACTGGAATGGAGAAGCATTAGAAGCATTTTTGGATGATGTAGAAAGCAGTCCTCTTCCTGATATAGACTTTGAAATGAGCCTTAAGAAACAGAAGGACAACATAGTTGCTATTCTAATCAATGCTGAAGCGAATAAGGAACGGCTAAAATCTATGACAGAAACACTTAATGATATGATGAAAGAGTCTCAGGATATTGTAGAAGATATTCCTGAGACTCTTTTTATATTGTCAAATGAAACGAGGCAGTTTGGAGCAATATGTATGCTATATCCAGAAGTCTTAAAGAAGTTCTGTGTGGAAAAGATGATTGATAATATAACGAAAAACAACATCATCTCCAAATATTGTATGATTACAGAAAGTAGAAATTAAGAAATTTCCTCTGTTTTCTTCTTTCTGTATTCATTTGGACTCATATGATAATATTGTCTAAACTTCCGGCAGAAATAGCCGGAACTTGTAAATCCGTTTTCTTCTGCAATAGAAAAAACCGATTTTTGAGTGGTACAAAGTTGTTCGGCAGCCTGTGCTAGTCTGTATTGAATCAGATATGCTACCGGAGAACAGTGGATGCCAGTTTGAAAAATGTGTAAAGCTCCACTTTTGCTGATAGATGCCGATGCCGCAATCGTCTCCAATGTAATCTCTTCCATGTAGTGATCATGAATATACTGCATCATAGCTTGTAATCTTGCTTGTTTGTGATTTAATCGATGAATACTGTTAGAATCAGAAGTCCAGTCCATATTTTTTTGCAATATGTTCCAAAGCTGAAATAAAAGTTGTATAGTACATAATTCATTATCCGGCTTAGTTTCCTGAATAGTACAAATTTGCGACAAAAGTTGTAGCACCTGTTTTCCAAATGTGTTGGATGGACTGAAAACTTGATATGGAACAGACGAGCTTATCACAGGAAGAATATATTTTTCGTAAATGAGGCTGTTTTCGGGTGCTAATAGGGTTGGCGAAAAAACAATATTAGGTGCAAATGTACTGCTTTGTGCTTCAAAACGATGCAGGACACCGCTATTGATAAATATGCCGCAACCTTTATGTAGTTCTATTTTACTTGTACCTATAAGGCAGAGCGCAGTACCTTCAGCAGTATAAAGAAACTCTAATTCATGATGCCAATGCCAGTCAATGCGATGGAAGTCAAATTTCCAAATATTATCAGGATAGTATGCAAATGGATAACGATTGTTGCCATGCTGGATGGTTTCTCGTAGTGTTTCATCTGTAGTTATCTTAAAAGTCTCCATGCTATATTTCCTCATAAATAATAAAATTTGTTATATTGTACCATAAATATATGATTTTATACAATGACTAGATATAAAGTTTACGATATAATCACATTTATTAGAGGAGGACAAAATGAAAAGCCAATATAATAAGACAATTACAGCCTGTTTTGTAGGTTATATTGTACAAGCTATCGTTAATAATTTTACACCACTGCTTTTTTTGTTTTTTCAGAAATGCTATCATATTCCAATTTCCCAAATTACATTGTTAGTGACTTTTAATTTTGGGATACAACTACTGGTTGATTTTCTTTCTGTCAGATTTGTTGATAAAATAGGATATCGGATATCAATGATTATAGCTCATGTTCTAGCAGCGGCAGGATTATTCCTTCTTACAGTTTTACCAGAGATTTTACCAGTTTCCTTTATTGGAATTTTGATTGCTGTAATGATCTATGCGGTAGGTGGTGGACTTTTGGAAGTCATAGTCAGTCCAGTTGTTGAGGCTTGCCCATCCGACAATAAGGAAAAAGCAATGAGCCTGTTGCATTCTTTTTATTGCTGGGGACACGCCGGAGTTGTACTCATATCAACAGTGTACTTTTATGTAGTCGGTATAGATAACTGGAAAATATTAGCCATTATTTGGGCGGTTATTCCAATTGGAAATGCTTTTGTTTTTTCAAAGGTTCCCATTGCACCATTGCTTGAGGATGGAGATACCGGACTTGGATTAAAGAAATTGTTTCGGATGAAAATTTTTTGGATTTTGTTGATTATGATGATATGTGCAGGAGCAAGTGAGCAAGCAGTAAGTCAATGGGCCTCTGCTTTTGCAGAAAAAGGTCTTGGAATTTCAAAGGCAGCCGGCGACTTAGCAGGGCCGATGGCATTTGCGGTTCTAATGGGAATATCAAGATTGTTTTATGGTAAGTATGGTGACCGTATCAATTTGGAACACTTTATGATTTATAGTAGTTTTTTATGTATTTTATCCTATTTAGGGATTTCATTATTCTCGATTCCGCTATTAAATCTGATTGCCTGCGCTGTCTGTGGGCTTTCAGTGGGAATTATGTGGCCTGGAACTTTCAGCAAGGCATCAGCAGCTTTGCCCAAAGGGGGAACAGCCATGTTTGCATTGCTGGCATTAGGTGGAGATATAGGTTGTTCAGGAGGTCCTACATTGGTTGGAATGGTATCAGGAGCTTTTGGGGATAACCTAAAGATGGGAATTTTGGCAGGAATTATTTTTCCAGTGTTGCTACTTATAGGAGTCATTCTTTGCAGAAGACAAAAGAAAATTACTAATTATAATACAGTGAAAAGTAGGCACTAAATATAGCTGCTTATTAAAATAAAAAAGAAAGTGAGAAAAAAGATGGAATTTTTGAAAAACAATCCTAAATGGATACGTCAACCAAAGCAGGTACAAATTAGTGAGGATAAAGTTGTAATTCTTACAGAAAGGGGTACCGACTTATGGGCACGCACTTATTATGGTTTTCAAAATGATAATGCTCCAGTATTTCAAGTTGAAACAACGGACAAGTACTTTTCTTTTATTGTTAAAACAGAATTCGAGAGTACCTGTCGTTTTGACCAGTGTGGTGTGGCTATGTATTTGAATAGTGATAATTGGTTTAAGGCATCTATAGAATATGAGAATAAAAAAATACAGCGATTGGGAAGCGTTGTAACCAATCATGGATATTCTGACTGGGCAACAACAGACATATCCTCTGATATTAATAGTATGTGGTATCGTTTTTCACGAAGGGACAGTGACTACTGTATTGAATGCAGTGAGGATGGCATAAATTTCAGACAAATGCGTATTTTCCATATGTGTGAAGGTGCAGAAAAAATTACTTATGGAATATATGCATGCAGCCCGACAGAAGGCTCATATAAGGCAACATTTTCAAATATGCAGATTACGGAATGTAAATGGGAATCAGATGCAGACTGGCGTGATTGATGATATGATTTCTAAAGATAAATCTCATATGAGAATCATTATCAGTTAAATTGAATAATAAATATAAGCCCAAAATAATCCCCGAAAAATTTTAGAATTTTTGGGGATTATTTAACATTATAAATAAAGAGTGTTCTCTGCATCAACCCATATTTGTATCGTTCCATCAAGATATAATTTTGCATATTCGACAGGTTTATCAATGGCAAGTGCATTTAATGCACAATCATAAGAAATGATAGATAATTTTTATATTATCATATTCAAAAGCATGTGAAAATAGTGGACATAATGTTTTGGACGATTTTGCTGAGGTCAGCAAAACCGTAGAAGCTGGTGCAACACATAAATCTACAAAGGATTATGAATTATCAAGATATGCTTGCTATTTTTCAAAATGCAGGTTATATGGGACTTTATGGAGGTCTTGATGTTGAAAAACCGTTTTCTTTTTTTGCCATAGTGGATAGTGAATATGGAATGTGAATATATAAGGGGAGTGATGGTTTGAATAACAGTTCAGAAATCTAAATCAACAATAAGTGAACATATTAGCAATATATATAAATAGGGAGAATTAAAAAGAGAGGATACAAGGAGAAATCCGGAAATTCCGAAATTCCGAAATTTCTACAAAACCTGCAATAATAAACAATGATAAGCTGTGGAATACAAAAAATGATATTTTAAATATTACACAGGCTACTGACTTATATATTGATAATTATAGTTTTAACTTGGTTGAGTTTTATGTTAAAATGGGTAAAACAAATCGGAATTTGTCGTTTTATTAATTTACATATATGCCTTTTACATTAAAAAGTGTTATTTTAGTTCCGCAACCGTTCGCAACCAAAGAAATATCGTGATAGTTGGTGGTAGCAACCATGAAATTTCGCTATCATGAAGTCACGAAAGGAGGTAATTAAGTGAAATATGATTTTTTAGGAGTTATTGTTTTTGGTATTGTACTGCTAATCGGGGTGGCGGTGATAGCGGCATTTATCACTGTGGGAATTTTCCTCATAAGAGCATTGAGTAGATATGTTAAATCAGGCAATGTCAGAAAAGAAAAGTCCAGCATCAAGAAATCTCTCGGTGAGGTTTTGAAGCAGCATCGTGAAGAGTGTAAGATGACGCAGGAGTTTGTTGCAGAATCTATCGGCGTAAGCAGGCAGGCTGTCTCTAAATGGGAGACCGGAGCATCTGACCCAAGCACTTCCAATCTGCTTACACTTGCAAAATTGTTCAACACTACGGCAGAAGAACTATTACGTGAAGTACAATAAGCGTGTAAAACGGATGTAAGACAACTGATTCACTATAAAGGAAAGGTCTATCAGATATGAAGAATAAAAAGACAAGAAGATTTAAGATAAGATATATCGTTTTTGGATTATTAGGTGTTATGGCTTTAGCGGCACTTGTATTTATGCGTTTTGGAGGTTTTGGCACAGGAGAAAATGTGAATCCAGAAGAGTTTTTAGCTTATGCTGAACCCGTTGAAAATATAACTGTGCCTGAAAGTGCAAAAATAATTGCATTGGGAGAAGCTACTCACGGAAATGCAGAATTTCAGCAGTTGAAGCTGGAAGTGTTCAAGCTGATGGTAAAAAATAATGGTGTTAGGGCGTTTGCCCTTGAAGGTGACTACGGCGGTTGCGAGCAGGTAAACCGATATATACACGGCGGTGAGGGGACAGCACAGGAAGCAGCCGCAGCGATTGGATTTTCCATTTATAGAACGGAAGAGATGGCAGAACTTATCTCCTATATGCGCCAGTACAATGAAAGTGCATTGGAAGGCGAAGACCTTCGCTTTTACGGTTTTGATATGCAGAGGCTTTCTTACAGCATGAGGTTTTTGAAAGAATCCTGCAAAGAACTGGAAGTGGACACAACAAACTTGCAGAAACTTGTGGAAGGTGAAAACTGGAGCAGTGAATGCGATTTATCTACTCGAACTGAAACCCTTACACAAGTGAAGAAAGAATTGGAAAGCAAGAACGGTTCGGAAAATGCAATTCACTTTGTAGATATTTTAATGCAGCATTCCGAGCTTCAAACTCTGACAAATGATGATGGTGCTACATTAAGAGATCAATCTATGGCAGAAAATGTACAGTGGATTTTACAGCAGGAGCAGCGAAATGGGCATGAAAAAATCTTTGTGACAGGTCACAACAGCCATGTCGCAAAATGGGGCAGTTTTGACTCGATGGGTAAACTTCTTTCCAAGGACGCAGCAAACGGTTACTATGTCATTGGTACCGATTTTTATAAAACCCATTGCAATATGCCGACCAGTTCGCCTGAAAAGCGTACAATTCAGGTGTTTTATTCCCATGACCCTTTAGCAAAGGCGGCAAAACTGGCGGGATTTGATATTTGTTGGTTGGATTTTACTAAAGTCCCGGAAAATTCTGAACTGGGTAGGCAGGCTTCTGAATACACCTATATGGGAACACTTGGAGAAAGCTACTCAATCATTATGCGACTTCTTCCTCCAAGTTATCGAATGTTTCAACCTCCTGCGGAGCTTTATGATAGTATGATATTTGTAACGGATGCGAACCCTACAAAAATATTAGAAGAATAACGTATGCAAAACTTCCTGTTTTTGAAACTGGAAAATCGGAAGCTGAGGAGATAGACTATTGAGAACATATGAGAATAAAGACGAACTTAAAAACGAGATAAATAAAAGCTTTGCAAAATATATTTCAGAATTTAATGATATTCCGGAGCATTTAAAAGATAAGAGAATTGATGAGATCGATCGAACTCCGGCAGAAAATCTTGCTTATCAGGTTGGCTGGACAACTCTTGTTATTAAATGGGAATCAGACGAAAGAAAGGGTATTCCTGTCAAAACTCCTTCGGATAATTTTAAGTGGAATCAGCTTGGCGAATTATATCAATGGTTCACAGATACATATGCTCAGCTGTCACTGCAAGAATTGAAAGACAGATTGAATGAGAATATCAACTCTATTTATGCAATGATTGATTCTCTGAGTGATGAAGAATTATTTAAACCACATATGAGAAAATGGGCTGACGAAGCAACTAAAACAGCTGTCTGGGAAGTATACAAATTCATACATGTTAATACAGTTGCTCCGTTCGGAACCTTTAGAACCAAGATTAGAAAATGGAAAAAGATTGCACTATAACTTCCAGTTTGTACATTATGGAGAATATTGGTGTGAAAAATAAGCTCGATAGCTTATTTTATCACACGACTATTTGTTTATGAGCAGAATAAATAGCCATTGATGGCAGAGGAAAATTGCCTGTGCAAATTATTCTTCGCCTCTTCGCAACAAAAGTTGCTCAGAAATGGAAATTAGAATGAAGATTAATGAATATCAGAAATTGGCAATGACGACTTTAAATCCTGAACTAAGTAAAAGAAATGTATTAATAAATAGTGTAATGGGATTATGTGGCGAATCAGGAGAAGCCATTGATATAGTAAAAAAATGGATGGCTCAATGACATGAATTGGACAAGGAACATTTTACAAAATACCTGTAAATCATCAACATACAACTATATATAATAATTTTGATATAAAGAAACAGAGCAAGTACTAAGGAAACAAAACCTTTCTGGTACCTGCTCTTATTTTATTTAGTGAAATTATTAGAAAAAATTTTCATTGACAAAATTAGAAAGGTATGTTTTAATCTATTAAAGTTAGTCAAGGGTAACTATAATTAGTCTTAGAGGACAAGAGGTTGAAAAAAGTAAATGATATCTCCAAATCTAAAACATTATATGTGGTTGTAATAATTTTCCTGATGGCAGCACTTGTGATTACAGTTATTACTGCGGTATCACTTGGACAGGTAAATATAAAAGTATCAGACACATATAAAATTATTTTTGGAAAGCTTACACATCATGATGAAATATTTAATTCTTCCAGCAAAGCAATGATTGCAATAGTCTGGAATATGAGATTGCCAAGAGTTCTTCTTGGCTTGTTGGCCGGTGCCGGACTTGCATTATGTGGATGTGTGATGCAGGCAACAGTTAATAATCCAATATCTGAGCCATATATTCTTGGTGTGTCATCAGGCGCTACATTTGGTGCAACCCTGCTTATAGTTATGGGACTGGGAGCGTTTGTTTCCGGTGGTGCATTTGTGGGAGCAGTTATAGCAACAGTTATGGTTCTTGGAATTGCTTCCGGACATGGGAAAATGACTACGACAAGGCTTATTCTTGCAGGAACTGTTGTTAATGCCTTGTTTACAGCATTTTCTAACTTTATTATCTCAGTTGGAGCCAATGCTGACAGCATAATGACAATCAAGTTCTGGACTATGGGTTCACTTGCTAATGCAGGCTGGAAAAGTATTATACTTCCTGCAGTTGTTGTAATAGCTGTTACATTATTTTTCTGTACGCAGTATCGCATACTTAATACGATGATGTTAGGTGATGAAACGGCAGTTACACTTGGAATAAATTTAAGCCTGTACAGAAAAGTTTATATGACATTAATAGCAGTAGTAACAGGTGTGCTTGTTTCAAGCTGTGGAATAATTGGTTTTGTAGGACTTATAATACCACATATATCAAGGGCATTTGCAGGAACGAATCATAAGAGATTAGTGCCAGTGGTGATACTTCTTGGAGCGATATTTCTTATATGGGCTGATGTTCTTGCAAGAGTACTGGTTAAGAATGCAGAGCTTCCTATAGGAATATTTACAGCTCTGGTTGGTGCTCCATTTTTTATATACATTGTAACTAAGAAGAATTATGGCAGGGAGTAGTTATGGAACTTAGATGTGATAATATACAGTACAGTATAGAGGGTAGCAGAATATTAAATGGCATATCGCTTGGTGTTAGTAATAATGAGTTCCATACAATACTAGGACCAAATGGTTGTGGTAAAACCACGTTTTTAAAGACGGTTTACAGAATAACAAAACCGGATCTTGGAGCGATATATCTGGATGGAAAACCTCTGGATAATATAAGTATAAGAAAAAGTGCACAGAATATGGCAGTTGTTGCACAGTTCAATAATCTTAATTTTGACTGTTCTGTGCTTGATGTAGTTATGCTTGGCCGTACTCCTCATCTAAAGATGATGGAGCAGGAGAAAAAAGAAGATTATGAGATTGCATATAATGCATTAAAAAGCGTTGGTATGTATGAAAAAAGAAATCGTTCATATTTGTCATTGTCAGGCGGTGAAAAACAAAGAGTGGTGCTGGCAAGGGCGATTACACAGCAGCCTACACTTTTGCTGCTTGATGAACCGACTAATCATCTGGATATTAAATATCAGCTTGAAATATTAAAAATTGTAAAAAAATTAAATGTAAATGTTCTGGCAGTTTTGCATGATATACAGCTGGCATGTAGATTTTCAGATTATATATATCTTATAAAGGATGGGAGAATAAGATATAAAGGAAAACCAGAAGAGGTTATTACAAAAGATAATATGCGAGAAATATATGATGTAGAATGTGAAGTTATCAATCGTGGCAGCAATCAGATATTAATTCAATACACATGATTTATGACAGGCAGACAAAGAAGAACAGCAGGATTCAGATTTTGATACATCGTGAGTGGAAGAATTACTTTTTACACTCATATCATAAAATATAAATGTATAATAAAGGAGACTTGAAGCAATGAGAAAATTCAAATCACTAATAACAGTTTTAGCAATAACAGTTACATCAGCAGCATTATTTACCGGTTGTGGGAATACAGGTTCCAATGATAGTAACAGCAGTTCGCAGTTACAGGATGAATCGAAGCAGACACAGTATCCTGTAACAATAACAACATATGATGCATCTGGTAATGAAGTTAATCAGACATTTGATAAAGCACCGGAAAGAATTGTAACGAACAATTTGTCAGCAACAGAAACACTTATTGAACTGGGGCTTGGTGATAAAATAGTCGGAATGATGAATCCGGACAATGAAGTCACCTCAATATATAAGGACAGTATTGCAAATATAAATAAGCTGGGTGATAAGAAAACTATATCTAAAGAAATAGTCTTATCTGCGATGCCGGATATAATCGTGGGCAGAGCAGCTATGTTTTCTGATAAATCTCTGGGAGAATACACAGAATGGAATGCAAATGGCGTTGAAGTTTATGCACAGGCTGCAAGTGTAACAAAGGGAGAGACTAAGATTGAAAGTGTTATACAGGATGTTAAGAATCTTGGGGTTATATTTAATGTTCAGGACAAGGCAGACTCATACGCAGATGAACTTCAGAAGAAATATGATTCAGTCATGACATCATTAGGAAATACAGGAACAGACAAGAAGAATGCACTTGTAATGTGTGCATTTGATGGAAATACATTTGGCACATATAAATCATCTTTACAGGAGAATATGTTGAATAAGTTAGGATATACAAATGTATCAACAGGTACATCTGGTCTTTCATTAGAGACACTTGTAACAATGAATCCTGAGCTTATAGTATATGTAACAAGTGACCGCAATGCTAAGAATGATGCAGATGCAGTTAATAAATTGCTTTCATCTGATGCAGTATCTGATGTTGAAGCTATAAAGAATAAGAAAATAGTTACAATAGGATATGATGAATTTATGGATTATGGACCGGCTGTATTCGATGCATTATCAAAGATTGCAGATAGTGTTAAATAATATGTGAATAAGAGAAGTGAATTAAAAATGATAGAATATATTGAAATATCAGGTATTAAAACTATTGTGCGGCTCCCGGACAATTATTTATGCGGCAGAAAATATAAAGTGATATTTATAAATGATGGAGAAATAGTAAATAATATTGAACAGCCTGATAATCAGATATACGTTGGACTTATTCCAAAAAACAGACTGGCTGCATATACACCATGGCCATATAAAGCGATAAGAGAAGGGGCTGAAGACTTTGGTGGTGAGTGCAGGGAATATCACAACCAGCTTGTTGGGGAAATAGTTCCATACATCAGCAAGCATTATAATGTATATGCAGAATCAATGGCATATGGAGGGTATTCACTGGGCGGTCTTGCTGCTATATATAGCCTGTATTTTGATGAAACATTTTCTACAATATTTTCAGTCTGCGGTTCGTTCTGGTATCCGGGTTTTGCAGACTATGTAGTTAATAATAATGTAAAAAACAGAAATGCAGCTGTTTATTTTCTTAATGGTGAACAGGAGGGGGTAAATCACGGGAATCTGCTTGAACAGGCACCTGTAAAGGCACATATGGTTCATGAGCATCTTATGTCGGTTATGAATGTTACAAGTATATTTGATGAATATGGACATCACGAAAATAAGTCAGAAAGAATTAATAGAATTATATCCGGTATCCTATAAAAAGGGTTGCCGGATATATTTTTTGTTTAATTATGTTTATGTACTATTATATGATGTAACAAACAAATATATTATATGAAGAGAATGGTGTTGCCCAAGAAAGTGTTTATTACCGTAATTCTGATTATTGTAAAGAAAATTCCATTTGCTTTTTTATAAACATTAGTTAGACACTTTTTCTGTACTCCATGCCATAAATCGCTAGCAAATGTAATTCAATTACAGTATTATTATAAATAACAGATACAGACAGATTATTCTATGATAGGAGTATAGTGTGAAAAATAAGATTTTTCACACGCAAGATTTGTGCTTCGCACAAACTTGAGATGCGCTTAGAAGCAGCGCAAGAATGGAGATTACTATGGCAGATTCACAAAAAGGAAAGATTGATATGACTACAGGTCATATAATGAAAAATATTATACTGTTTGCGATACCGATTATTATTGGAAATGTTTTGCAGCAGTTATATACTACGGTTGATGCACTTGTAATAGGCAAATATTGTGGAGATACATCTTTAGCTGCGGTAGGAACGAGTTCACAGCCGGTTGAAGTATTATTATGTGTTTTTTTAGGAATAGGAACAGGTGTGTCTATTCTTATTTCACAATATACCGGAGCAAGGGAATCGGGAAAGGTTGTTTCAGTATGTGGAACTTCAATAACACTTATATATATTGTAGGTATTCCGATTGGAATTCTTGGATGGTTTGCAGCACCATATATTCTGGAATTCATGAAAGTGCCGCAGGATGTGTGGAATGCCGCATTAATATATACGAGGGTTGTGTTCTTAGGTACACTTGGTAATCTGGGTTATAATATGAATGCTGGTATTTTAAGAGGACTTGGAGACAGCAAGGCTTCATTATGGTTTCTGGTTGTGTCCTGTGTTTCTAATATAGTATTTGATTTATTGTTTGTTGCAGGGTTTGGAATGGATGTAGCCGGAGCAGCACTTTCTACAAGTATTGCTATGTTCATTTCATGGATTGTAAGTATTGTTTATATAAGAAAGAAGTTTCCGGAGATACAGTTTACATATTTGCCTAGAAGATTTTCTGGAACAATGATGAAAGCTATTCTGGCTATTGGTTTGCCCGTTGGACTTAACAATTCTCTTTATTCATTAGGACATGTTGCATTACAGACATTTAATAACTCGCAGGGTGCTATATTTATGGCTGGAGGTGCAGTAGCAGGAAGAATTACAGGATGCGCTAACATAGCAATTACAGGATTATCTTCGGCGGCCACTACATTTTCAGGACAGAATTATGGTGCTAAGAAATATTCAAGAATTAAAGAGGGACACTGGAGAATTCCATTGTGTTCAGGTCTGATTACATTAAGTTTTGGATTGCTTTTTATAATGATACATAAACCTATAATCCGTTTCTTCTCGTCAGATGAAATGGTATTGATGTATGCTAGCAGACATGTTGTTGTCATGTTACTTTCACAGTGGTTTTATGCTATCTTTAACTGTATAATATCTATTGTAAACGGAACTGGAAAGGTGCGTTATACTACAATTGTCAACATTCTTATGCTTTGGGCAGTCAGAATTCCAAGTGCCTATATTATTAGCAGATACTTTGATGGAACATGGGTAATGTTGTGCTTCCCAATCTCTTTCAGCTTTGGAATGTTTGCAATGATAGGTTATTATCTGTTCTCACCGGCATGGAAGGAAGTTATGAGAATGGCGGGAAAGAAACAAAATGAAGGAGAGAAGAATCTGGCGTAAGTAATATTGCAGGCTTGCGAAAAGAGTGCAATAAGATTGATAAAAAATTAAAGAACAGCAAATCATCAACATACAACTATATATAATAACTTTGATATAAAGAAGCAGAGCAAGTGCTAAGGCAACGAAAACCTTTCAGTACTTGCTCTTATTTTATCACTAATGCTTACATAAAAATCATTACACAAAATAGAGTAAAGATTTTGTGAGTTGAATAAGAAAAAATGATTGACATAACAGAATAATCTGTCTATAATCGTTCTAAAAAGAACGATAGTAAAGGAGGTCAGGATGTATTTCTGGGATAAGCATAAAACAATCACAAGCTATTATGAATTACTTTCAGGAGAAGTGTGCGACAGGTATGAATTAACGCAGATGGAATATGATATACTTATGTTTCTTCATAATAATCCACAGCATAATACAGCAGCAGACATAGTAAAGATTAGAAAATCAACAAAATCCCACGTTTCAACATCACTAAAGAATCTTGAAAATAAAGGTCTTGTTGAACGAATACAAAGTAAGGATAATAAAAAGCATATTGAGATTGTTTTATTAGATAAGGCGGAGGTAATTGTAAAAGCAGGAATAAACGCACAGAAACAGTTTGCTAAGGATGTTTTAAGTGGCTTAACAGAAGAAGAAAAGCATATGTGTATAGATGTGTTTGATAAGATCTGCAATAATGCAGAAAAATATTTAAAAGAGTATAGGGAGCAGAACTAGTAATGAAGCAGAACAATTATAAACCACAGCTTCCAGATGTTATGGAAGCAATATTTGATGCAGCATATCTTATATTTGATCTTGTTGCTGCAATATTATTTTTTATATATTCAAATGGGGATATGTTATTTATTCTTTATGGAATATTAACATTAACACTTTGCGGAGGAGATGCATTTCATCTTGTGCCAAGAATTATCAGAGCAGTATGTGGAAGTAGTGATAAGATAAAGAAACAGCTAGGAATTGGATTGCAGATATCTTCTATTACAATGACAGCTTTTTATATTATTTTGATGTATATCTGGAAATTTACATTTCCAGGGTTTACAATACCAGTAATAATTGAGGTTATAATATGGATATCAGCAATTGTTAGAATTGTAATATGTATGTTCCCACAGAATAATTGGTGTACAGATGAGGGAAATATGAAATTATCCGTTATCAGAAATTCAGTCTTTGCAGTTACAGGTATAGGAGTAATTATTCTATATTTGATTTCAGGAAATGCTTATGGATATCATCTGACAAGGATGGTAGCAGCAATTATTATTTCATTTGGATGCTATATACCAGTAACCTTATTCAGCAAAACTAAACCAAAGGTTGGACTTTTAATGATTCCGAAAACTTGTGCATATATGTGGATTATAGCTATGGGACTTAAGCTTTTGTTTTAGAATTATGTGGAGCAGCTCTGAGGCATCACTAAGCGGTAGAATTTACGTTCATTGTTCATATTATTACAATTATAAATATAACAAAATATTATCATATGGAGGCATAACATTATGATGGAAATTAAAAAGTTTGTAGAGCTTATGACTGGAGAATTTGATAACAAAGAACAGTTTATGGAAATGAAGGAGGCTGGTAAAAGCTTTCCGTATGCACAACATATAAACACAGTCTGCAATGATAAAATAAAAAATATTCCAGAGGATTTTAATGGAATATTTGTTGTAGAGGAAAGTTATTATGAAACAGATGGAAAACGTCATGCATCACCACATTTATTTCTAATTACAGATAGTAATGATGGAATTATACTTTCTTCTTATGAAATTCCTGCAGGAGAAGACAAGAATACATTTTCCTATAACTCAATGAAGAGTGTAGATTATAGTGAACTTAGAAAATCTGAGAAGTTTACGCCAGCATTATATAAGGAAAAGAATGGAAGCTGGGAGGGAGGAAGCGTAAGCCAGTTTACACCAGTTATGATATTCAGATTATGGGAACGTTTTTCAGAAGCTTGTCTTGAGGTATCAGAAAGCATGGAAGTGAATGGAAAGAGAACCTTCGGATATGATGTTCCTATTATTTATAAGAGAGTATAAAGTAATTGTTTAGTCAGAGAGAATACAATGCACAGTATTTAATATTGCCAGTGGGATAATTTATTTGCATGATTGGAATTTAAGTAGCACTATAAGGAACAGTATTTAATATTGCCAGCCGGATAATCCGGCTGGCAAGTAACTGGCAGTAGTGCAAGGTAGTTATTCTGTAAGTTCCTTCATAAGTGAGTGTACAGTTGTAATTTTATTTATCCGGCCAACATTGTCACCACAGAAGATTAAGCCATTATCCACATCTCCCTTTACAGCATTTATAAGAGCTTTTGTAATACAATATGGAACCTTTGCAGGGTTACATTTTTCAAGACAATTGTAGCATTTGGAAATAGGAATTCTTGAATTGTCAAGTTGTTTAATAAATGCATTGCGAAGTGCTCTTCCAGGCATTCCGACAGGACTTTGGATAATCTGAACATCTTCTTGTCTGGCATTGATATAAGCCTGTTTATAAGCAGGTGATGCATCACATTCTTTAGTAGCAACGAATCTGCTTGCTATCTGCACCCCATCAGCTCCAAGGTTAATTGCATGAATAATATCCTGTTTATCGAATATTCCACCTGCAACAATAACAGGTATTTTTTTTGAGTATTTATCTTCATATTCTTTTTTACATTCTATAATATTAGTTATTTCATTATCGAAATCAAGTGAAGCTGTATTGTTCAGCTGTTCATTAGAAAATCCGAGGTGTCCGCCAGCCTTTGGTCCTTCTATTACGATAAAATCAGCGGTTCGGTCATACTTATGTGACCACATTTTTAATATAAGCTGTGCAGCTCTTTTTGATGATATGATAGGAGCTATCTTAGTCTGACAGGCTTTGTCTACAAGTGCTGGTAAATCTATCGGAAGACCAGCACCGCTGATAATTATATCGGCACCTGCTGCAACAGCTGCTTTTACATGTTCTTTATAATGTTTAAGTGCAACCATAATATTTACGCCAACAAGTCCATTACCACCGGCAATTTCTTTAGCTTTACGGATATGTTTATTTATTGCTGCTAAATTGCAGCCGGCCTGATCATATTCAAATGCATCATCATCATAACCAATCTGGGCAGTTGAAATAATTCCGACTCCCCCCTCCTTTGCTACTGCACCTGCAAGACCGCTTAAGCTGACACCAACACCCATGCCACCTTGAATAATTGGAATTCTTGCTGTTTTATTACCAATATGTAATTCGGGAAGCTTATATTTATTTGTACTAAGATTCATATTAAACCAATCCTCATTTCTATGTATATATTGTTGGAGTATACAAGAATTATTAAACCATTATCACAATGTTTTGATACTCAAACTATTGTGATAATAATACATCGTGGCAGAGATGTCAAGATTTTATTATTAACAATACTTCTTGATATAGTATTTAAAACTATGAAGATTAATAAAATTCACTATAAAGTATCAAAAATACCATTCAACTCCAAAATCCAACCGAATATCGAAGGGTTATATATATCTTTCAAATGGCTGGATTACGGTAGATAAAATACTCACATTTACGATTATTTTTGTTGCTATTTTTGTTATAATATGGTTATGTATCTATATACCAATAAGAATTAAAATAGCCAGGATTAATAAAATATTTAGTAAGTAATGTATACACAGATATAAAATGCCTGGCACATAATAGAAGAAAGGAAGCCTGTTACAATTACATTATTATAATATATTTAGATATGTTGGATATATTAGATATGCGGATATATTGATATGTTGTATACATTAAAAGTGTTAGATATATTTGCTCGATTATATTAGTGATAATTAATAAGACAGGCTGTATAAAAGACTATGGACAAAGTTAAGAAGCATACAATACGTGTCAGGTATGTAATATTATCTGTGATAGGTTTTGTTCTTGCTGTGATAATAGGAATAGTTACGATTGCACTTGTAAGCTACAAAAAGCAGCCGAAGCTTACAGATGGTGAGAAACAGGAATTAGATAACACGGATCTTTTAAAACGCCAGACTAGTCCTGAGAGAGCCAAGATAATAGAGGATAATAATGATGCGTTAAAAGAACGTATAAGAATGATTAGCCAGGCAAAGGAAGAAATAATACTTTCGACCTTTGATTTCAGGTCTGATGATAGTGGAAAGCTTATATTAGGTGCACTTATTGATGCGGCAGACAGGGGAGTATCGGTTAATGTTATAGTTGATGGAGTGTCAGGTTTTCTTAGAATGAGGGGCAATGCGTATTTTGAGGCACTTGCGGCTATGCCAGAGGCAACAGTTAAGATATATAACAAGGTCAATCCGTTAAAGTCTTATAAGTCAATGGGAAGACTGCACGACAAATATATAGTTATAGACAGGCAGAATTATATTCTTGGTGGACGTAATACATTTAATTATTTCCTTGGAGATAATGAGGGACATAAGAATTATGACCGAGATGTGTTAGTATATTGTGCCAAGACAGATGAGAACAGTTCGGTCAACCAGCTTATAGACTATTATGACAGCGTGTGGAACTATAAGGAGAGCAAGACTCTTTTATCAAGCAGTAAGACTTCTTATAAAGAAAAGATAGCTGCAAAGGACAAGGTTAAGACAGCCAAAGATGAGCTTTTAGCAGGTTATGA
Source organism: Lachnospira sp. CLA-JM-H23 (assembly GCF_040096425.1). Lineage (NCBI taxonomy): Bacteria > Bacillati > Bacillota > Clostridia > Lachnospirales > Lachnospiraceae > Lachnospira > Lachnospira sp. CLA-JM-H23. The sequence continues at coordinate 23,142 of NZ_JBBMET010000008.1, forward strand.
GGCATATTGTGCTGATAATCAGGAGTTCGTAGACAATACAGATTATGCCAGTGAGACAGTGGAGGTCAACAGCATAGCACTTCTTAGCAATCCGATAGATTACAAGGTAAAGAAGCCGGTTGTGTGGTATCAGCTTGTAAGGCTTATGAAATCGGCAGATGCTAAGGTGAAGATACATACACCTTATATAATATGTAACGATTATATGTATGAAGGACTTACTGAGGTATGTGATAAGGTAGAAAATGTATCTTTGATGACTAATTCTATTGGTAATAATGGTAATCCATTTGGCTCGGCAGATTATTATGTTAATAAAGATAAAATACTTAATACCGGGCTTGAAGTATGGGAGTACGAGGGCGGATATTCTTATCATGGAAAGTCAATACTTATAGATGATAATATATCGGTCATTGGCTCATTTAATGTGGATATGCGAAGCGTCTATCTGGATACGGAGCTTATGCTTGTAATTGACAGCAGGGAGATTAACAGCCAGTTAAATGAAGCTATGGAGTCATATGAGCATATAGCAAGAAAGGCTGATGCAGATGGAAGTTACGACAATCCATATGATGTAGAACCTGTGGAGCTTACGCCATACAGGGAAAAGAGAATGAAGCTTATCAAGAACTTTATATTGTGGACGAGATATCTATTTTAAAATACAGACATATTTATAATGCAAGATATGGAGATTAACTATGAAGATGACAACTCTGTGTTATATTGAGAAAGATAACAACTATCTGATGTTACATAGAACCAAGAAAGAAAATGATATCAATAAGGGTAAGTGGATTGGTGTTGGAGGTCACGCAGAGGGCTGTGAGACACCAGAGGAATGTCTTTTAAGGGAAGCGAAGGAAGAGACAGGACTTACACTTACAGCATATCGTTTCAGGGGGCTTATAACATTTATAAGTGATGAATGTGAGCCTGAGCTTATGTGTCTGTTTACCGCGAATGACTATGACGGTGAGGTAAGCATATGTGATGAAGGCGACCTTTGCTGGGTTAGTAAAGATAAAATATTAGAGCTTCCAACGTGGGAGGGTGATGCTGTATTTTTAAAGCTTCTGCTTAGTGATGAACAGAGATTTTTTACAATAAAGTTAAGATATGAGGGTGATAAGCTCATTGAAAAAAATGTACAGTTTTATTAAGAAAATGTATACATATGCCGATATACATTAAGCTACGGAGAGCACATTTATTCAATGGATTGATTGCTGTTGGATAAGTGTGTTTTTTTATGCAGATTTATTTTACTTACCACTTGGACCGTACAGGAAAGTGGAGCGGCTGTGACTGACTGAACAGCGGCAGAAAGGAGAAAAATGGATATTAGTACACAGACATTCAGAGAAAGCTATACTGATTATTACAATCAGAAGATACTTGCTAATGAAAATGCTGATGAGAATGACTGGCGCAGTATGTCTGATAAGCAGTGGGACAAAATGCTTGACGGAATAGACGACTACGTTGATGATTTCAAGGAGAACTTAAAGAGGCTTAAGGAGATGCAGGATAAGGCGGCAGATAGAGCGGCGGCTGGTGCAAGGTCAGATATGAGGGCTAATGCGGCGGCAAGTGCGGCACTTAGGACAGCGGCATATGGTTTTGTGTCACAGACAGTAGCAGGTGATGATACATCTGATAAGGCTGATTATGAGCTTACAGATGGACTTTTTCCAAGTGACCCTGAAGAAACTAAGGCTGTGAATATGTCTAAGACACAGGAAGCACTTCTTACAGGTAATACAAGTGCGGGAATATCTGGTACAGAGAGTACAAGGGAAACTGCAAGCACAAGTGATGATGATGAAAATGTAACGTGGTATATAACAGTATTTTCAGAGCAGGGCATTTCCTGTGCTTCATTTGATAAAGACGGCAATAAGACAGAACTTTGGGATATTCCGTATAATAACAGCAGTGATTATAAGAAGGTATTAGATTTCTTAGACAGATTTGAGAAGGATGCTAACCTGAAATTTTCCAGTGATAAGCAGTTCTGGGTAGATTTTCTTGCTGGAAATATTGATGTGGACAAGATAGTTAAAGAATACAGCGGTGATTAATATGCTTGAGGTAAAGGAATTACAATATTTTGTCGTGTGTGCAGATCTTTCGTCTTTCAGCAGAGCGTCAGAAGTATTGTATACAACACAGCCCAATGTCAGTAAGGTTATAAGAAGTCTTGAGGAGAAGCTTGGCTTTGAAGTATTTGAAAGGGATAACAGGGGCATTAAACTTACAAGGCGTGGCAGACAGGCGTATGAATATGCTGGAAAGATATTAGAACAGGAACGCCAGCTTGCACAGATATATAAGATTGATGACAGGGAAGAATTCAGCATATCAAGCAATCCAAGTTCGTGGGTGGCGCGATGCTTTACGGATTATTACATCAAATATTCTGATGAGAATGTCAGATATAATATAATGGAGGGAAGTGTCAACAGCGTTATTGAGCGTGTTGGAACGGGGCTTGATGAATTAGGCTTTATATTCTTTATGGATAACCAGCTGCAGCAGATTGAGTATAAGCTTAAAAAGCATAATCTTCAATTTGTTAAGCTTAAGGATAATGAGGCTTATTTATATTATGGCAATAATGAAGCACCTAAGGATAAAGATGTTGAGAGTTATCTTAAAGATAAAATGCTTGTTCAGTGCTACGAAGATGAGTTTGCACTTAATCATTATTGGGATAATATAAGAAAAGATGATGAGGAATTTAACAAACACGTTGCTGTTATTACTAATAGTGATTATGTTATGAATTATATGCTGAAATATTCCAAGCTGTGTAATATAAGCAGCAGCCATTTCAGCAAACAGCCTAATTTTGATGGTATTCCATTATATGATGACACAAGGAAAGTGTTATTTGGATATATCAAAAAATGTGACGAAGCAGTAAGTAGGATTGGCGAGCAATTCTTAGCATTTGTAAGGGAGGAATTAAAGAAATAAATATCTGATAGTGAAGCTGTAATATATACAGCGTGATTATTTAAGTGGCTTTAATTAATATAGGTATAACAGAATGGAATGACACGATTGAAAAATAATTGTGCCATTCCATTTTTATTGTTATACTAATCAGACAATATAAGACTATTAGAAAAGGTATTTATGAAGAAGTTTATAATAAAGCGTCTGGTACAGCTTATTCCTATTATTATAGGCATTACACTGCTGTCTTTTCTGCTTGTAAATGTAAGCAATACAGATGCAATAGATATGTTAGAGGCTAACAGGGGAACTGCTATATCAGAAGAACAGAAGAATGAATTAAGAGAAGAACTTGGGCTTGACCAGCCTGTCATTGTCAGATATGTTGTGTGGCTTAAGGGCGTTATTACAGGCAATATGGGTAATTCCTATATATCAGGAAAGCCCGTGTTTGCAACATTTATATCAAAGCTTCCAGCGACTATATATTTATGTGTGGTTTCAATATTATTGACACTTATAATATCATTGCCACTTGGAATTATTGCGGCAGTTAATAAGAACCGGTGTATCGATTATATTATCAGGTTATTAAGTTTCTTAGGCAATTCAATGCCTAATTTTTTTGCCGCCATAATGCTTATATACATATTTGCACTGAAGCTTAATTTACTGCCGGTTATGGGAATGAATGCAGGAATTAAAAGCGTGATACTGCCAGCAGTTACCCTCGCAATAGCAATGTCGTCAAGATATATAAGACAGATAAGGACGGCTGTGATTAATGAATTACAGAAGGATTATGTGCAGGGTGCTATAGCAAGAGGTGTTGGCAGATTAAAGATAATTACAGGAAGTGTACTTAAATCAAGCCTGCTCACAATCATAACACTGCTCGCATTATCAATAGGTTCACTGCTTGGTGGAACAGCTATTGTTGAGAGCATATTTATGTGGGACGGAGTAGGGAAAATGGCGATAGATGCAATTACGATGAGAGATTATCCGGTTATACAGGCATATGTGATATGGATGGCAATTATATATGTAGTTATTAATCTTATAACAGATATAGTATACCATTATCTCAATCCAAGGATACGTCTGGGAGATTGTTATGAAGATTAAGAAAAGAACAGAAAATGTCAATAATAACAGACAGCGGTTGATATTCAGAGGGAAAATTAATAAAAGCAATACAAGCTTAATTATATGGCTTATATTTGCATTATTAATAGTGCTTATAGCGGTATTGGCAGATGTGATTGTTCCATATGATCCTTATGAGCAGGATTTGTCAGCCGCACTTATGCCGCCAGATAGTCATCATCTGTTAGGAACTGACCAGTATGGGCGTGATATGTTATCACGCGTCATTAAAGGAGCAGGAATATCGTTGTCATCATCATTTGCACTTGTTGTGATTATAACGTTAACAGGCTGTATTGCCGGAATAATAAGTGGTTATTACGGTGGAATTATAGACAGCATTATAATGAGGCTGTCAGATATATTTCTTGCATTTCCGGGGCTGGTATTTGCAATTGCGGTTGCAAGCGTAATGTCAGGAGGGTTAGTAAGTGCTGTTATTGCACTTGCACTAATATCGTGGCCCAAGTATGCAAGAATAGCAAGGGCAGAGGTGCTTGCCATAAAGAATGAGCCATATATACAGGTGGCAAGGATGTCAGGACTTAATACCATAAGAATATTAATAAAGCATATTATACCTAATATTGCAGATATGATTATAGTAACAGCGGTTCTTGATATTGGAAATATGATGATGGAGATTGCTGGGTTGTCATTCTTAGGGCTTGGAGCAGAACCTCCGCTTGCAGAGTGGGGACTTATGGTAAGTCAAGGCAGGAGCTTTATGCAGACAGCACCATGGGTTGTTATAGCACCGGGTCTGGCAATATTTATTACTGTACTTGTGTTTAATATGTTAGGAGATACTTTAAGTGATATTACAGGCAGACAATAAGGAAAAATTGAATAAAAAGGACATAGATAGTGTTAACAGCACTCAGTTAAATATCAGTGGTTTATCTGTAAGCTATTCTGACAGCACAGTATTGGAAAATGTAACGTTACAGCTTAAAAAAGGTGAGATATTAGGGATTGCAGGTGAATCAGGAAGCGGAAAAAGCACACTTATTAAAGCAATAATAGGACTTTTTCCTAAGGAGGGGCATATAGACGGTGGTGTAATAGAATATAACGGAGTGGATATAACTGGTAATGAAAAGTGTCTGAAAAGTTTAAGAGGCAGTAACATAGGTATGATATTTCAGAATACCGAGAGAGCAATGTGTCCGGTAAGAACAATAAAGAGCCAGCTTTATGAGAGCATTTTCAGTAATGAAGCCGTAAAAGATAAAAGAAAGGCAAAGCGTATAATTGATGAGAAAGCAGTTCATATGCTTGAACAGATGAATATTAAAAATGCTATCAAGGTTCTTAACAGTTATCCGTTTGAGTTATCAGGTGGAATGAACCAGAGAGTTGGAATTATGATGGCTATGCTTATGAAGCCTGATTTGCTGCTTGCAGATGAGCCGACAAGTGCATTGGATGTTATAGCACAGAGGCAGGTTGTGGATATCTTTAAAGACATAAAATGCAGTGGAGATACTTCAATGATTATCGTGTCGCACAATATAAATGTTGTTAGGGAGCTTGCTGATAAAATAATTGTTATGAAATCTGGCAGGATTGTAGAATACGAAGATACAGAGATAATTATGAATTATCCAAAGCAAGAATATACGAAACAGCTTATATCGGCTGTTCCAGTGTTAAGACGGGAGTGTGCTGATGAGTACAATATTAGAGCTTAATAATATTAAAAAGGCGTATGATGTGAAAATGGCAGTAGATATAGACAAGCTGGTTATAGAAGATGGCGACTGTGTAGGACTTGTTGGGGAAAGCGGTTGCGGAAAAAGCACGCTTGCTGGAATTATAACGAATACAGTTAAGTTATACAGTGGTTCAGTAATCTTTAAAGGTGAAGATATAAGTAGATTCAATGCCCGTAAAATGAGGGATATTTATAAGAATATGCAGATGATTTATCAGTCACCTGTGGCTTCATTTGATCCTGAATATACATTAGGAAAAAGTGTTGCCGAAGCATTAAGAAATAATAAGAGTGATAATCTTGTGTCGGAATTGTTTATAAGTGTTGGACTTTCAGCGGAATATGTTAATAAATATCCAGGACAGGTGAGCGGTGGCGAGTGCCAGAGAGCGGCAATAGCGAGGGCATTGGCTGTGAAGCCGGAGTTTCTTATATGTGATGAAGCTACAAGTGCACTTGATGTTACAGTGCAGAGTCAGATAATTGCACTTATTAAGCAGTTGCAGCAAAGCAGGAAAATGACAGTATTATTCATAAGCCACGATATTGCACTGGTAAGCCAGATATGCAATAAGACAGCTGTTATGAAGGACGGGAAAATAATAGAGTATTCAGACACAGATAATATAATCAACAGGCCGGAAAAGGAATATACAAGGCTTCTTATAAAGTCGGTACTTTAAATATAAGAAATATATAAGATGAGGTATATGAATTATGAACAGATTAAAGATAAATAAAATGAAGAACAACAGGATATGCATATATAAATTAAAAGAAATTATAATGAAGAATAACAGAACCGGAATAGATAAATTAGGTGAAAGCAGAATGAATATAGATAGATTAAAGCAGAATATAATAAAATTAGCAGGAATTATACTTGTAATGGCAGCTGTATCAGGTATTGCCGGCTGTGGGAAAAGTACAGCTTCCACAGAGAAAGTATTCTACTATGGAGATACAACATTTAACGCAGAAAATGATGAGACAGATGTCAACCCACATAACGGATATTCAGGCTGGGCGTGCATAAGATATGGCGTTGGAGAGACACTTTTTAAATATTCGGATACAATGGAATTAGAGCCATGGCTTGCTGAAAGCTATGAGAATGTAGATGAGCTTACTTGGAAGATTAATTTAAAAGATGGAATTACATTTACAAGTGGAAGAAAGCTTGATGGTGATGCTGTTAAAGAATGTATAGAACATCTTGTTGCGGTGCATAAAAGAGCAGCAGGGGATTTGAATATAGAGAGGGTTGAGGCAGAAGCTGATACAGTCATAATAACAACAGCCAAGCCTGTGCCAGCACTTATTAATTATCTTTCTGACCCTTATGGCTGTATTATTGATATGCAGGCAGGAATTACTGATGAGGGTAATGTATCAGCGACAGGACCTTATATAGCCGAGGAGATTGTGACAGACTCAGGACTTACACTTGTTAAGAATCAGAATTACTGGAATGGAGAGCCTAGGCTTGATAAAATAATTGTTAAGACGATAAGTGATGGTGATACTCTTACAATGGCATTGCAGTCAGGTGAACTTAATGCGGCTTATGGTCTGCCATATTCAAGTCTTTCGCTGTTTAATAACAGCAATTATACAATATCATCAAGTGAAACTTCACGTTCGTTTTTTGCACAGATGAATTATGCTAATGTCAATTTGCAGGACAGTAATGTAAGAGCTGCAATTGCTATGGCAATTAATAAGAAAGATTTTACTAATGTATTATTAAAAGGTAATGGAACGTTGGCAGAAGGACCATTTCCAAAAGATTATACATTTGGTGACAGCTATGTTAAAGCCGCAGAGTATAATATTGATAATGCCAGACATTTATTAGCACAGTCGGGCTGGAAGGATACAGATGGTGATGGATATGTTGAAAAAAATGGAGAAAAGCTTACATTGAGGTGGCTTACATATCCAAGCAGACAGGAGCTTCCTTTGCTTGCAGAAAATGTTCAGGCATCATTAAAGCAGATAGGAATAGATGTAAAGATTAACTGTACGGCTAATCATCTTGATTATGTTAAAAAAGGTGAGTGGGATATATATGCAAGTGCCTTTGTGTGTGCACCAACAGGTGATCCTGAATATTTCTTTACAACACACTGTCTTAAGAATTCGTCAAAGAACCGTGGTGGTTATTATAATGAACAGCTTGAACAGCTTGAAGAACAGCTCAGTACTACATTTGATACAGAAGGCAGGGAACAGCTTGGAATAAAGATGACACAGACAATACTGGACGACAATGCTTTTATATTTGCATCGCATCTTAAAATGTCAATTGTTTCAGGGAAAGGTGTGAGCGGTTTAACTGCACACCCATCAGATTATTATGAGATAACTGCAGAGCTGGATATGCAGTAATATGCCTATAAGAAATATGTAACGGATTATGAAAGAAAATAGATTATGATACAGGATAAAAATAATATAGAAGAAAAAGTTGTAGACTACTGGACTAAGCGTGTGGCAGATTTTTCAGATGTAAGGGAGAATGAGCTTGACAGTGAGTTAAGCCGTGAATGGGTTGATAACATTATGCAATATATAAGTCCGCTTATAGATAATAGACAGAATGTAAGGGTGCTTGATGTTGGAACAGGTGTTGGATATTTTGCGATACTTCTTTATGGCAAAGGACTTCAGGTTACGGGAATAGATTTAACACCGGATATGATAGAAAGGGCTGAAGTTCTGGCTGACAGGTATGGGGCAGATGTTAATTTCAAGGTTATGGATGCTATGAATCTGGAATATGAAGACGAAAGCTTCGATGTTGTTATAACGAGAAATCTTACATGGACACTCCCTGATGTGGATAAAGCCTATAAGGAATGGCACAGGGTGTTAAGAAAAGGCGGAGTGTTGTTAAATTACGATGCGAATTATGCCAATATGAAGAATCTGGATGCAACGCTTATTGATGATGATAAGAAAGAAGAACCATACGGACACCAGGGAATGACCTATGCACTTGAAGCAGAAAATGCGTATATCACGAAAGCTATGGATATAGGAAGACACCAAAGACCTGAGTATGATATAGCTTTATTAGAAAAATATGGATTTAGTAATTGCAGTGCAGACAAAGCCATAGGTAAGAAATTATTGAAAGAAAAGGACATCAAAGAAGCACCAATGTTTCTTATAACTGCATATAGATAAATTATCTATTGCAATCTGCATAAGAACGTGGTATATAATTCATAAGTGAAATTTTTACAATTATTATATTAATATATCTGCTATGTTAATAGCGTCAACAGAATACAAGATTGACAAAGGCGTCTAATTCCAATGAATTAGGCGCCTTTTCTGTATGTATTTTTTACTATGGCAATGGTGAAAGGAGAGAAAAGTTATGAAGAAGAAGTTATTATCGTTAATGGTTGTAATGTCACTTGTGGTTTCAATGACATTAGGAGTTACAGGTTGTGGAAGTAAGAGTTCCGATTCAGACAAGAAAGTATTGAAGGTAGCATTTGAATGTGCATATGCACCTTACAATTGGACACAGGAATCACCAGAGGTTGGTAATGGCAAGCAGGCAGTAAAGATTAAAAATGCAGATGGATATGCATATGGATATGAAGTTGAGCTTGCACAGAGAATAGCAGATGAAATGGGCTATGAATTAGAGGTATACAAGATTGAATGGAGTTCAATACTTATGGGACTTCAGGATGGATCATATGATGCAGTAATGACTGGTGTATGCTACAGTCCTGAAAGAGATGAGACATATGATTTTTCAACACCTTATTATAAAAGACAGATTGTTGGTGTTGTAAGAGCAGATAGTGAATATGCTAATTATACTAAGCTTTCACAGTTTGCGGGTAAGAATACTAAGTTAACAACACAGATTGCAACTAACTATGTACCTTACAAGGACGAAGTACCTGGCGGTGTAATTGCAACAGACTATGAAACATCATCAGAATGTTTTCTTGCAGTACAGAATAAGACAGCCGATATGGTTATCCTTGATTACACAACATCAATATCAGCACTTTCAACTATGAATAATTTAAAGATGCTCAATCTTGATTTCACAGAGCCAGAGGGTGCATCGAATGACTGCTGTATAGTATTCAGGGAAGGTGATCCAATGAGAGATACAGTTCAGGAAGCACTTGATAAGCTTAACTGGAATGACAAGGCTGAATTTGATAAGTTAATGGATGAAATGGTTAAGTTACAGCCATCATCTAACTAAATAAGACTAAAGTAATAGTTGATAATTAATCTGACAAAGTACTACATAATAGTTTAACCTTATAAAAATAATAAAAGTCCACAGACTTTCCTGTCAAAGGCGGCAGGACCTTACAGGGGAAGTCTGTGGCTTTTTTATGTAACAGGAAATTCCGATAGAATCCCCTATTACATAAAATGCACTATGTGCCTATAATGCACACTCGCACGAAGATATAGTTTGACGCAAATGACCGTGCCCGGTGCGGGAATGTGCTTTGCACATTCCTTTTTATAATTAAATGTATGGGAGGTAAAGGTATGTATAGTTCAATAGTGGCATTAGCGGCCAATACGCCAGGTGCTGATGGAACACTGTTCCAATGGAGCTGGTTTATATTTAATAAATACTCAACACTATTTTTAAAAGCTACCTGGGTAACACTTTATGTGTCACTTATAGGTACAATATTAGGATTTATTCTTGGTTTTGCAGTAGGAATAATCAATACAGTACAGATACATAAAGAAGACAATATAGTAAAGAAGATCCTGATAAGAATATTAAAGATAATTGTAGTTGTATATGTTGAAATATTCAGGGATACCCCAATGATTGTTCAGGGAATGGTTATTTACTATGGCTTAAGACAGAATGACATAATGATAACTTCAATTATTGCAGGTATTCTTGTTACAACACTTAATACCGGAGCTTATATGGGTGAAACAGTAAGAGCAGGTATTAAGTCAGTAGATGCAGGACAGGAGGAAGGAGCACTCGCTATGGGAATGTCACATTTCAAGGCAATGCTTTACATAATCGTTCCACAGGCATTAAAGAATGTAATACCTGAGATGTGTAATACATTTGTTAATAATTTGAAGATGACATCAGTATTAAACGTTATTGGTGTATCGGAGCTGTTCCTTATGGCAAAGACAGCAGGTGGTGCATATTACAAATATTTTGAATCATATATCGTAATTTCAATCATTTATTTTGTTTTATGTTTTGTATTTAACAGAATATTTGCGGTTGTTGAAAAGAAGTTACAGGGACGAAGCGATTATGAGCTTGCAACTGAATTCCTTGATAATGAGTGATAAGCAGGCAGGAATGGAGGTTATTATGGCAGAGTCAATTATTAAAGTAGAAAATCTCGTAAAGTCATTTGGTGACCACGAAGTATTAAAAAAGATAGATTTTGAAATATCAAAGGGTGAGGTTGTATGTATTATAGGCTCTTCAGGTTCAGGCAAATCAACATTGTTACGTTGTATTAACCACCTTGAAACACCTACAGGCGGCAAAATATTATTTCATGGGGAAGAGGTTAAGAATACACAAAGCTCACTTTCCAAATACCGGTCACAGGTTGGAATGGTGTTCCAGTCATTTAACCTGTTTAATAATATGACGGTATTAAAGAACTGTATGTTTGGTGTACAGAAGATACTTCATCTTAGCAAGGAAGAAGCTAAACTTAGGGCTATAAAGCATTTAAGAGAGGTTGGAATGGCAGCATATATCAATGCCAAGCCGGCACAGTTATCAGGTGGACAGAAACAGAGAGTTGCCATTGCAAGAGGTCTTTGTATGAATCCGGAGGTACTTTTATTTGATGAACCTACCTCAGCACTTGACCCAGAGATGGTAGGAGAAGTCCTTAATGTTATGAAAGAGTTAGCAGATGAGGGACTTACAATGATAATTGTAACCCACGAGATGGAATTTGCGAAAAATGTATCAACAAGAACAATATTTATGGATAACGGATATGTTGTTGAGGACGAAAGTCCGGATATATTATTTACTAATCCTAAGAATGAACGAACAAGAACATTCTTAACAAGATATATGGAAAGCGGCGTAAAGAAGGGTGCTTAATAATTGGAATATAAGTAACAGCGAAATATAAGTAACAGTGGAATATATGTAACAAAGTGAGCAGGCACTAACTTGACGTGCACAGGAAACGCGTGCAGAAAAGAGGAATATTATGGATAATTTGGTTATTACAGTAGCAAGAGGCTTTGGCAGCTGTGGAAAAAGAATTGCCAAGCAGATAGCAGATGATTTGGGAATACATTGTTATGAGAACAGAATACTTATGCTTGCCTCTCAGATGAGCGGACTTGATGAGGAAGTATTTGCAGAGGTTAATGAGAAATTGAGAAGCCAGAATGTATTTTCGGCATTTCTTAAAGGACTTCCAATGCAACGTTCTCCTAAAGTAGAGGACAGGAAGTTTGTATCAGATGAGAAGTTATTTGAGTACCAGAAACAGATTATAGAACAGCTTGCCGATACAGAGAGTTGTGTGATTGTCGGAAAATGTGCTGACTGGATATTAAAGGACAGACCTAATGTTATAAGCCTTTATATTGAAGCACCAAGAAGATTTACACTTAAAGAGATTATGGACAGAATGGGTGTTAATGAAGCAACAGCGGCAAGGTCAATTACACAGACAGATAAATACCGTGCAGAATATTATGAACATTATACAGGAGGCAACTACTGGACTAACCCAGTGAACTATGATCTTACTATAAATACGGAAAGAGTGGGATTTGAGGGTGCTGTAAAGCTTGTTGAAGATTATATAAAGATAAAATATCCAGATTTTAATATAAAATGCACTAATACAGGAAGCACACAGGAAGCTTAATAAAAAGCCTGAAGTTAAGTGCACATAAGAAAGAAGGTGTTACTATGCAGGTTAAGACTTATCTTATATCAGAAGGTGTTAAATATACAGAGACCATAATAGAAGATGGTTATATTAATAAGATATATAAAGTTGATAATTGCAGGAAAGATATATATGCAATTCCTGATGCCTGCATAGACATACAGTTTATATATGAAAAGGGCAGATATGTTCCATATGCGTGCGGAACACATACTAAGGTCAGCCCTGCATATATAAGTGGAAGCAAGAAAACTTTTGCAGTTAAATTTGAACCAGGTGTAATTCCAGATTTTATGAAAGAGTATATTTCGGACATAGTATGTGACAGAAAATGCCTTGCTTATATAGATGATATACAGAATATATCATCTATGCTTCAAAATGAAGATGATTTTGAAAAAATGGTGGATATTTTTATGGATAATTTCCGGTATGACAGGCATTTTGCAGATAAGAAAAATATTATTGCAAGCATAGCAGGCATTATTCATAAGGGTAAGGGCAATATAAATATTGCAAAGATAGCCGAAGAGGTAGGCTACAACCAGAGATATCTTGATCGTGTGTTTAAGGAAGCTGTTGGCGTTTCTATGAAAAAATATGCGGAAATAATAAGAATACAGAAGGCAATATATTATTTGCAGAACAGTCTTACTTATGAGATATACGAAAGGCTTGGATATTATGACCAGGCACATTTTATAAAGGATTTCAAGAAAAATACTTCACTTACACCGAGCAGGTTTGAGAGGACCAACAGCCAGTATAAGATAGTATAGTTAATGGCAGCAGTAACATAAGTGTTATAGAAAAGAGGTAGTCTATGAGTTATATTAATAATCCAGATATCACTAAGGAAGATATATTAAAGAAAAGTTTGGCACATTGGAATGTTGGAAAGACACAGGAATGGATTGACAGGGATATGGCTATCGTTATGGGCAAAAGAGAGGGCTATTATTTCTGGGATATGGATGGCAGAAAGTTCTTAGATATACATATTAATGGTGGTACATACAACTTAGGACATAGAAATAAAGAGATTATAGGTGCTTTAACAGATGCTATGACAGAGCTGGATATAGGTAATCATCATTTTACAGGAATAACCAAGGCACTGCTTGCGGAGCAGTTGACAAGCCTTTGTCCTGACGGACTTGATTATGCATGCTTTTCAACCTGTGGTGGTGAAGCTGTTGACCTTGCAATAAAAAGTGCAAGATATGCTACACAAAGAAAGAGAGTTGTATCAATTCAGGGCTGTTATCATGGACATACAGGCCTTTCAGTATCGACAGGAGATGCAAGATTTAAAGATCCATTTCTTTGTCAGGGAGCACCTGGAGAATTCGTACAGGTTACCCTTAATGATCTTGATGCAATGGAGGCAGAGCTTAAGAAAGAAGATGTAGCGTGTGTAATTATAGAATCACTTCTTGCAACTTATGGCTTCCCAATTCCAGATAAGGGCTATCTTGCAGGTGTTAAGAAGCTTTGCGAGAAATATGGAACATTGTATATAGCAGATGAAACACAGACAGGTCTTATGAGAACCGGAAAAATGTGGTGCTTTGAACACGAGGGCTTCGTTCCGGATATGATTACAACAGCTAAAGGCTTTGGAGGTGGAATATATCCAATATCAGCAACGGTTATGAACAGAAAAGCGGCAAGCTGGATGTTTGATATAGGAAGAATGCACGGTTCTACCTGTGGTAATTCAGAATTAGGCTGTGTTGTTGCGATGAAGGTTCTTGAAATATCAACAAGAAAAGAGACAGTTGATAATATTAATAAGAATGCCAAGCTTCTTACAGAAAGAGTTAATGCACTTATTGATAAATATGATGGATTTATTACAGGTTATACACAGCGTGGTGTAATTATGGGTATTAATTTTGACTGTGAAGATGCAAGCAAGACAGTATGCAAGCCATTATTTGATAACGGCGTATGGTCACACAATTCAAGACTCCACCCTAATACATTGCAGTTAAAGTTAGGACTTTTGTGTGATGATGCATTTATGGACGAATTATTTGAAAAAATAGATAAGGGTCTTGCACAGGCATTATCAAAGTAGACAGTTTTGGAAAAGAGGAAGTTATGAATGATACGCCACAGACTTTGGAAAAAGATGTAAGAGATAATTTATTATTGCTGTATGATTTTGATAAAGATTATGATGTAAAGTTATTGAAATATTCAGAAAATGTTATATTCAAAATTACATTTAAAGAAGCTTTTCCTGTAGTATTGCGTATACACAGACCGGGGTATCACAATATAGAAGAACTGGAAGGCGAAATATTATGGATGGACGAAATCCACCGTGATACGGACGTAGAACTTCCAGTCGTATATCGTGGCAGGGATGGCAGATTTCTTCAAAAAATGACTACATTTTCTGGTGAAGAAGTATATGTTTCAGTTATATCATTTCTTGAAGGAAGCCCACTTGGTGAGCTTAAAGATGACGAACTTATAAAAGGACTTGAAAGCCTTGGAGAAATAACAGCGAAGCTTCATATGCAGTCAATTAATAGAGATAAGAGTGTTGTTATTAAGAGATTTTACTGGGATATCAACAATCTTTTTGGCGACAATAACGATGGAATATGGGGCTCGTGGCGTGATTATAAGGCTTTAACTAAAGAGCAGTACAGGATACTTGAAAAATGTACATCTGTAATGAAGGACAAACTTAATTATTATGGCAGAAGCAATGAAAAATTCGGACTTATCCACGCAGATTTACATTTTTATAATGTGATTAATAATAATGGTGTCAACCAGATAATAGATTTTGATGACAGCGGTTATGGATTTTATATGTATGATATGGGCTGTGCACTTGTTACTTATTCGAGAAATCTTACTAAGCTTGAAGGAGCGTGGGTAAGAGGCTATGAGAAAGTAAGAAAATTATCAGATGAAGACAAGAAGTTTATACCGATGTTCGTATTATTAAGGCGTATTACAAGACTTGCGTGGCTTGCGACTCATAGTGACAGTGACACAGCCAAGACTGTAGATGATGAATATCTGGATGTCACTATTGATATGGCTAAGGAGTGGTTAAAAGCCAATACCAGGGTAGCTGTTATTACGGGTGCGGCTGGCGGAATAGGCTATGGAATTGCAAAAAAATTCTTAGAGTCTTGCAAGTGATGATGCAGAGTATGTTACAGGCACAGCCAATATAATAGATGGTGGTAACATAATTCCTGAGACTAGGGTTATGGGTACAGAGTAAATAATATATTTGTGTAGGAGCTGGTGAAGTATGGTAAATGTTGTTATGACTGCACTTGTGTATCTGCTGACTATGGTGATGTCGTATATTTTAAAAAGAGCAGGGCTGTTTCATAAAGAAGACAAAAAGGTGTTGTCAAACCTGATATTTTATATTACTCTGCCAGCTTCTTTAATAAGCAGCTTCGCTGGGGCAGAAGTAAATGTATACTATGTAATAGCGATACTGCTGGGATTTCTGGTTAATACGGTTATGGTGATATCAGGACAGATAGTTTCGGCTGATAAAAGTCCTGAATTAAAGGCAATATATTCGGTTAATGCTTCGGGATTTAATATGGCCTGTATTGCAATTCCATTCTTATCAACCTTTTATCCAGCAGGTGTGCCTTATCTATGTATGTTTGATGTCGGAGATTCCTTTTATACATTGGGAACAACCTATGCAATAGGCAAAATGAGACTTAATGGAGGCAGTAAAGATAAAAATGAGAATTATGTATTAACAATTTTAAAAGGATTGTTAACATCAGTTCCATTTGATACATATATGATTATGACAATACTGTCATTTCTTAATTGCAGGCTTCCGGATTTTGTAACGATGGCAGCAGATTTCTGTGGAAAAGGAAACGGATTTCTTACAATGATAATGATAGGTGTGTCATTAGAATTTCATATGAGCAGAGAGTCTGCAAAAGAAGTGATAACACTGCTTTCAATGCGTTATGTTATTGGTATTATTGCAGCTGTGCTTATATATTGCGTACTTCCGGCACCGCTAGTTATGAGACAGACATTAGCGGCGGCAATGTTCGCATCATCAGCGGCTGTGTCAATAATATATAGCGAGAGGCTGGGTGTATCTACCGATATAGCGGCGGTGTTAAATCCGATATCTACGATACTTATGATTCCTATTATGTCGCTTGTGGTGATGGGGACTATGGGGAGGTAGGTAAATATAAGACCAGACGGACGTTGTGCGAGGGTGTTATATTACCGCTGGGCACGCTCTCGCTGCTTGTAGCCGTAGCGGACACGTAAGCGGCTAAAGGACAGCCGCTAAGTGCCGACGGCTGCAAAAGCACCCAGCTTGTAATATAACAGCCTCGCACAACTGTGCGTTGGCGATATTTACGTGTTGCGTAGGAGGCACGGTGATATTTTCTTAAGAAATATAAGGAAATGTAGCCGTGGCTTTTTTTATGTTCAATTTTGGGGATAGTGTAATAATTGTGTAGATGTATTTTGGGGATAGTGTAATTACAGGGGATAATAGTGTAATTTTAGTGAAAAATAGTGTAATAATAGTGTAATTTTAGTGGAAAAAATATGAGGGGGATTGTATTATATATTTATGAGGATATATGTAAGGAGATGATGTTATTAGTGATAAAGGCTGTTTTAAATAACGATATTGTACGAATGATAACTAATATTGAACAGAATAAATTTACGCTTAATAATATAAAAATACCAGCTATTACGAGAAATAAACTTCGTAAGAATTCTAAGAAAAAGAGTTCGTATGCTTCTAATAAAATAGAGGGAAATCCGTTGACGGAAAAGCAGGTAAGCGATGTTATAGATAAAGATGAGCATAAGCATTTTTTAAAGCCAGAGCAGGAAGTTCGTAATTATTATATGGCACTGAATTATCTTGAGGAGCAGATAGCTAAGAAAGCACCATTTACAAAGGAACTTATATTAAAGGTCCAGTCAATTGTAGAAAAAGGGGCATCTAAAGAAAAAATAGGTTTAAGGGGTGCAATGCCGCCGGGATATTTATTTGCTGTGTATGATTCTGAGACACAGGAAGCAGAATATATACCACCAGAGTATAATGAGATACCTGAATTATTAGATGAACTTGTTGAGTATGTTAATACAACTGATGACCATCCACTTATTATAGCGGCAATTGTTCATTATCAGATAATTACAATACACGCATTTGAAGATGGTAATGGAAGAACAGCGAGACTGCTTTCAGGATATATATTAGATTATTATGGTTATGGATTTCAGGGTATAGGCTCATTAGAGGAATATTTTGCATATGACTCAGATGAATACTATAGTTCATTACAAATGGGTCTGCCAGCATTGTACTATATGGGGCGCGAAAATCCACCTCATCCAGAGATATGGATAACGTATTTTTTGAGAATGATGGAATTATATTCTAATAAGGTCTGCGAGTTATCAATGGAAACCAATAAGCAGAGTGAACAAGTTAATTTATCTTATCTTAATAAGAAGGATAAAGAATTATTAGCATATTTAATAGAGAATAAAATGTATGAATTTAAGCCTGTTGATGTGGCAGGAGCATTGAAAGTTACTAATAAGACCGTTATTAACAGATGTGCGAAATTATAATCTAATGGATTTGTAGTTCCTGTTATTACAGGGGTAAGAATTATGGCATATAGATTGACAGATTACACAATAAGTAATGCAGATACAATATTAAAGAACATTTTGTAAGCTGATTGCAAGCTATATATGTTAATATTAATCATATTACAATTATTACAATGTTAAGAGAATTAGTGAGAGTAAAAGAGGTGGGGTTAGTGTACAGGATAATGATTGTGGAAGATGACAGGGAATTAAGGGAGACATTAAAGGAACTGCTTATCTTAAAGAATTATGACGTTATAACGGCAGGAAGTGTTAAAGAATTTGATGAGCATACGGATATATATGATATGTATCTGCTTGATGTGAAGCTTCCTGATGGTGATGGGTTTGACATTTGTGAAAGAATAAGACATAACAGCGACGCACCGATTATATTTATTACCTCGTGCGATGATGAGGAATCTATTATAAAAGGGCTTGATATGGGCGGAGATGACTATGTGACGAAACCATTTCATAATGCGGTGCTGTTATCAAGAATAAGTGCCAATCTGCGAAGAAGAGATATGAATTCAGGTGATGTCTATAATAAAGGAAGCCTGTCAGTGCATTTTGACCAGTATAAGCTTTATCGTGACGGCAAAGAGCTTAAGCTATCATCAAATGAATGGGATATTATAAAGATATTGATTGAGAATAAAGGCAGGGTTGTAAGGCGTGATGTGTTCTTTGACAGACTGTGGGATATGCACGGCAATTATGTGGAATATAACACACTGACAGTTACAATGAGCAGATTAAAAGCAAAGCTTGGAACATTCTCAGATGAGCATATTCCATATATTGAAACAATAAGAAATGTAGGATACCGCTGGATAATATAAAAAGAGGGGGAAAGCTATGGGAATAGTTAGAATTACAGAAGAAGATGTTAAGAAAAACGTAAGAAATTATAGAATAAAACAGACATTTTTCGTGTTAGGAGTAATGGCTGTAAGTGTGATTATAATAGTGTCGTTAATTGTATATTATAATATTAAACAAAGGGCTCTTGTTGGAGCTCTTTATTTGTCAGATGAGAATTCGGCAGTACAGCTTGTTAATAACCTGATGTATCTTAATATTAATAAGTATACGTTACAGGCAGGCTCTGATGCAATGCTTGAGGCAGGATATTCAGCTAAAGGCTACACATATTTATTAAGGATAAATGGAGAGCTTGTAAGTTATATTGTAATATCTTTAATACTTGCTGTAATTCTTATATACGGTCTTATCAGCTGTTATAAGATTGGCAAGAAAGATTATATGGGACAGATTAAGGTTATTGCAGGAAAAAATGTTTCTTTGAAGGAGGAGCTTAATAAAGAACACGAATATAACAAAATACAATATAAGAAAATGCAGGAGTTCGTTGAAAATATAGCACACCAGATTAAGACACCACTGTCTGTAATTACTATGAAGCTTGAGATGATACAGGAATTATGTGGAATTAATGAAGATATATGCAGACTGATAACAGATTGTACGAAGAATACATTTAAAATTAAGATGTTTATTAAGAAATTACTAGACATAAGCCGTATAGAGTCAGGAAAAATCACACTTTCATCAGATGAGATAGTTATTGATTATATAGTTGAGGAGAGTGTGGAGTGTTCGGTTGATGATAAGCAGAAAGTGTCGGTTAATTATGGCAATGAAGACAGACATAGAAAGATGTATGCAGATGAGGGCTGGCTTTTAGAGGCGTTGATTAATGTTATAAGTAACTGTTATGAACATATTAACCAGAAGAAGGATGGTATGGTCTATATAGATATAAGCAGTAATTCAGAGGTATGTATGATAACTATATCTGATAATGGAGATGGAATACAGGATTGTGATATAGCAGGAATATTTGACAGATTTATGAGCAGGAAAAGTCAGGACGAATTCCACGCAGGAATAGGACTTAACCTGTCGAAACTTATAATAGAAGCACACCACGGAAATATAAGGGCAGGCAATAGTGACAAGTATGGAGGGGCACAATTTAAAATAATACTGCCATTATATAAATTTAAGGGCAAATTGTAAGTTGTATGTAAGTCGTGCAATATATAATACAGTCATAGCAATAAATAATAAATGTACAACAGTTAGTAATCAGACAGGCAGCAGTACATTAAGCAGTGATGAAGTACAGCGGACAAGCCTGATAACAAAAGATAAGGAGGTGTGAAGATGGAATACATATTGAAAGCAGAGGGTATATGCAGAACCTATCATACTGGAACAGTTGAGGTACACGCATTGAAAAAATGCGACATTAATATTAAGAAAGGTGAATTTACTGCGATAGTAGGAAAGAGTGGTTCGGGTAAATCGACACTTTTAAGAATATTAGGAACGCTTGATAAGCCAGATGAGGGTAATGTATGTATAGATGGCATTAATATAGCTGAACTTAAGGACAGGCAGTTATCAAAGTTCAGACGTGAGAATATCGGATATATATATCAGGATTACAGCCTTATACCAGAATATACAGCGTATGAGAATATAGTCCTGCCATTAATTCTTGACAATAAAGACATTGACGGGGACGAAGTAAGGGAATTGATGAGTTCGTTGCAGATAGAATATTGTTATGAGAAATATCCGTATGAGATGTCAGGGGGTGAGCAGCAGAGGGTGGCAATAGCAAGGGCATTGATTAATCATCCGGCTGTTGTATATGCTGATGAACCAACTGGTAATCTTGATGCAGGAAGTTCAGAAAATGTAGCTGCAATGCTTGCATTAGCGGCAAGTAAATACCGCCAGACGATTATTATGGTAACACACGATAAGCAGATGGCTGGATATGCAGACAGGGTATTGAGTATTGTAGATGGAAATGTATCATCGGAGGTGAACGTATGAACATAGAATTGCTGGAATACTGCCTCAAAGGACTGCGTAAAAGGTGGAAAGAAGTATTAAGAACTTCGATTGTGATATTTATAGCCTTTACATTTGTAGCTGGAACACTTATATTCCAGAGCAATATGTATAAATGGCAGATACAGTCAGCTAAGAGCCGTTTTGGAAGCTGGTATGTAATGTATGAGGGCTCAGTCAAGGCTGAAAATAATGATTTGAAAAATCATCCGTATCTTGGAACTGCCGGTCTGGCACAGGTTAATAATTATGTATATAATTCGGTGGGAAAGACTGATATAGGTATTGGCACGTTGTCAGACAGATTTATTGAGATAGGTAATATAAAGCTTAATAAAGGAAGAATGCCAGCAAAGGATAATGAGATTGCAGTTGAGTGGAGTACACTTATAAAGCTTGAACAGGGCAGTGATATTGGACAGGATATAGTTATTGATACATATCTGAATGGAACTTCTGATAAATTAACTAAGACATATAAGCTTGTTGGAATACTTAACAGTTACACAGATGTGTGGCAGGGCGGTGATAAGCTTCCAGGTATCATTGTAACTGAGAGTGAGGGAAAAGCCATTAACAGATATGGCGGCGGTATATTTATTTATCCTATTAATGATTACATCAAAGAGGATTATAGGGATATATACAATGGAATTGAGCAGAAGGTAAGTCCTATATATATTACATATAACAGCAGTGTATATGATTATAAGCCGTGGAAGGATAATTATGTATATAAATATATGTACATAGTTGTTATGATACTTGCCATAGCAGCAATAATATATCAGCTTATATCGTATAATAAAGCAAGAAGCAGGACACGCAGTATTGTTAAGAACATAGGTGCAGGCAATGTACAGATGGCATTTATAATTATAATTGAAAATGCCGTTATATTGATAAGTTCATTGCTGTTATGTCTGATTTTTTCAATAGTTGTAGGGAAAGCGGTATGTATCTTTATTGAACACAAATGTGGTTTTGAGTTCTACTCAATAGATAATAGTGTGTATGTTAATACATTTCTGACATTTATAATAGCTGTAATTATGTGCTGTGTCATCAATATAATTCAATGGAGTAAAAGAAGCAGGGGACAGTCTTACAGGGTTAGAAAGTATAAGAAACCAAGGATACGCAGTAAGTCAATCAATAAGGATAATTATATATGTTACACGCATAAAAGGCTTATGCAGTCGCACGGAGCAGTCCAGAATATACTTACAAGGGTATTTGGCATATTAATGCTAGTAATAATAGTTGTATGTGCTATGAACATATCTGTAACATATAAAAACTATAATAATATCACAAAGAGTTCAGATATAATAGCTTTTAAAAAGGTTGATAAAAAAGGCTATTATAATATTAATTATATATATAACCCTGTTGCAATATGGACCAATGAGATGAAGGAGAAATTCAGTAAAGACAGCAGTTATTTATTAATAGCTGAGCAGAATGGCAAAGTTGATAATGTAACAAAAGAAGAATATTTTCAGAGGTCAAAAAATATACCACAGAACAATGACAGTGGAATAATTTATACATATGGCAATGTGGTTATTGAAAAGTATGCAGATGCCTATATGTATCAGGGAATAGATGAGCACATAATAGATTATATAAAGGGAATATCCGGAATAAAAGATGTGCAGTATTCCTGTTTTGAAACGTCAAGGATGTGGACCTGGGAAGGCTGGAATATACAGGAGGCTAAGTCAGTAAATAATAATTATCTGTATGCGGCTGAGTATGTTGAGCCATCTTATGAAATCTATAATATACTGATAGATTATGCTAAGGATTGCGATTTTAGTTATGAAGATTTCTGTAATGGCGATGCGGTAATTGTATTTGAAGAACCCAATATACATGGAGGGTATGATAGTACAATTGGCAAAGATACGAAGATAAATCTTATGAATTATTGCAGCTTTCCAAAAGGTTCTACATCTTATGACAGTTCTTATGGTGGTGAATATTACGAAAATTTATATGAATATATGTATAATAATGGAATGATAACGGTTAATGATAATTACAAGTCATTTAATGAGGATTATCTTACTTCTGATATAACCACAGAAGAGCTTGATAAAAGGTGCAGGGAAATAATGAATATAGATGAAAATATTCAGGTCAGCAGGTCAGTTGCTGAAGGTATCGTTGGAAATACTATTTTAAATGAATATGAATATGATACTCTTTTTGCACCGGCGGCAGTGACAAGGGCTGCTAATGTAGTCTATGTTAATGATGAAATAAAGGAAAGATTAAAAGAGTATATACCTGAGTATGCCAAATATACGATGGTAGCTTCTAATAAGCTTGGACAACGGGCCGTAGACCGCCAGAATGAATTGCTTAGAAATCTGCTTGGTATGGAAGAATTACCAGAAACAATTACACTTGCAATGAAATACAACCAGATTAATGTAAAGTACAGCTTAGATTCGGTAAATCTTTCTACAGGCAATAATCTGCAATCATATCTTGGACCAGCAGGATTTTCATATTATGTGTATTCAGATGATAAAGATGATGCCAGAAGGGAAGCAATAGTCAATTACATATTATATGGAGTATCTCTGGCGGCAGCAGTATTCGTGTATATAGCAGTATCTCTAGTTATTCTTGTAACGAGAATGAAACAGTATAAAGATATAATACGTGTTATGAGGAATACAGGTGCAGACAGGGAAGTAATAGAGAAAATCTGTATGAAGGAATGTATCGTGTTATCGCTGTGGTGTATAATACTTGCACCAGTAACGCTTGTGGCAGAGTATCTTGTAATACATAAGATAATCAAAGGATACTAAAATATAATTAGAATTAAAGATATAATCAAAATATAAATATTTTAAAATAAAAAATGCGGATGACAGGAATCGAACCTGCACATCGTACGATACTAGAACCTAAATCTAGCGCGTCTGCCAGTTCCGCCACATCCGCAAGCGAATACTACTTTAACATATAATAAAAAAATAGTCAACTTATCTTAACAGGGCCTCTATAATGGAGGCTCTGTTTTTCCAGTCGTGTCTGTTATGGCACAGGCTGTAAGCGTTATCAGCAATAGCCTGAAGCTTATTGTCGTCTGCTAATAATTCTTTAATATAGTCTGTAAGAGGCTTGGTGATATTAAGGTCATACCCGGAAAGCTCATAATCCCTTAACATATTAAGGTCATACAATATTATATTCTGTCTGTCAGTGAATAATTCATCAATATATATAGATGAGTCAGAGAGGCTGACAGCACCATTAAGACAGCTGTTAAATATACGGTCGTGAATGCCATTTTTAAACCAGGGCATTACATTAAGTGATATTTTGGACTGGCTTATCATATCAAGGCATTTCTGGGAATTAACACCGCCGTGCATAATGATATTCTCAGGGTGGTTACATTCTATATAATTATAGCCGGAACCATATGTATTAAGCTTTATTCCAGAGTCTGCAAGCATACGGATAACAAGCTGTCTGTAGTGAAATCTTACAGAAAGGTCAACATACATCATTGGCGGCATACAGTTGGCGAGCTGTTCATCAGTTATTTCTGGAAATTCTTCTTTAAGACACATTTCTGAGAGCTCATCAATAGTAAGGTCTGGTGACATAATAAGGCGTTCTAAGGCACTTTCATAGAAATCAATATAATCCTGTTCCATATTATTAAGCTGCTTTCTTAGAATATGCTTAGGAGTGTAATTGCCTGTAAATATTACATCGATTGGACGTTGGCACATTGGCAGGTAATCATAATCTTTAATAAGCTTTCTGTGTTTATTGAGCTCGGTTCCGGCAGATGGGATAAAATATACATCAACATCGGGAAAGAAGCGTTTCATATAATCAATATGCATATGGTCAATATTGACCTGACGATAATGTTCAGGCAGAGCTTTAAGAAACTGATTGTAATATAAAGGGTGGTCAACAACGATATTAATAACTGTAACACCAGAATAGTCCCAGAAGTTCCAGCCATCATTGTTATATAACCCTTCTTCGCCCTCAAGTCCCTCAAAGTTAAAGGTAATTGCATAGAGCTGTTCATTGCATTGATTATTATAATAGTGCATAAGCTCATTAAAGCTGTTCTTTGATAAAAGCAGGTTGTACCAGAATATTTCGTATCCCTTGCTTTCTAAATATTCAGCTATTTCAACAGAGAAGAACTCAAGTGTTTCAACTCCACCTTTAAACATTATTATCCTTTTCATAATATAATCCTTAAATATCTTTGAATATAGTATCAAGTGCAGAGGCATCAAGCTCCTCAGCACGTCCTGCATCGATATATTCAGCAACGTGTGGGTCTATAGGCATTTTAGCAACATTTTTAATGCCCATATCTTCGGCAACCTTATCAATATTGCTTTTTCCGTAAATGTAGTGGATATTGCCACAGTCAGGACATTTGAAATATGACATATTCTCTACAATTCCGATAACAGGAATATCCATCATCTTAGCCATATTAACAGCCTTTTCAACAATCATAGATACGAGATCCTGAGGTGATGTTACAACAACAATTCCGTCAACCGGGAGTGTCTGGAATACAGTAAGTGGAACATCGCCAGTTCCAGGTGGGCAGTCGATGAACATACAGTCTGTATCTTCCCATGCTACTTCCTCCCAGAACTGCTTAACAGCACTGGCGATAACAGGACCTCTCCATATAACAGGGTCGGTTTCGTTATCAAGAAGATAGTTAAGTGACATAGTCTTGATACCGGTGCGGGTTTCTGGTGGGTATATTATTGTACCTTCTTCATTGCAGGTTGCCTTGCCTGAAAGACCAAAAGATTTAGGGATAGATGGTCCTGTTATATCAGCATCAAGAATGGCAGTTTTAAGACCAGACTGGCGTGCTTTAACTGCAAGAAGTGAAGTTACAAGTGACTTTCCGACACCGCCCTTACCACTGACAACAGCTATAACTTTCTTTACATTTTTATTATTATCATTTCTTGAGTTCTGTGGTGCTGTTCTTTCGCTACAGTCAGAACCGCAGCTTGAACAGTTATGTGAACATGCTTCGCTCATTAGATAATCCTCCTGTATTAATAATTGTTAATAATGTGAGTGTCAGGGGCATAAACAGCGGTTTCTTAGCGAAGAAAAGCATATTTACCTGTGACACGTCATAATTAGAATTATTGTAGCATAATTTAAGTGTTAATCAAAGAGGAAGATGTTATGCAAATATACTAATTAATTTCATATTGACAAAATTCAAGGTATATAATATATTAATCATAACAACTGTACTAATTAATATAGTACAGTTAATACATTGCAATGGATAACTGGTATAGAATACTGGTAGTAATTATAAGATCTATAAGACTTATGATAGTTAATAACAATTATAGATAAATTATAATCAATATGAATTAAATATTAGAAAGGATTGGTAATACGATGTTCGTTATAGATGTCATGTCGCGAGTGCCTGTATATGAACAGATTATAAATCAGGTTGAGGAGCAGATAATGACTGGAATTCTTAAAGAGGGAGATAAAATGCCATCTGTAAGAAGCCTGTCAGTTAAACTGTCAACTAATCCTAATACAATTCAGAAAGCGTATTCAGAGCTGGACAGAAGACAGATGATAGTCACAGTTCCGGGTAAAGGGTCGTTTATATCGCCTGACGCACTTGAAGCTTTGGGAGTTAATGTAAGGGAGAAGCTTCCTAAGTTAAACCAGATTGTAAGGGAGCTTGCATTAGCAGGTATTTCTAAAGATGAGATTATTGAAAATGTTAATAAGGTATATGAAGAAATAGAATAAATAAGGGAGGGCTTGTGATGATTAAGGTTAAGGAAGTCAGCAAGAATTTTGAAGACTTTGTTGCACTTGATAATATTACTTGTAACATCAGTGACGGCTGTATATACGGAATGGTCGGCTCTAACGGTGCAGGAAAGTCAACATTTTTAAGAGTTCTTGCAGGCATATATAAGCCGGAAAAGGGTGAGGCATATATAGATGATGCACCAATATATGAAAATCCTAAGATTAAGGAAAATGTGGTTCTTGTGGCAGATGAATTATTCTTCCTGCCAGGTGCTAATATGAATAAAATGGCAAAGCTGTACGCATCGATATATGAAAAGTTCGATTGGGAAAGATTTAATAAGCTTACAGAGCTTTTCGAGTTAAATCCAGCAAAGCCAATTGGCAATTTCTCTAAAGGAATGAAAAGACAGGCGGCAATTATACTGGCATTGTCTACAAGGGCAAAGTATATGTTCTTTGATGAGACATTTGACGGTCTTGACCCTGTTATGAGAAATCTTGTTAAAAAGCTTATATGCAATGATGTTATTGAATATAATGCAACTGTTATTGTGACTTCACATTCATTAAGGGAGCTTGAGGATATATGTGACCATCTTGCATTACTGCACAGAGGTGGTCTTGTACTTGACAGTGATGTGCTTGAGTTAAAGACATCACAGTTTAAAATTCAGGTTGCATTCAGGAATGAATTCTCAAGAAGTACATTTGATGAATTTAACATAATAAGATACAGACAGGAAGGTTCTGTTGCCAATATGATTATTAATGGCGACAGAGATACAACTGTTGAGAAGCTTAGTAAGTTAAATCCGCTTGTTCTTGATGTGCTTCCGCTTACATTAGAAGAAGTATTTACTTATGAGATGGAAGCGTTAGGTTATGAATTTGATACAGCATTGGAGGTGGAACTTGATGGACAATACTAATAATAAAAATGTATTTAGTTTAAAGCTGTTCTGGCAGACAGTAATACAGTTAAAGGTGATTGGATTTATATCTTTAGCAGTTGTGGCATTTGTATCAGGATTTCCAATTATCATAGAAGGACTTAATATTAAAAAAATGATAAATGCCGCTAATGCTGCAGCAGAGAGTGGCACAGAAGTTATTAATATGTCATCGCCTTATACATCATTGGTGTCACCGATATCATCACAAGGAGTGCTGCTGATTGTTGTATTGGTTATAACACCGATACTTGCTCTTTATGCGTGGTCATTTCTTAATAAAAGAAGTACAAGTGATTTCTACCATTCACTTCCGTACAAAAGAAAGGCATTATTTATAAGTAAGTTCGCTGCAGTTACATTCTGGCAGGCAGTATCAATGCTGACAGCTTTTGTGGCAAGCTTTATAGGCTACCACATTTTTAGGAACTATTTTATAGTTGATTACGGTGTAACAATTCATATATATGTTGCAGAATTTATATGTGCACTTCTTTGCAGTGCGGCAATTGCACTGGCTTGTTCAATAACAGGTAATATATTCAGCAATATATGTGTGTCAGGACTTATAGTATTTCTACCAAGATTTATTATACTGCTTATCGCAAGTACAGTTACAGATTCAGTTGCTACAGCGACTATGGAATGTCCTGTGTGGATACTTGATAATTCTTATAATATGCTTACAGCACAGGTATTTGGTGCATTTGAACCTTTATATATTACATCGTCAAGTGTTTCACAGATGCTTTTGTCGATCGCCTCTAATATATACACACTGGTTCTTGCAGTTATTTATATTGTTCTTGGCTGTGTACTGTTTACTAAGAGAAAGAGTGAGACAGCAGGTAAGCCGGCACTCGGCTGGAAGTTACAGTTTGCAATAAGAACTGCAATCGGTTTTGTTATAAGTGTTCTTGGAGTTATGCTTTATATAAGGGAAAAGCGTAGTGGTTACAGAGGATATTTTCTTGAATATATAGTGGTTTCATTTGTGGTGGCTGCATTTGTTGTAATAATATATGAAGTCATATCAAGCAGGAAACTTCACAGAATAATAAAAGCAATGCCTTCAATTATTCTGGCTTACGTCCTTGCGGCAGTATTTGGAGTGATTGTTAATGCAGGAATTGGGCAGATGCTTTCGTACGTTCCAGATACTTCAAAGGTAAAGTATGTAAAGATGTCAATTGTAAACGACAATATGTTGTCATACAGTTATTCAGAAGAAAAAGATTATTTTGAGGATATATTAGGCAGACTCAAGATAACAGATGAAGAAGTTATAAAGCTTGTAGCAGACAGTATTGAGGATAATTTACAGAATATACAGGATATCAGTGCAGGTTATTATAATAATGGAAGAAAAAATGAAGAATATATAAAATATAATGTATATATTAAAGACGGCATATTTGGAAGATACAGAAAAGTATTCATTAAGCAGTCAGAGGTTGTTAAGCTTGCTTCCAAGTTCGGGAATATGCAGGATATAAGTAAGGAATATAAGAACCTTCCAGCATTTGAAGATGCCAAGCTTACATTTATGGATAACATAATTACACAGGAAGCTGCCAAAGAAGTGTACGAAACTTTCATTAATGAAATTAACAGTATTCCATTTACACAGTATTATAGCAGTATTAATGATGTTTCATCAAGATACAGGGGTGGTATGCCATATATATACATTTCGTTTACAAGAAATGGAATACCATACTCAGCACAGATATTATTAGGTGATAAGCTTCCTAAGACTTTAAATGCTTATTATAATGCAGTTAATAGGATTGCATCACAGAATATATCACAGACAAGTAATATGCTTAAAAAGTATCTTGATAACTTTGAAAATATACGATTGAATAAATCGGACATTAATGATGACTTTACATTATATATATATTCAATAAAGGATGGCAGCTATTATTATGTGGACAGCAGTAATATATCAGATATGAATCTTATCAGTGAAATAAGAAAAGAACTTGACAATCCATTTGATAAGACCTTTGATACTGATAAGGTTGTATTATCAGTAAGCTATTATGATGAGGATACTTATAATAATGTTAAGTATTATATGCAGCTTAGTGATTATAGTACTTTAAAGTCGTTGGGATATTAATGTTTAACAATTATAATTAAAGAATGATACAATTATAAGAAAGCTATAATTAAATGGTAATTGGGCTGTTACACTAAATGGTGATTTGTATAATATGCAGGCAGAAGGCAGTATGCTTACAGCCGCATAATGTATAGATTGAGTTTAGTGTGACAGCTTTATTTTTATGTTATTGCAGGGAATGGTTATGTAGATAATGAATAAAAAATCGGAGTGGGATAAGACAGGAACGCGGCTGATTAGTAAAAAATACTGGACATATTAGTACAAAAGTAGTATATATAAAAGTATCAAAAAGCTACTTTTAATAAGAGGTATAGGTTTTATGAGTGAAATTAGCAATAATAATGAGTATATACCAAGAGCTGAAAGAAGAAATAAAGATGGGCTTACAGAAAAGGAGTTTCTTGAACAATATAATCCGGGACACTATGAAAGACCTAGTGTTACGGTTGATATGCTTCTTTTTGGCATGAGCAGGGATTTAAAATGTCTTAAAGTACTTCTTATAAAGCGTAATAATCATCCATATATAGATTGTTATGCACTTCCGGGAGGTTTTGTTAATATAACAGAATCAGCGTATACGGCAGCGTGCAGAGAGCTTGAAGAAGAAACAGGACTTAAAGATATATATATGGAACAGCTCTATACAATGAGCCAGCCGGACAGAGATCCAAGAATGAGGGTTATAGATATAGCGTATATGACACTTATTCCAATTGATGGAATTAAGCCGCAGGCTGGAGATGATGCGAGTGAAGCATTATGGTTTGATATAACATTTAATGATGAGATATTGACATTTGCTAATAAAGAGAAAAATATTACGATTAAATATTCGCTTAAGGAAAAGATATTTAAAAATGGCTGTATCAGCGTGAAGAGTTACATTCCGGAACTTATAAGTTATGAGGCGTTAGCATTTGACCACGCCCAGATTATCCTGGAGGGACTTATGAGATTAAGGAATAAGACACAATATAGTGATGTTGCATTTAATCTTATGCATAAGGAATTCACACTTCCAGATTTGCAGAGAGTGTACGAGATTATACTTGGAAAGCAGTTGTATAAGACAAGTTTTAAAAGAAGTATAAATGATAAAATAAAGGCCGTTAATAAAAAAGGTGTATCAATAACAGGCAATAAATTATCAGAGTTATATGTATACAGTAATGACAGTCAGGAGTAAGTGTAGCAGCACAGGAACGGAGGATTATTTATGAAATTAAATCCAATTATAGTAAGTCTTTTGGAAACAGATATGTACAAGTTCAGTATGGGACAGGCAATTTACCACCAGTTCTCTGATTATAAGACAACCTGGACATTTAAGTGCAGGAATAAAGATGTACA
This sequence comes from Lachnospira sp. CLA-JM-H23, assembly GCF_040096425.1. Lineage (NCBI taxonomy): Bacteria > Bacillati > Bacillota > Clostridia > Lachnospirales > Lachnospiraceae > Lachnospira > Lachnospira sp. CLA-JM-H23. The sequence goes on from NZ_JBBMET010000008.1 coordinate 54,723, forward strand.
TTTTACAGAAGAGATGGTAGAAGAAATCAGAGAGCAGATAAAGCATTTCTGTACTTTAAGATTTACAGAGGACGAGCTTGATTATCTTGAAAATGTTAAGTGGATGAAAGGAAGTTATGTTGATTTCTTAAGATTATGGCAGGCAAGATATGCTGATTTTAAGATTACAACTGATGCAGAATGTGGACTTAGCATAGAAACTTTTGGAACGTGGCTTAATACTTCATTATATGAGATACCAACACTTGCGATTGTCAATGAAGTGTATTTCAGAATGGCATATAATTATGATGAACTTCTTAAGAGCTTTAAGGAAAGATTAAGTGCCAAGGTTGCGGCACTTGAGGCCGATGAGGCTGATGAAGCACAAGGAAAGAATGTATACAGGCTTGGAAGCTTTAGTGAATTCGGACTTAGAAGAAGATTATCATCAGAGGCACAGGAACTTGCGGTTAAGACACTTGCAGAGGCTGACTATAATGGTAATTCTTTGTTCGTAGGAACAAGTAATGTATATCTTGCCAAGAAATATAATCTTACACCTGTTGGAACAATGGCACACGAGTGGATAATGTGTACAGGACAGGGCAACCATAAGCACAATCCGGCATATTCTAACTGGTATGCACTTGATGCCTGGGTAAGGGAATATGGAATTCTTAATGGTATTGCACTTACAGATGCGATAACAACAGACTGCTTCTTAAAGGATTTCCAGCTTACTTATGCAACACTTTTTGGAGGTGTAAGACATGACAGCGGCGACCCATACGAATGGGGAGATAAGATGATTAAGCATTATGAGAGTCTTGGGATAGATGCTGCTAATAAGACATTATTATTCAGTGACAGCCTTGACTTTGACAGGGCTGACAAGCTTTACAGATACTTTAATGCAAAAGCTAAGGTTGCATTTGGAATAGGAACATATATAAGTAATGATACAGATGTTCCGGCACTTAATATAGTAATGAAGACTACTAAATGTAATGGAATGGACGTTGCTAAGATTTCAGATAATCCGGGAAAGGGTATGTGCAAAAATCCAGAATATGTTGAATATCTCCAAAGATGCATAGACTGGAGGATGAATAACGACAGATAATAAGGCAGGTAACTGCAAATAAACATAAGAGAGAGGAAATATATGCAGTATACACTTAGTAATGATAATTTTGAGGTGATTGTAGATAGTAAGGGCTGTGAGATAGTATCAGTTATTAGAAAGAGCGATAATAAGCAGTATATATGGTCAGGACAGCCAGACATATGGAAAAGACATACACCAGTATTATTCCCGCTGGTTGGAAGGTATAAGAACGATACTTCAATATACGAGGGAAAAGAATATCATATGACACAGCATGGTTTTGCAAGAGATATGGAGTTTAGTCTTGTTATGAAGGATAATAGTGCCGTGGTAATGAAACTGGAGTCTGATGAGAACACTAAAGCTGTATATCCTTTTGACTTTGAGTTAAAGATAACACACAGACTGGCAGATAATAATGTCATAACTATATGGGAAGTTGTGAATAAGGATAATAAAGAGATGTATTTCAGCATTGGTGGACATCCGGCTTTTGTGTGTGGTGAAAATGCCATTGGAGCACAGGTAAGATTCGAAACCAAAGAGAATGGAATACAATACCATTTGTTATCAAAGGATGGACTTGTACAGCCAGATATCCACTATATGCCAATCACTAATAAAAATGTGACATTGACAGAGAATTTCTTTGATAAGGATGCTTATATTATTGAGAACAGCGACATAAAATGTGTAAGCCTTTGTAAAGATTGCAAACCGGTTGTTGAGGTTATATTTGATACACCGGTATTTGGATTGTGGTCATCAGCAGGAAAAGGAGTACCTTTTGTGTGCATAGAGCCTTGGTATGGACGTGCTGATGCAGTAGATTTTAACTGCAGGCTTACAGACAGGGAGTGGGGCAATAAGCTTGCAGTTGGGAAAGTGTTCAGCGGTGGTTATAAGATGAGGTTTATGTAACTTTTAATCATTTAATTGTCGTCCGGTACTATCCATATGGAAGTTATCTTTTAAGATAAGCTGTGATATAGGAACAATCTCATACCCTTGCTGTTCAAGATTAGTAAGGACGGTATCGAGTGCATCAGCCGTGAATTTAGCGCCGTTGTGCATAAGAATTATAGAGCCGTTGCCAAGTGCTTTGTGCGTGGTGATGGTTTTTATAATGTTTTCAACGCCGTAGTCCTTCCAGTCAAGAGAGTCAACGTCCCATTGTACAGGATAGTGGTTACAGCCATATATAGTATTAATTAGTTCAGAATTATAATCACCATAAGGAGGGCGGAACAGGAAACAGTTGTATCCTGTGAGTTCTTCTATTTTCTGGTGTACAGACATAATTTCCTCTTTCTGTGAGGCAGTATCAAGCTTACTCATCTGTTTGTGGTTCTCGCTGTGATTTCCAAGGTCGTGGCCGCGGCTGTATATCTCTTTAACCATATCAGGATAAGTTGATACCCAGCCTCCCGTCATAAAAAATGTAGTCTTTACATTATGTTTATCTAAAACGTCCAGTATCTGGATAGTATCGTCAGCACCCCACGCAGCATCAAAAGATATCGAAATCTGTTTCTTGTCAGTCTGCACGCAGTATATTGGCAGTGCTTTTTTTCCTGCCTGACAATCACCAGTTATATTACCTCCGCCAATTCCATTAATAACAGCCGAACTATTGGCATATGCACCGTGTTGTGTGAATATTGTCGTGTATATGTAAAAAAAAGTAGCAAGACTAAGAAGTATTATGGAAAGTAATACTGATAATTTGTAATGGCTGATCTTCATTGTAATCCTCATTTCTGTATGATACAGGCACTTATTGTTGGAATATTATATGTTAAAGTCAAAGTTAATATGACGGTTTACATTATTAGTTTTTGACAAAACAATGTATACAAGATAAAGGTAAATGTAGTATATTATCTGTATTGGCGTATTAGTTGAGGGTGCGTAAAATGTGCACTGGTGAATATTATAATAACGCTTATGCTTATCATTTAATCAGGAAAGGAACAGAGTGATATGGGAAAGTATACCAAGCAGGACATATTCAGAATGGTTGAGGAAGAAGATGTTGAATTTATCAGACTTCAGTTTACTGATATGTTTGGAGTTTTGAAAAATGTAGCTATTACATCAAGCCAGTTAGGAAAAGCACTTGATAACAAATGTATGTTTGATGGTTCTTCAGTAGAAGGATTTGTAAGAATTGAAGAGTCGGATATGTATCTTTATCCAGACTATGATACATTTGAGATATTCCCATGGAGACCACAGCAGGGCAAAGTTGCAAGGCTTATATGCGATGTGTATACACCTGATGGTAAGCCATTTGAAGGTGATCCACGCTGGATTCTTAAGAAAGTAATTAAAGAAGCTGAGGATATGGGATATGTATTCGAGGTAGGACCTGAATGTGAATTCTTCCTGTTCCACACAGATGATAACGGACTGCCAACAACACTTTCACACGAGAAAGCTGGATATTTTGATTTAGGTCCAACAGATTTAGGTGAAAATGTAAGACGAGATATGGTGCTTACACTTGAAGATATGGGCTTTGAAATAGAAGCTTCACATCACGAGGTTGCACCAGCACAGCACGAGATTGATTTTAAATATGATGAGGCGTTAAAGACAGCCGATAATATAATGACATTTAAGCTTACAGTAAAGACTATAGCTAAAAGACACGGACTTTATGCAACATTTATGCCAAAGCCAAAGTATGGAATTAATGGCTCAGGTATGCACGTTAATATGTCACTTGCCAAGGACGGAAAGAATATATTTGCTGATGAGAATGACCCACTTGGTTTGTCAGAGGATGCATATCATTTTATAGCAGGACTTATGAAGCACGCAAAGGGTATGGCGGTACTTACTAATCCATTAGTAAATTCTTATAAGAGATTAGTTCCGGGTTATGAAGCTCCTGTATATATTGCGTGGTCAGCAACTAACAGAAGTCCGCTTATAAGAATTCCGGCTTCAAGAGGACAGGGTACAAGAGTTGAATTAAGAAATCCAGACCCATCAGCTAATCCATATCTTGTACTTGCAACCTGCCTTGCGGCTGGTCTTGATGGAATTAAGAATAAACTTGAGGTTCCAGCAAGTGTTGACTGTAATATATTTGAGATGACAGATGAAGAAAGAAAGCATGCGGCTATAGAGGTGCTTCCTGAAAGTCTTTATGATGCTGTCAGATATCTTAATGAGGATAAGTTCATATGTGATGTATTAGGAGAACATATTACATCTAAGTACACAGAGGCCAAGTTAAGAGAATGGAACGATTACAAGACACAGGTTACCCAGTGGGAACTTGATGAATACCTTTACAAATTTTAAAAACTGACTGTGATAAGAGGTTAGAATATGTCTACATTAATAGTTGCGTTTCCGAAAATAGAGGAGGCCAAGGCGGTTCGCAGTCTTTTAGTAAGAAGAGGTTATGATGTGGCAGTTCCCTGTACAAGCGGTGCTCAGGCTATCAATCAGGCAGATAATCTGTCAGACGGAATTATAATATGTGGTTATAAGCTGTCTGATAATATGTTGTATTCAGAACTATACGAATACAAGCCAAAGAGTTTTGAAATACTGCTTGTCGCGTCGCAGAATTTGTGGGAGGAATGTCACGACAGCAATGTTGTATGCGTTGCCATGCCGATTAAAGTTAATGATTTATTATCTACAATTGAGATTATGCAGCAATCGCAGATTCGCCGCAGAAGAAAAGCTAGAACCACGCCAAGGCAGAGAAGCCCTGAGGAACAAAAGATAATAGATACTGCAAAGCATATGCTTATGGAAAAGAATAATATGACTGAGCAGGAAGCATTCCGTTATATACAAAAATGCAGTATGGACAGCGGTAATACTATGGTAGAATCGGCGACTATGGTTATGAGTATATTTACGGATGCGTAACACTAAAGATGGGTATTAAAGAAAGATATAGATGTAACAGATTGGTATTATTAATGAAAGATACTGATATATAATTTTATAGTAAGGTGATTGGAGGATATATGGTATTTACAAAAATGCACGGAGCAGGCAATGATTATGTATATGTTGACTGCACTAAAGAAGAATTAGATAATCCAAGTGAGGTTGCAATTAAGGTAAGTGACAGACATACAGGAATAGGCTCGGACGGACTTATCCTTATAAAGTCATCAGATAAGGCTGATTTCTTTATGGAAATGTACAATGCTGACGGCTCACAGGGAAAGATGTGCGGCAATGGCATACGTTGTGTCGGAAAGTATGTATATGATAATGGTCTTACAGATAAGACAACAGTAAATATTGATACACTTGCTGGTATAAAGATACTCGAATTAAATATAGGTACAGACGGAAAGGTCGCAACAGCAAAGGTTAATATGGGATGTCCGGTTCTTGAAGCCGCAGATATTCCGATGGATATAAGTGCATTAAAGGATTATAAAGCTGTATACAAGGATATACTTTCTAACGCCAAGCATACAGGACTTAGCAAAGTTGCAGTAAAGGCACTTAGTGAAGTAACCAACGCCGTTGTAGCAGAAAAGATAGAAGTTAATGGCGGTATATATGAGATAACAGGCGTATCAATGGGTAATCCACACGGAATAGTGTATCTTGATAAAGATATTGATATAAAGAAGTTTGCAATTGAACAAATCGGACCTCATTTTGAAAGCCATATGGCATTTCCAGAAAGAGTTAATACTGAATTCATTCAGGTAGTTGATAGAAAAAATCTTAATATGAGAGTATGGGAGAGAGGTTCAGGGGAAACCCTTGCATGTGGTACTGGTGCCTGTGCAAGCCTTGTGGCGACAGTGCTTAATGGCATGTGCGATATTGATGCAACACTTCATCTTCTTGGTGGCGATCTTAATATAAGCTGGGATACAGAGTCAGGAAATGTGTATATGGAAGGTCCTGCAACAACAGTATTTACAGGTACAATAGAAATTTAGCAGATATTTAAGGAAGTGAGGAAAAAGTATATGGATATGAAGGATTTTTTAAATGTTCTAGCTTCTAAAGAGCCGGTTCCTGGAGGAGGGGGAGCCTGCGGATATGTGGCAGCAGTAGGAATGGCATTGGGCAATATGGTGCTTTCTTTGACAACAGGAAAGAAAAAATATGCAGAATATCAGGAAGAAATAGAAGAACTTATTGTTAAAGCTGGGGACATTACTAACAGATTGTATGAGTGTATGGATAAGGATGCCAAGGCATTTAAGCCGTTATCAGAAGCTTACGGACTTCCTAAGGATACAGAAGAACAGTTAGAGCACCGTAATAAGGTTATGGAAAATGCTTTGCTTATTGCAAGTGAAGCTCCTCTTTCTATGATGGAGCTTATAGTTGAGGCAATAAAGCTTATTGACAGAATATCGGTTATTGGAAGCAGACTTGCAATCAGTGATGCAGGTGTTGGTGTACAGATGTGCAAGGCGGCTCTTAACGGAGCTTCATTAAATGTGTATATCAATACAAAGCTTATGAAAAATATTGATGTTGCAGAAGATATGAATACTAAAGCTGACGAGCTTGTAATTACAGGCAATGAACTTGCTGATAAAGTATATGACAGGGTTATGGATTGTGTACATCCATAATAATCACAAAGATATTGGCATTGTAGTTATATAAAAATACCAGGATAACAATATATACAGTCAGAATAATGGAGGTATTATCTAATGGAAATATTAAAAGGACTGCCAGTTGCTAATTCTATTAATGAGCAGCTTATAGAAGATATTAAGAATATAGATGGGGAACTTCCACATCTTGCAATAATAAGAGTTGGTGAAAGACCGGATGACTGTTCATATGAACGTGGAGCAGTAAAGAAAATGGATAAAGTAGGTGTAAGATGTACAACATATACATTTGCGGCAGATATATCTAATGATGAATTTCAGAAGGAATTCGACCAGATTAACAATAATCCCGACATAGATGGAATCCTTCTCTTAAGACCATTGCCAAAGCATATTGATGAGAAGGCTGTCGAGAACAGAATAGACCCAAGAAAAGACCTTGATGGAATATCACCGGTTAATCTTGCTAAGGTATATGCAGGAGATGAAACAGGATATGCACCTTGTACAGCGGAGGCTGTTATAGAGATGTTAGATTATGCAGGTGTAGATATTAAAGGCAAGAGAGTTACAGTAGTTGGAAGAAGCCTTGTTATTGGTAAGCCTGTGGCTATGCTTCTTATGAAAAGAAATGCAACAGTTACAGTTGTACATACAAAGACAGTCGATATGGCGGCGACCTGTAAGCATGCAGAGATACTTGTTGCAGCGGCAGGCTCAGCAAAGATGATAAAGCCTGAATATGTTGCAGATGGTGCTGTTGTTATTGATGTTGGAATAAATGTTGATGAGGAAGGAAAGCTCTGCGGAGATGTGGATTTTGAAGCAATAGGGAATATTGCCTCAATCGCAACTCCAGTACCGGGCGGTGTTGGCTCAGTTACAACATCTGTACTTGCCAAGCATTTAGTGAAAGCTGCACATATGAGATAATGCTTATTAAGCTTCAGTTATACATTAACATACACTAGCAGATAGTTAATATTTATTAAGGTATTAATGAACTTATAGGATAAAAGACTTATAGGACAAAATGTGTTGATAGAAACCGCCGCCAGCCTTTAATTTCAATGGCTGACGGCGGTTTAATCTTTATATTAATGTGTCTGTAAAAATGTTATAACAAGTTCTACAATAAATACTGATGCACAGCTTAACATTGCAACCTGAAAAAGGCTTTTTCCAATCCACGCAAGCACGATGGCTATTACAAAAGCGATAGCCGCTGATATTATACTGGAGGTTGCAGATAATATCGCTGGAAAAGTCATAATAGCAAGTGTTACATAAGGCACATAGTAAAGAAATGATTTAACTGTGATATTTTTAATCTCTTTTCGTATCAGTGTAAGAGGGAGAACTCTTACAAGATATGTTACAAGAGCCATAATTAATATGTATATGTATGTATTATGTGTAGGCATAAATAATCTCCCAATTCTATATAGGTAATATGTTTCTTAAGTATTATTAGTAGCATTAGTGTTATCAGCACTTCTGGCATTCTCTTCCTTCACAGGAAAAAGAATTGCTGCCGCAAGTGAGATGATAACTGTTAATATAATAATTCGAGTTCCAGAGGAAATGCTGCTTATAACAGGGGCATAGCTGAATATACAGCTTATAATCATTGATATTGCTACAACGCCTGCAATTATGTGATTTTTCCTTGCCGGAGGAATTATTATTGCAATGAACATTCCGTATAATCCGACACTTAAAGCACTTACAATATTAGCTGGAAGTATATTTCCAAACAGCACGCCGAAGTATGTTCCAAGAACCCACGCGGGTGAGGCTACAAGAACCATTCCGTACATATATGCGGGGTTGAGTTTTTCAGGAACAGATACTGTCAGTCCGAATATCTCATCAGTAACGAACAATCCCATAATAAGTCTGTGAAAAAATGGCATTTTATTATCTAATTTCTGGCTTAAGGCACACGACATAAGAAAATATCGTGCATTAATTATAAGTTCCATAACAGCAATCTCTGTATATGCAGCAAGTGCCGCAATAAGTGTAAAGCCGGCAAACTCACCAGCAGAAGCGTGGCATGTTATGCTTGCAAGGGCAGCCTGTAAGGCGGTCAGTCCTGCATTCTTAGCGGCAATTCCCAACGTAAAAGAAACAGCAAGGTAGCCAAGTGCTATAGGCATACCGTTGTGAATTCCTTTTTTTAACCAATAAGAGGTTGAATTATTCATATATTCTCCAATCTTGCAAAATAATATAAAAATTGCAATAGACATTAAAGCTTATGCAAACCACTATGATACAACAAATGCTATATTTTTACAATGTTTTCATCTGGTGCAATGTCAAAAGTTTAACAAATATATAAAAATGGATATGCTATTTTAGTAAAAGTATTTGAAAATCGACTTACACTTGTGCATATATTACAAAAATATTATCAGAAATTTATAAAGCTTTGATAATTGATTATAAACCGGTATACTGGTATACTGCAAGTGTCAAAGGAAATGACAAATAAGTAACAAACAGGAAAATTTAACAAGTATCTAAAAAGCTAACAAGTAAACAAAATATTTAATTCACAGGAGGATTTAATTATGAACACAACATTTGCTTTAGGAAACGGATTAAAGGTAATCGATCTTACAAAGCCATTAGACCCAAAGACAGAGTCAAGAAGATGCCACCTTATCAGATATAACACAGGCGGACCAATTCCTGATTTCCACACAGCAATGGATCTTACAAGCCACTTAGGAACACATTGCGAGTGTCCTTATCATCACGATGACAACTGGCCATCAGTTGCTGAACTTCCACTTACAACATTTATGGGAAGAGCAATATATGTTGACTTCAAGGATACACTTCCTCACAGAAAGCACATCAGTGCGGCAGACCTTGACAAGGCAACAGAAGGCTGGGTAAAGGAAGGTGATATTCTTATCATCGACTCATCTTACAAGCTTGACCCATTCACACCTGATACTAATACAGACAAGGATCAGAGATTATTAGTAAATGGTGAGACAGCACAGTGGTGTGTAGACCACAAGATTAAGTGTGTAGGCTTCGGTGATGGTGTTTCAATTGAGAACTGCAACGAAGATGTTAAGCCTTTCCACGACATCTGTATGGCAGAGAACATCGTATTCCTTGAAGTATTAAAGAACCTTGATAAGCTTTCACAGGATACATTCTTTATGTCATACTCACCACTTCCAATATATGGCTTGGATTCTTGCCCAATCAGAGCTTATGCTATTGAAGGTCTTGCAGAATTTACCCGCTAATCAGTGAAAAATGTATTTAACATAATATAATATGCTGGCGGTCTTAAGGGCTGCCGGCAGCAATAGAAATAATAAAAAAATATTTATTACCGCAATAGCAAAAATAATAAATAAAGAAAAATATTTATTATGGTAATAATAAACAGATAAAAGAAGAATATTTTAAGAAGAAATAATATTTAAGATAACAAAAATGTGAAGAAATGGAGGCATACTATGAAGATAGCGGTACTTGGAGCTGGTGCCATGGGTTCTATATATGGTGGACATCTTTCTACTAACAATGATGTATATATGATTGATAAGAAGGCAGAACTTGTAGATAAGATTAATGCAGACGGATTAAAGTTATTTGAGAATGATACAGATGTAATATATCACCCAGCAGCATTACTTAGTAGTGAAGGAATAGGTGAAGTAGATTTAGTAATTATATTTGTCAAGGCTTTATATTCAAGAGCAGCACTTATGGAGAATAAGGGAATAATAGGAGATAACACATATGTAATGACTCTTCAGAATGGTGCAGGCCATGAAGACATTATCTTGGAATTTGTTCCTAAGGAAAGAATTATCATAGGTACAACAGAAGATAATGGAGCAATCCTTGGTGACGGATATGTAAGAAGAGGCGGCAAGGGCAAGACCAATATCGGTATGCTTGTTGAAGATTCACAGCATATGCTTGACAAAGTTAAGGTCTGTCTTGACTCTTGTGGATTTGATACACACATTTATGATAATATCCAGCAGCTTATATGGGACAAGCTGTTTACTAATGTTTCACTTAGTGCTCTTACAGGAGTTCTTCAGGTTCCAATCGGATTTATCGCAACAGATGAATATGCATGGAATATGACAGTTACTCTTATAAAAGAGGCAATGCAGGTAGCTAAAGCTATGGGGCTTGAGTTTAATGAAGAAGAGATGATTGAACGGGTAAGAAATACATCTCTTAATTCTCCAGAAGGAAGAACATCTATATATGCAGACCTTAAGGCAGGAAGGCTTACGGAGGTTAATACAATCAGCGGTGCGGTAGTTAAGGCTGGTGACAGATTGGGAGTTCCAGTTCCATCACATAAGATGATTGTTAATATGGTTCATGCAATGGAGAACAAAAGCAAGAATAATGTAGAATAAAATATAAATGTATATATTATAGAATTTCATATTTATAATAGAAGGGAGTTTTGTTATGATATTTTCATCAATTCATACAAAGGATGATTTTAAGAATTATCCAGCAGCAGTACAAAGAGCAATAGAATATTTAAAGAACAATGATTTTACTAAAATGGAAACCGGCGTATATGAGATAGAAGGAAAGCTTATGTATGCACAGGTATTCGATGCTGAGACAGAACCATTAGAGGCAAGAAAGCCGGAATATCACGAGAAATATCTTGATGTACAGTTTCTTGTAACAGGAAGGGAAAAGTTAGGCTTCACACCAGATACAGGTAACTACGAAGTGGCAGAAAGATATGATGAGAGAGATCTTATATTTGTTAAAGATGTAGAAAATGAAGGCTTTATCACATCAACACCTGGCTGTTTCTGTGTATTCTTCCCTACAGATATTCACAGACCACAGGTTGCAGATGGAGAGCCTATGAAGGTAAGAAAAGTTGTAGTTAAAGTAAGTGTAGAACTTTTAAAGTAATTCACTTGTATGCAAAAGCATAAGAATGGAGGATTTTATGGGTAAAAAATTGATGGCATTATTATTATGCGTATGTTTAATGGCCAGCTTTACACTTACAGGATGCGGAAGTAAAAGTGCAGATGGTCAGGAAGTTAAGATTATCAGAGTAGCATTTAACCAGAATGAAAATCACCCACAGTATAAAGCTATGAAGGAGCTTGGTGAGAAGTTCGAGAAAGCTACTAATGGCAGATACAAAATGACTATATATGCTAACGGTGTACTTGGTGAGCAGGGTTCTATGGCAGAATTCATCAGAACTGGTGCACTTGATATGGCTATAGTACCATGTTCAGTTCCAGAAGGATATGATTCTAACTTTGCTATTGTCGGTGCACCTTATCTTTATCAGGATATGGATCATTTAAGAAGAGCAACAGAATCAGGGGTATTTACAGACCTTTTCAAGTCAACAAGAAAGTACAATTTTGAAGTCCTTACAATATATACAGCAGGTGAAAGAAATATATATGCTGACAAGCCTATCAACTCAGCAGATGATCTTAAGGGTATGATTGTAAGAGTAAATGATAGTACAACATATCTTAATATGGTTAAGTATATGGGTGGTACAGGTACAGCAATGTCACAGTCAGAAGTGTATACAGCACTTCAGCAGGGTGTAATTGATGCAGGTGAGAACAGTGAGCTTGTATATTCAGATTTCAAGCATTATGAAGTAGCTAAATATTACTCATATACAAGACATATTGTTCACCCTGATGTAGTTGTAGCAAGTACTAATTTCCTTGACAGCATGTCAGAAGAAGACAGAGCAATATTTGATAAGCTTGTAATGGAATCAACAGAATATGAATTTGATACATTTAAGGAAGCTGTTGAGGCAGGTAAGAAAGAAGCAGAAGAACACGGTGCAATCTTTGTATATCCGGATACTAACGAATTCAGGGAAAAATGCCAGCCATTACTTGATAGTATTGCTAACCAGTCAGATATGACAAAGGATATTTATAATAAAGTAGAAGCTTTAAGAGAGGAGAATTAATATGAAGACAGTAAAAAATATATTAGATAAAGTAACTTCGTATGCAAGTGTATTCATATTTATAATGATGGTACTTATGGTAACTTATCAGGTTGTTGCCAGATACATTTTCTCAGCTCCAAGCAGTGTAACAGAAATACTTACAAGATATTCATTTGTATGGTTAATAATCATATCTGCAACATATATGTTTGGACAGAGAGAGCACATTAATATTGCAGTAGTAAAAGATAAGCTTCCTAAGAAAGCTAAGAGAATCGTCAATATAATAATTGAATGTGTAACAATCGCATTTGCTGGTCTTATAATGGTATTTGGTGGTTTTAAGATTACACATATGAATTTCGTACAGTTTGACTCAATCTTGCATATTCCAACAGGTATTATATATTCAATTATTCCAATATGCGGTGTAATAATTATCTTTTACAGCATATACAATATCGGACTTGAACTTAAAAAAGATGAAGCATAAAGGTACGCAATGCACATAAGTGCATAGAAATGAGAGGTATATATGAGTATAGCATTACAGGTAGCCTTAGTAATGGTTACAATACTGGTTGTACTGCTTGTTATCGGCGCTCCAATCGGTGTAGCAATTGGTATGTCATCAGCAGTATCAATGATATGTATGATTCCAGCAGATGTTTCATTTGCAACTTCTGCTCAGAGAATATTTGCGGGTTCTAATTCATTCTCGCTTATAGCAATTCCATTCTTCATTCTGGCAGGTAATATAATGAATAATGGTGGTATAGCAACAAGACTTGTTAATTGTGCCAAGGTAATCAGTGGACGTATGCCAGGTGCACTTGCACAGTCAAATGTAGTAGCTAATATGTTATTCGGAGCTATATCAGGTTCTGGTGCAGCAGCAGCCGCTGCTATGGGTGGTACAATCGGACCACTTGAAGAAAAAGAAGGATATGACAAGAACTACAGTACAGCAGTAAACGTAGCATCTGCTCCAGTAGGTATGTTAATTCCACCAAGTAACACAATGATCGTATATTCAAGTGTTGCAGGAAGCGTATCAATCGCAGCACTCTTTATGGCAGGTTATATTCCAGGTCTTCTCTGGGGTGGTGCAGTTATGATACTTGCAGGAATTATGGCTAAGAAGCGTGGTTATCAGGCAGAGCAGAGAGTTCCAGTTAAGGTTGCTCTTAAGACATTCTGGCAGGCAATCCCAAGCCTTTTACTTATCGTAATCGTAATCGGAGGTATCCTTGGTGGTATCTTCACAGCAACAGAAGGTTCTGCTATCGCAGTAGTATATGCAACCGTATTATCACTTATATATAAGGCTTTCAAGATTAAAGACATTCCAAGAATTGTCCTTGAAGCAGCTAAGACAACAGGTATCATTACATTTATGATCGGACTTTCATCAATTATGTCATGGGCTATGGCATTTACAGGAATTCCAGATATGATAGCAAATGCAATCCTTGGTCTTACAACTAATAAGTATCTTATCTTACTTCTTATCAATGTATTATTACTTGTAGTTGGTACATTTATGGACGTAACACCAGCGATACTTATCTTCACACCAATTTTATTACCAATCTGTAAGTCATTCGGAATGGATCCAATTCACTTTGGTATCTTACTCTGCTTCAACTTATCAATTGGTACAATAACACCACCTGTAGGAACAATTCTCTTTACAGGCTGCCGAGTTGGTGGAACTACAATCGAAAGCGTAATAAAGACATTGCTTCCATACTTTGCAATAATACTTATTGCCCTCTTGCTTGTAACTTATATACCAATGCTTTCAATGTTCCTTCCTAAGGTACTTGGACTTGTATAAATAAAGGTATATAGATAAAGAAAATGTGCTATTAACTTAAGAAAGAACAGCACTATTAATAACGATAAAATGTGGATATACACCACATTTATATAAACTTTTTTCCTAATATTATGTATGGAAACCGTATTGGTCATATGGCTGATACGGTTTCTTTTTACCATGAATTATGGTATGCTGTTAATAATAATTGTTATGGAGGGAGCATATGCCATTTACACATTTACACGTCCATACAGAGTATTCACTTCTGGACGGTTCAAGTAAAATAAAAGAGATAACTAAAAGAGCGGCAGAGCTTGGAATGGATAGTCTTGCGATAACAGACCATGGTGTTATGTACGGAGTTATTGATTTCTACAGGGCTGCAAAGGATGCAGGAATAAAGCCTATTCTTGGTTGTGAGGTGTATGTTGCTCCGGGTTCAAGATTTGATAAGGAAGCAGGAACAGGTGATGATAAATATAACCACCTTGTTCTGTTAGCAGAGAATAACAAGGGTTACCAGAACCTGATGAAGATTGTATCAAGGGGCTTTACAGAAGGTTTTTATTATAAGCCAAGAGTTGATAAAGAAGTATTAAGGGAATTCAGTGAGGGCATAATCGCATCAAGTGCCTGCCTTGCAGGTGAAGTTCAAAGATACCTTACAAGAGGAATGTATGAGGAGGCTAAAAGGGTAGCGCTGGAATATCAGGACATATTTGGCAAGGGCAATTTCTTCCTTGAATTACAGGACCACGGAATTGCAGAACAGCATTATGTCAATCCACAGCTTTTAAGAATGTCTGAGGAGACAGGAATTGAGCTTATATGTACTAATGATGTGCATTATACCTATGCAGACGATGCAGATGCACACGATATACTGCTCTGTATACAGACAGGAAAGAAAGTTACAGATGAGAACAGAATGAGATATACAGGCGGACAGTATTATCTTAAATCACCGGAAGAAATGTCCGATTTATTCAAATATGCACCGCAGGCAATCGCTAATACAGAAAAGATTGCACAAAGATGTAATGTAGAGATAGAATTTGGAGTTACCAAGCTCCCCAAATTTGCAGTGCCAGAGGGCTATACATCCTGGACATATCTTAATTATCTGTGTTACGAGGGACTTAAGAAAAGATATCCAAATCAGGCGGCAGATATATCTGTTGAGGATTTTGTCAGAAAGGCAGAGGAGGAAGCAGTTGAGGATAGAAAAGATGTAGTTATTAAGATTGCCAGGGATACTAATAATATATTTGAAAGATTGGCATATGAACTTTCAGTCATATATTCAATGGGATATGTAGATTATTTCCTTATTGTATGGGACTACATTAATTATGCTAAAAGGCACGATATACCGGTCGGTCCGGGAAGAGGTTCAGCGGCAGGAAGCATAGTATCTTACTGCCTTGAGATTACAGACCTTGACCCTATTAAATACAGCCTTATCTTTGAGCGTTTCTTAAATCCTGAACGTGTATCTATGCCCGATATTGACGTGGATTTCTGTTATGAGAGAAGACAGGAAGTAATAGATTATGTAGTTGCCAAGTATGGTAAGGATTGTGTATCACAGATTGTTACATTTGGTACTATGGCAGCTAGGGCTGTTATAAAGGACGTTGGAAGAGTGTTAGACCTTCCATATGCTATGGTTGATAATATTGCCAAGATGGTTCCAAGAGAGATTGGAATTACAATAGATAAAGCAATTAATGAAAATCCAGACCTTAGAAATGAATATGAGAACAATGAGGCTGTAAGAGATTTAATTGATAAGAGTAAAAGGCTTGAGGGACTTCCACGGCACGCATCTATGCACGCCGCAGGAGTTCTTATATGTGGAAAGCCAGTAGAAGATTATGTTCCGTTATCAACTGGATCTGACGGTGCAGTAGTTGCCCAATTTGTAATGACAACGCTTGAAGAATTAGGACTTCTAAAAATGGATTTCCTTGGTCTTAGAACACTTACAGTTATTAAAGATGCAGAAAATCTTATTAAAAAGCACAATAAGGACTTCTCTATAGATAAGATTGACTATACTGATAAAGGGGTATTTGATGCGATAAGTACAGGAAGATGTGATGGTATATTCCAGCTTGAAAGTGCAGGAATGAAGTCATTTATGAAGGAATTAAAACCTAGCAATCTGGAAGATCTGATAGCGGGTATATCATTATACAGACCAGGTCCTATGGACTTTATTCCACAGTATATAGAAGGTAAGAATAACCAGCAAAATGTTACTTATGCCTGCCCACAGTTAGAACCAATTCTTAAACCAACCTATGGCTGTATTGTGTATCAGGAACAGGTTATGCAGATTGTACGAGATCTTGCTGGATATTCGTGGGGACGAAGTGACCTTGTCCGTAGAGCGATGTCTAAGAAAAAAGCATATGTTATGGAGCAGGAGCGTAAGAATTTCATATATGGCAATCCAGAAGAAGGCGTTAAGGGCTGTGTTAATAATGGTATAGATGAGACGGTTGCAGGAAAGATATATGATGATATGATTGATTTTGCAAAGTATGCCTTCAATAAATCCCACGCTGCCTGCTATGCAGTTGTATCGTTCCAGACAGCATTTTTAAAGACATATTATCCAGTAGAATTTATGGCGGCACTTATGACATCAGTAATTGATAATACATCAAAGGTAGCGGGATATATATACGCCTGTAAGCAGATGAATATCAATATTCTTCCACCAGATGTTAACGAGTCGCAGATGGAATTCTCAGTAGATAATGGTGGCATACGTTTTGCAATGGCAGGAATTAAGTCACTTGGAAGACCGACAATCAATGCAATTATAAATGAAAGAACAAGTAATGGTACTTTCACATCAATGCAGGATTTTATTAATCGTATGTCAGATGCACTTAATAAAAGGGCAGTAGAGAACTTTATTAAGGCGGGAGCATTTGATACCTTTGGTAACAAGAGGCGTGCGATGATGCTTGTGGCAGATAGTATGCTTGATAATGCGGTTAAGCAGAAGAAAGATTCGATGTCTGGACAGATGTCACTGTTTGATTTTGTCGGCGAGGAAGAAAAGAAAGATTATGAGATAAAAGTTCCGGATGTTACAGAATACACTAAGGAAGAACTGCTTGGTTACGAGAAAGAAATTCTTGGTGTATATGTAAGCGGACATCCTCTTGATGAATACACTGGAATGGTGAAGAAATATGTAACCAATGTAACAACAGATTTTGAGATAGATGATGAGACAGGCGAAACTAAGGTAAGAGATGGCAATAATGCTACGATTGGCGGAATGATAATGAATAAAAGCGTTAAGACAACCAAGAACGGACAGCTTATGGCATATCTTACAATTGAAGATCTTGTTGGAACTGTTGAGGTAATCGTATTTCCGAGGAACTTTCTTATTAACCGGCCGGTTATAGATACAGCAGATAAGGTATTTGTTACAGGAAGGGTTCAGGCAAATGCAGATGAGAACGCAAGGCTTATATGTGATAAGGTTATAGATTTTAACACTATTCCAAGAAAGCTCTGGATAAGATTCGAGAGTGAAGAAGAATACCAGTCAAAGCAGAGTGAGCTTAATGATATTCTTTACAATTCAGATGGAAAAGATTCTGTTATTATATACTGCACTAAAGAAAATAAAAGGATTGCCCTTCCTGCAAGCAGGACTGTACAGGTTAATTCAGAACTTCTTATGAAGCTTAAGGGTCTGTATGGAGATAAAAATGTTACGACAACATAAAATAATTGTATAAAAATTTAGATAAAAATTATCTAAAATAATATATCTTTTTAAAGATTTGTGGTACTATTAAAAAAGGTTAAACTATTTAGGCAATTATAAAGCTGTAAGTGTTATAAAAGTTGTATCTGTTGACAGAGAATACTTTGTTACTTACAAGATATTTATATGGTGAATGTCATAGACTTTAGATGAAAGGGGAAATTATTTATGGCTAAAGAAATTAAAACAATCGGTGTATTAACAAGCGGTGGAGATGCCCCTGGTATGAATCCTGCAATCAGAGCTGTAGTAAGAACAGCTATTAACAAGGGACTTAAAGTAAAAGGAATTCAGAAGGGCTACAACGGTCTTATTAATGATGAGATTATCGATATGGATAAGAAGAGTGTTTCTGATATTATACAGAGAGGTGGTACAATTCTTTATACTGCTAGATGTCTTGAGTTTATGACAGAAGAAGGACAGAAGAAGGCTGCTGAGGTATGTAAAAAGCACGGGATTGATGGTATTGTTGTCATAGGTGGTGACGGGTCTTTCCGTGGAGCACAGAAGCTTGCTGAGACTGGAGTTAATACAATAGGTCTTCCAGGAACAATTGACCTTGATATTGCCTGTACAGACTATACAATTGGTTTTGATACAGCGGTTAACACTGCTATGGAGGCTATTGATAAGATAAGAGATACATCAACATCTCACGAAAGATGTAGTATTATTGAAGTAATGGGACGTAATGCAGGCTATATTGCACTTTGGTGTGGTATCGCTAATGGTGCAGAGGATATTCTTCTTCCAGAGAGATATAATGGTGATGAACAGGCAATAATTAATCACATTATTGACGGAAGAAAGAAAGGCAAGAAGCATCACCTTATTATCAATGCTGAAGGAATCGGACATTCAACAGGAATGGCAAGAAGAATAGAAGCTGCTACAGGAATAGAGACAAGAGCTACTATTCTTGGTTATATGCAGAGAGGCGGCTCACCTACATGTAAGGACAGAATGTATGCTTCTATTATGGGTTCTTATGCAGTTGATCTTTTAGTTGCAGGAAAGAGCAACAGACTTGTAGCTTATAAGGACGGAAGGTTCGTTGATTATGATATTGATGAGGCACTTGCCATGACTAAGGATATTAGTGATTATGAGTTTAATATAAGTGCTATGCTTTCTAACTAATTATACAGGAAATGGTGAAAAATGATTACAAGTACAAGTAGTTCGCAGGTTAAGCACGTAGTGAATCTGCAGAAAAAAGCAAAGCTAAGGAAAGAAGAGAAGCAGTTTGTTGTTGAGGGCGTGAAAATGGTGTCAGAAGCACCGGCAGACAGACTTGTAAAGGTATATGTATCAGAGACTTTTAAGGCTGATAATGAGGAATTTCTTGAAAGAATGAATTATGACAGCATAGGAAAAGACGTGCTGGAGATTGTGACAGACAACGTGTTTATGCGTATGGCAGATACACAGACACCACAGGGAATTATGGCAGTTGTCAGAATGTCAGATACAGATTTGGAAGGTATACTTTCAGACAAGCGCAACCCATTACTTCTTATTATTGAAAATCTTCAGGACCCCGGTAATCTTGGAACTATTGTAAGAATGGCTGAGGGTGCAGGTGTTACAGGAATTATTATGAGCAGTAACACAGTTGATATATACAATCCTAAGACAATCCGCTCGACTATGGGTTCACTTTACCGTGTGCCGGTTATATATGTAGATGATATATGCGAGGCGGCTGATGTATGTAAGTCTAAGGGCGTGACAGTATATGCGGCACACCTTAATGGTACAGATAATTATAATAAGAAAGATTATACAAACCCTACTGCATTTATGATTGGCAATGAGGGCAATGGACTTACAGATAAGTTAGCAGATAAGGCTGATGAATATGTAAGAATTCCAATGCAGGGTGAGGTTGAGTCACTTAATGCTGCTATTGCGTGTACAATTCTTACATACGAAGCAGTAAGGCAGAGGTTGTAATAACAGGCAGAAATGTGTCGAAGCTCTCTTTTTAAGGGTGTATTTTCATAAATATTTAATAAATGTTAAATCAGTAATATAAGCGCAAAGCCACGGAAACACTGTGTTCCGTGGCTTTTTGTAACAAATTTGACAAATTTGATTAACTTTGCTATTATACTTTCGTAACAAAATGTAACAATTCTGTAACATTTTGTAGGCGCATTTAACAACTTGTGCCGGAAAGGGAAAAACTTTATGAAACTTAGAAGTAGCAAAGCTGCTTGTTGTTTGGGAGCTACGCTGGTAGTGATGATGATGCCGGTTCTTCCAAAGGTAACAGACGCCAAACCTACCTATGAGCAACACGAAAGTACAATTACTGATACCGAGGTCAGAGTTGCATCATACGCAGCCAATGTTGAGGAAGTAATCTTAACAGGTTATGAAGAACAGCAGGGGCAGATGCAAAATAAAGCGCTTGCAATTACAGAACCTTATCTTGATGTATATTCAGCCGATGATGAGAATTCATCAGTTAATGGAAGACTTTATAAGAACACAGTGGTAGATGTGTTGGAAGTTAATGGCAGTATGACTAAGATAAGCTCAGGTAATTGCGAAGGATATACTAAGACAGCCGCTTTATTATTCAATCAGGAGGCAGAGGTTATAGCCCAGACTCTTGATGATGAAGATATCCTTACAGGATATACAATTGAAGAGGCAGAAGCAAAAGAGGCAGAGGAAGAAGCTGCCAGAATTGCCGAAGAAGAAAGAATTGCAGCAGAACAGGAAGCTGCAAGGATAGCTGAAGAAGAAAGAATACAGGCAGTTATATCAAGAACAATATCTGGAACGGATATATCATATAACTCAACAATGAGCGTAAGTAATGAAGAAATATATCTTCTTGCCTGCATTATTGACTGGGAAGCAGCTTATGAGCCATATGAGGGGAAGCTTGCAGTTGCTAATGTTGTATTAAACAGAGTTAGAAGCTCTAACTATCCTAATTCAATAACAGGGGTTATATATCAGAAGTCACAGTTCTCAGGAGCATCAGATGGAGCAGGCGGCCCATCAGCTAAGTTCCAGAACAGACTTAACAGTGGTATCCGTACACAGGAATGTATGGATGCAGCACTTGAGGCATTGTCAGGAAAGAACAATATCGGCGGATATACATCATTCAGAATGGTTTCAATAACCAATCTTTCAGCAATGTCAGACTATGTAATAATTGGTGGACACGTATTCCACTAAATAAGAATACCAGCCAGTGAACAGATAAAAGTCACTGTGCTGGTATTTTTTATGATTAGAAAATAGATGAATGTTACCACGCTGGTATTTTTATAATTAATAAACAGTGATGTAAGCAGGTAAGTGTTATTTGAATATGTAAGAAGTTGCATTTATGAGCTGTTTGCGATAAAATGTTATCTAAATTTATAAATTGGGTATTATTAGCAGGATAATATGCTATAGCCTTAGAGCAGAGATTGTTTACATATGATTTATGCTAAAGAATGGAGGAGCATTATGAATCTTAAAGGAAGAGATTTTTTAACATTAAAAGACTATACACCAGAGGAAATAGAATATCTTATAGAATTGGCTGCAAAGCTTAAGAAGATGAAGAAGGACGGAGTTGTTGAACAGCCATTACTTGGAAAGAATGTTGCTCTTATATTTGAAAAGACAAGTACAAGAACACGTTGTTCATTTGAAGTTGCAGCACACGACCTTGGTATGGGCGTAACTTACTTAGACCCTAAGGGTTCACAGATAGGAAAGAAAGAGAGCATAGCAGATACAGCAAGAGTTCTTTGTACAATGTTTGAGGGTATTGAATACAGAGGCTTTGGACAGGAGATAGTAGAAGACCTTGCAAAGTATTCTTCAGTTCCAGTATGGAATGGACTTACTAACGAGTACCACCCAACACAGATGCTTGCTGATATGCTTACAATAAAAGAAAAGCTTGGAAGATTAAAAGGTGTTAAGTTCGTATATATGGGAGATGCAAGATATAATATGGGTAATTCACTTATGATAGTATGTGCTAAGCTTGGATTACATTTTACAGCTTGTACAGCTAAGGAATATTTCCCTAATGAAGATCTTGTAAACCAGTGCAGGGAATGGGCTAAAGAAAGTGGCGGTTCTGTAACATTAACAGAAGATGTTACAGAAGGCACTAAGGGTGCAGAAGTTCTTTACACAGATGTATGGGTATCAATGGGTGAGCCTGATGAGGTATGGACAGAGAGAATTAACGCACTTCTTCCATATCAGGTTAATAAGAAGGTAATGGACAATGCTGATAAGAACGCTATATTTATGCATTGCCTTCCAGCTTTCCATGACTTAAAGACAACAATAGGCAAGGAAATTCACGATAAGTTCGGACTTGATGAAATGGAAGTTACAGATGAGGTATTCGAGTCAGAGCAGTCAGTTGTATTTGATGAGGCAGAGAACCGTATGCACACAATCAAGGCTGTAATGGCAGCTACACTTGGAGCATATTAAACCTATAAGTAACGTAACTATTAATTGCATAGAAATGAGGATTGGTATGTATTATACAACAAGTGGTTCTTATAAAAAGACCAAAATGATTATAGATTACACTAATATAGTTCTTACAATTGCAGCAACAGTTATATTTATTATAATAATGTTCCTAAGAAGCAGAAGCGGAGTGCTTTTTCCAATAGAGTTTCTTCTTGGAACAGTTGTTAATACACTTACGGCTGTGAAGCATTTTATAAATGGCAATAAGGTATCTGGTGTTATAGTGGCAGTAGTTGCAGTTCTTCTTGGAATAATGACTGTATTTACTGCACTTGTGGTATTGTAATAATTATAGGACGGTACGAATATGAAATCAGAGATATTACATTTGTTAAGAAATGCAGATGGATATATATCAGGACAGCAGTTGTGTGAGGCATTTGGCGTATCAAGGACTGCTGTATGGAAAGCTATTAACCAGTTAAAAGAGGAAGGCTATGTTATAGATTCTGTGCAGAACAAAGGCTACAGAATTACAGAATATCCTGATATAATAACAGATACAGAGATAAGAAGCCTTCTTATAAAAGACAGTGCAATAAAATCCAGGGCTGATAAAGAACAGGACAGGGAAGCTGGCAATAAGGATAGAAATGTAAGCACAGACAAAGAGGCTTATAACAAGCTTAAAGATAATAGCTCTGATGATAATAAGCTTGAGGGAATATTCCAGCATATCAGATATTTTGAGAAGACAGATTCGACTAATAACCAGGCAAAGCTTGCGGCAGAAAGCAATGCTCCTGACGGAACATTATTTGTTGCGGAATGTCAGACAGGCGGCAGGGGACGAAGAGGAAGAAGCTGGGAGTCACCTGCGGGAACAGGAATATGGATGAGCCTTCTGCTTCGTCCGGATATGAGCCCGGAGAGTGCTTCAATGCTTACACTTGTTCTTGCGATAGCAATGGTAGAGGCTATAAGGGAAGAGGTTAAGGATATAGATTGTTATATCAAATGGCCTAATGATATCGTTGTGAATGGTAAGAAGATAACAGGCATACTTACTGAGATGAGTGCAGAGATGGATCTTATACATTATGTTGTAATAGGCATAGGAATTAATGTCAATACAACAGAATTTGATGAGGCAATAAGGGATATGGCTACATCTTTATATCTTGAAACACATAGAAAGATTAAGAGAAGTAATATAATTGCTGCATTTTCAAGAAGCTTTGATAAATATTATCACGAATTCCTTAAGACTAATGATTTGTCACTGCTAGTTGATAAGTATAATGAACTTCTTATTAATAAAGACAGGACAGTCCGTGCTATATATGAGAAAGAGGAGCTTATAGCAACAGCGATTGGAATTAATAAAGAAGGCGAGCTTATTGTAAAAGATGAAGCAGGAAAAGAGATTGCAATAAGAGCTGGCGAAGTTTCAGTGAGAGGATTATATGGATATGTATAGTGATGAAAATGTGGTGCTTTGTGCATCTAATTCTTATGAGAAGAAATATTATTTTAACCCGGATTTTGACAGGCTTCCAGAAGATATAAAGAACGAATTAAAGATAATGTGTGTTCTTTTTACAGAGGAAGTCGGCGGAATACTTGATATGGAATTTGACGAGGAGGGCAACCTGTTATTCAAATCCACAGCAGATGAAGAAGATCTGCTGTATGATGATATAGCGTGCGGACTTCTTGTTAAGAAGAATCAGTATGAAAAAAGAGACCTGCTGGAATCGTTAGAGATGTTCTATAAAGTATTCTTCTTAGGTTTGGATGAGTAAAATATTATAACAACGGAGTTAAGATGAGAATAGGTAATGTTGATATTAAAACAAATGTCGCATTAGGACCGATGGCAGGAGTGACAGACCTGCCATTTCGTCTTTTATGCAAGGAACAGGGCTGTGGACTTTTGTATACAGAGATGGTGAGTGCCAAGGCGGTATTGTATAATAATAAAAATACAGAAGAATTATTAAAGACAGATAAGAAAGAAAGTCCGATAGCTGTACAGTTATTTGGTTCAGAACCACAGATAATGGCAGACATCGCCAAAAGGCTTGCGGAAAGAGATTTTGATATAATAGATGTCAATATGGGATGTCCAGTTCCTAAGGTGGTTAATAACGGAGAGGGGTCGGCACTGCTTAAAAATCCCCTGCTTGTAGGAAAGATAGTGGAGGCTATGGCAAATGCAGTTGATAAGCCTGTCACCGTAAAGATAAGGACAGGATTTGACGAAACCTGCATTAACGCTGAAGAAATAGCATATATTATACAGGAGTCAGGTGGGGCTGCGGTTGCGGTTCATGGAAGGACAAGAAGCCAGTATTATTCTGGAAAGGCTGACTGGGATGTAATAAGGCGTGTTAAAGAAAAGGTTCATATTCCGGTAATAGGCAATGGCGATATAAGAAGTGGTGAAGATGCAGTAAGAATGTTTAAGGAGACAGGCTGTGATGCCGTTATGATAGGACGCGGGGCACAGGGTAATCCGTGGATATTCAGACAGGTCAAGGACTATCTTGAAACAGGAAATATTACAGCACCTCCGTCAATAGATGAGATAGTTGATATGATTATCAGGCACTGCCAGATGTTATGCGATGTAAAGGGCGAATTTACAGCAGTGCGCGAGATGCGTAAACATTTTGCGTGGTATACAGCAGGAATAAAGCACGCGGCGGCATTAAGAAATGAAGTTAATCATATAACAAAGCAGGACGAGTTCAATGAATTTGTACAGCAGATGCGTGGATTGACATAAAGTATTAGTTGAGATATAATATCTTGAACATTTTATTAAGCAATAGTAATAATACTATATAAATATTATTTATAGAAAGGTGACGAGCTATGGCAGAGAAACAGTTACTTACAAAAAAAGGATATGAAGAAAGAGTAGCTTTACTTGAGCACTTAAAGGTTGATAGAAGAAAGGAAGTTGCCCAGAAGTTAAAGGAAGCAAGAGAACAGGGCGATTTATCAGAAAATGCTGAGTACGATGCAGCTAAAGATGAGCAGAGAGATATTGAAACACAGATTGCAGAACTTGAAGAAATTCTTAAGAACGCAGAAGTTGTTCAGGATAACAATACAGATAAGGACGCTATCAAGATGGAAAGCGTTGTTAAGCTTCACGATGTAGAATATGATGAAGATATTGAATATGTAATCGTAGGTTCTTCAGAAGCAGATAGTCTTAATAACAAGATATCAAATGAATCACCACTTGGAGCAGCTATGCTTGGCAAGAAGGTTGGAGATACAGTTAAGGTTGAAGCACCAGCAGGAGTTATTGAATATAAGATTATCTCAGTACAGAATGACTAATTATATATAAAGGAGATAAGAAAGTGGCAGATAAGAATAATTCACAGCCAGATGTTAATGAGCAGATTAAAGTAAGAATGGACAAGCTCGCCGCATTACAGGAAGCAGGTAAAGATCCATTTCAGATAACAAAGTATGATGTTACACACCATACAGATGAAATCAGAGCTATCTATGAAGCACACGAGAAGGAGCTTCTAGGGGACAGACCAGCAGTTAATACTGATGGAATGGACGAGCAGCAGGCAAGAGAGGCAGTTAATGCCGATTATAATGAGAGAAGAGCTATTATGGATGCTTCTCCTATAGAGGTAAGCTTTGCAGGAAGAATGATGTTCAAGAGAGTAATGGGAAAGGCATCTTTCTGTAATATAGCAGATCTTAAGGGCAGAATGCAGGCATATATATCAAGAGATGCCATAGGTGATGATGCTTATGCAGATTTCAAGAAGTCTGATATAGGTGATATATTTGGTATCAAGGGCTTTATATTCAGAACTAAGACAGGTGAAATATCAGTTCATGCAGAGGAAATAACACTTCTTTCTAAGAGCTTACAGGTACTTCCAGAGAAGTTCCATGGAATTACAGATACTGATATGAGATACCGTCAGAGATATGTTGATTTAATAATGAATCCTGAGGTTAAGGATACATTTGTAAAGAGATCACAGATTATAAAGGAAATCAGAAGATTCCTTGACGGCAGGGACTTTATGGAGGTTGAGACTCCAACACTTGTTTCTAATGCAGGTGGTGCAGCAGCAAGACCTTTTGAAACTCACTACAACGCACTTGATGAGGACGTTAAGCTTCGTATATCTTTAGAGCTTTACCTTAAGAGACTTATCGTTGGTGGTCTTGAAAGAGTATATGAAATCGGACGTGTATACAGAAATGAAGGTGTTGACACAAGACATAATCCTGAGTTCACACTTATGGAGCTGTATCAGGCATACACAGATTATGAAGGTATGATGGAGCTTACAGAGAGCATGTTCAGACACCTTGCACAGACTGTATGCGGTACAACTGAAATCACTTACAATGGTACTAAGATAGACCTCGGAAAGCCATTCAGAAGACTTACTATGAATGATGCTATCAAGGAATATGCAGGCGTTGACTTTGATACAATTAAGACAGATGAAGAAGCTAAGGCTCTTGCTAAGGAAAGAGGAATTGAGTTCGAGGAACGTCATACAAAGGGCGATATCATTAACTTATTCTTTGAAGAGTACTGCGAAGAGAAGTTAATCCAGCCTACATTTATTATGGATCATCCGCTTGCAATCTCTCCACTTACTAAGAAGAAGCCATCTGATCCAGAAAAGGTTGAACGTTTTGAGCTTTTCATCAACACATGGGAAATGTGTAATGCTTATTCAGAGCTTAACGACCCAATCGACCAGAGAGAACGTTTTGCACAGCAGGATAAGAATGCAGAGAATGGTGATGAGGAAGCACAGCACACAGATGAAGACTTCCTTAATGCACTTGCAGTAGGTATGCCTCCAACAGGTGGTATCGGATACGGCATCGACAGACTTGTTATGCTCCTTACAGATTCACCAGCTATCAGGGATGTACTTTTGTTCCCGACGATGAAAACTTTGAGTAAAGAAAACCAGTAAAATCAAGGGTTTCAGCGATTTTGAGTTGTGATTTACTACAAATTTACTACAAATTTGCTACGTATAATACGGAATAATACTTGATAATACGTTTTGTGCGACATTTAATTTTATAGGGTATGTACCTTTAGGACACTTTCCAAGTGAGAATTTGGGAGTGTCCTTTTGTTATGGTCAAAAATAAAATTTGGAGGTAAATACAATGAACAGTACAGCGTTAGGAGCAGAAAAGAAAGAAAACATTATTTTTATCAGCGATGCACATGAGAAATTCTATTACGAGAAGTTAAAAGAGGTAAGGTATCAGGATGTTTACCACAAGGCACTCTGCTACTGTCTTGGCATCAGTGACGATACCAGAAGAAATATTAAAAGCATTTATGATTTTAAGACAGGCTGCGTGAAAACGGAATGCCTGCAGGAAGGCTGGCAGACCAGCGGAAGCGTGAAAGTAGTCAGAATGGCATTTAATCTGTACTGTAATGGTACACCGAGTGTTTTTGACTATGAGGATATGGAGGAGCAGATTGACGAGTGCAGGAATTACACGGTGGAGGAACTGTTCTGCTGTGCCTACGCACCATATTTTTGGCAGGCGGTACAGATTCGTTATCCGGAGTATGCAAGATACAACCGGGAGCTGTATGCCCTGTTTGGAGGAGCAGACTAATGTTAAAGGTCAGACTGATGGGAACGAAGAACGATATTACTTGGTTCGGAAAGATATTGAACAATAATTCCAAAATTGAAGTTACCGAATTTTCAGATTTGTACCCGAACAAGGGGACAAAGAAGTTTTACAGAGCGTATGTGGAAGTAAGAAAGAGCAATGTAGCAGAGAAATCATAGAAAACAGCATAGAAAAAGGAGAATGTATCATGTGTAAAGTTATATCAATTGCAAACCAAAAAGGTGGTGTGGGTAAGACCACCACCACAAGCAACTTAGGAATCGGGCTGGCAAAGCAGGGAAAGAAAGTCCTGCTGATCGATGCGGACGCACAGGGGAGCCTGACTGCAAGTTTAGGCTTTACGGAACCGGACAAGCTGGAGGTCACGCTTGCCACGGTCATGGCAAATATTATCAATGATGAGGAAATGGAAAAGGGATACGGCATTTTGGAGCATGAGGAGGGCATTTCCCTCATGCCGGGAAATATTGAGCTGTCCGGTCTGGAGGTATCGCTTGTGAATGCCATGAGCAGGGAGCTGGTGCTGCGTTCCTACATAGAGCAGGTAAGGGAGGACTACGATTACATTCTGATTGACTGTATGCCCTCGCTTGGCATGATAACCATAAATGCCTTTGCCTGTGCCGACAGTATCTTAATTCCCGTGCAGGCGGCATATCTGCCCGTAAAAGGTTTGGAGCAGCTTATCAAGACCATAGGCAGGGTAAAGCGGCAGATCAATCCAAAACTGGAGATAGAGGGGATTCTGCTGACGATGGTGGATAACCGCACCAACTATGCAAAGGACATCAGTGCATTACTGATTGAGAATTATGGAAGCAAGGTTAGGATATTTCAGAACAGTATCCCGATTTCCGTAAGGGCTGCGGAAATTTCAGCAGAAGGTGTCAGCATCTATCGGCATGACCCGAAGGGGAAAGTGGCGAGTGCCTATCAGTCTTTGACGGAGGAGGTGCTTCGTGATGAGTAAGGCAGGAAGTGCATCAAAGGTCAAAATAAATAGTTTTGATGATCTGTTCGGAGCTTCCCAAGCTCCGGCAGGCACAGAGCAGGTGCGGGAGATACCGCTTTCCGAGCTGCATGAGTTTAAGGGACACCCGTTCAAGGTGCTTGACGATGAAAAGATGCAGGAAACCGTGGAGAGCATTAGAAACTATGGTGTGTTAATGCCCGGTATTGCAAGACCGAGGGCAGGGGGCGGCTATGAGATCATTGCCGGGCACCGCAGGAAGCACGGGTGCGAGCTGGCAGGGCTTTCCACCATGCCGATGTTCGTGCGGGATTACAGCGATGATGAAGCAACGGTTATCATGGTGGATACCAACATTCAGCGTGAGGATATTTTACCCAGCGAAAAAGCAAGGGCTTATGCAATGAAGTATGAAGCCATGAAACATCAGGGCAAAAAGGGAAGCGGAAGCAGCCTTGACGAAGTGGGGGAAGCTGCCGGAGAGAGTGGAAAGACGGTGCAAAGGTATATATGGCTTGCCCGTCTGTCTGATGAATTGCTGGATATGGTCGATAAGAAGAAAATCGGTCTGGTGCAGGGCGTTGACATATCGTTTCTCACGGAACAGGCGCAGGAATGGGTACAGGTCATTCTGGAGGAAACAGGTGCAGCAATTTCCACCCACCAGTCGGCAAAACTGAAGGAGTATGGAAAAAACGGGGAGCTGACCCTTGCAATGGTAAGGCTCATTTTGACGGAGGAAAAGCCGAAGGAAAGAAAGGTCACAATCAAAGGCGAGAGGATCAGCCGATATTTTACGGAGGAGTATTCCAGTGAGGAAATAGAAAATATCATCTATCAGCTATTGGAGGAATGGAACGCCGCAAATGGCGTGAGCAAGCAGTAAAGGAGGCACGGAAAATGGGCGGTACAATCAAATTCGATTATTACTACGGAATCGAAGCGGAGCAGTTTTCGTTTTACCGTGTTCCACGTCTGCTGATTAAGGACGAGAGGTTTAAGGGGCTTAGCAGCGATGCTAAGCTCCTCTATGGACTGATGCTTGACCGTATGGCACTTTCCATGAAAAATGGCTGGCTTGATGATGAAAACAGGGCGTATATCATTTATACGGTGGACAGTATCATGGAGGATTTGGGATGCGGCAAGGATAAGGCGATAAAAGTCCTTGCCGAATTAGATACCAATAAAGGGATCGGTCTGGTGGAACGGATACGCAGGGGACTTGGCAAGCCGGATATTATTTATGTGAAGAACTTTGTTATTCCAGAGGAAAATGATGAGCAGCCGGATAAACAGGGAGGCGATAAAGGTGCTTTTACTGAGGACGGAGAAGCCGACTTGCAGAAGTCGGAAAAACCGACTTCAAGAAGTTTGAGAAGCCGACTTCAAGAGGTCGGAAAAACCGACTTCAAGGATTCGGATAATCAGACTTCAGGAGGTCGGGAAAACGAACTTCAAGAGGTCGGAAAACCAGCCCCTAATTATACTGACTATAATAATACTGACATGAGCTATAACAATCCTATCAATCAATCAGGAGACCCGGAGCAGAGAAACGATAAGATTGATGTGATGGAGGACGTGAACGCATACATAGAGCTGATTAAGCAGAATATTGAGTATGAGCATCACATGAAGTATGATAAAAGGCAGGACAGGGATTTGTATGAGGAGCTTTTTGAGGTCATCTGTGAAGTGGTATGCGTAAAGCGTAAAACGGTCAGAATAGCGGGAGAGGATTACCCATATGAGCTTGTAAAATCGAAATTCCTGAAGCTCAACAGCGGGCATCTGGAGTATGTGATCGGCTGTATGCACGATACTGTCACAAAGATAACCAACATTAAGGCATACATGGTTACAGCACTTTATAATGCTCCCTCAACTATGAACCATTATTATCAGCAGGAGGTACAGCATGATATGTATGGCGGCGGCTGGGAGGAAAAAGGGATTGTCTGAAAGAATTGGAAAGATTTTTGCGGAGATAATAAATATATTCACAGGCAGCTTTTGGACAGAGTGTCCAGAGGTGGATAATGGTTTAAAAAATAGATTAGGCGGTGCGGTATGGAGAAGAAAGTATATATCACGAAAGAAGAACAGGAAAAGTGCAGAAGGGTTGCGGAGGCGTTTGCAGAGCTGTATGGGCTTGAGAATATCCTTGTCATGGATGCAGGAAGATACGGCTTTGTAAAATTGCAGTATTACAAGGAGCCGCAGGGCTTTGATGATGTGATAACCTTCACGGATAGTCAGAGTATGTTTGAAAATCTGTGGCAGGAATGGCTTGATACAAAGCTCTATTTAATGGCAAAGGGAACGCCGCTGATGGAGAAAGGTTATGGCGGCGTATTAAAAAGTCTGCCGGAGGAAAAACAGAAGGAACTTACAGACAGAAAAGCCGACTTTGCAATAAAGGCAGGAATTACATTATAAGCAACACAGCGTAAGGGCAGTTATGAGCAGACAGCTTGTAGCTGCCTTTTTATGTTCAATGACTTTTGGACACGATGTCTAAAGGTGGAAAGGAAGATAACAATGGAATCAATGAGAGATATCAACAGGGTAATGGAGAGGGAGGTTGCAAAGGGGAGCTGTCCGCTGGCTTTTGAACGGATGGAATTTGGCAGTAAGCCTTTTCAGTTTATCATATCAGAGGAAAAGTTAAATGAAGTTCTTACATATCTGCTGCGGATCAGAACCTTCGGGCAGTATGCAGGGAAAAGCATAATCAACAATGTATATATGGATTTGGATATGCTCTGCAAAAAGCCGCAGTTTAAGCGCACCCGTTCCGTCGTGGAACGGGAAGAAGTTTACACAAAAGTGCAGAGATATAAAAGAAAACTGAAGCCGGAATATGACGGCAGGGTGTGTCTGGAAACGGTACAGTGTATTTTCAGCCTGCCGGAGAAAGAAACGGACAGATACAGAATGATCTATGAAGGGCAGGAAACCTATGGTTTTATTATGTCAAATAAATATATCCTCGGTCTGTTTGCTTATTGTGAAGCCGCAAGAAAAACTATTGTGTGGGATGGCGTGGAATTTGAACACCTGACGGAGCAGGAGCAGAAGATCGTTTTGCTTGATAATGTGCGGGATGTGCTGTTTCAGGCATTGCTTTTCGATAATGTTTCAATGGAGAAGAATCATATCCGGGCAGATATGTGTACGGTTATGTTATTGGAATAATAAATACAGACAAAATATTTTATGATAAAAAGACTTCTGTTATAATAATTGAAGCGGAATTTATTTTAAAGAGGGATTATATGAAACAAAATCATCATTCGCTTGCATATAAGCGGCAGAAGCAGCCAAATAAAACCTATTAGGATTTAAAGCAGAAGCAGAAAATGAAAATTGCTGACCAAATGTTTCGGGAAACCTGCTCTTATTATAAAGAAAACGGGGAAATGCCCACAGAGGAAGCAGCAAGGGAAATTACGGAACGTATTTATAAAAAGCTGGAATCACAGGCGGTATGGGTTCCCTTTGATGAGGTTTACCAAGCATATCTTTTAAAGATGCCTCGTTATGAAATCCGTATCAGGGAAAACGGAATACCGGAGGAAAAGCCCGCAAAGGAGAAAAAGCCTGATTTACCAAAGAAAAAGAGGGGAAGCAACAATAAGATATGCCCGGAGTGCGGCAGGAAAATGAAACAGCAGTTTATCGGTTTGCAGCATTGCAAATGCGGTATGAGCTGGAAGAAAGATATTGGATATTTTGAACGTACCGGGGATATGGTGTTTGCTTTGGAACGCAGGAAAACAGGTAAAAAGACAAAGCAGTGTCCGGTAATCCGGTACAGATAAATTAAATATGGTACACAGCGTCAGGGCAGTTATAGACCATAAAGGTTTATAGCTGCCCTTTTTGCGTTTACAGACTTTTGGACACGATGTCCAAAAGCGGAAAGGAGAGCTTATGAAATATTTACTGCATCGGCTGTATGTTCCACCTTAGCGGAGCTTACAGTCAGATAACAATGGATCAGGAGGTACTTATGCAGGAGGAAGTAACGCAAAAGACAATCGCCCTTGTGATTAAGACCTCAAAACTAAGTGCCAGCGTACTGAAAGCTGCAATGCGGATTTATCTGAATCATCAGAAGCAGAAATCACAGAAATCGCATGGTAAAACTTCTGTGAAAAAGCTGGTGGGAGAGGGCGTGGGAGTATCGTCTATCGAAGTGACGGACAGCAACATCAAATCCTTTGAGCGGGTAGCTCGTAAATATAATGTTGATTTTGCTGTCAAGAAAGACAGGACGTGCGAACCGCCCAAGTATCTGGTATTTTTCAAGGGCAGGGATGCCGATGCACTGTCGCAGGCATTCAAGGAATTTGTTTATGGTAATGAGAAAAAGAAAGGCAGGACTTCCGTAAGGGAGAAATTAAAGCATTTCAGGGAAGCAGTGTCACAGGATAAGAACAGGGAGAGGAGCCGGGAGAAAAATAAGGACAGGGGACAGAGCCTATGAGCAGCATCATTGCAGGCATAACCAAAGACCTAAAGGCTGTCCCGGAAAATCTGAAAGCAAAGGCGAAAGGTGCGGACGCCAAGAAGCTGCTGCTTTTGAATGTCCCGTATATCCTTGCAGGCTATTTCTGTGACAAGGTGGCGTGGCTGTGGAGAGTATCGGAGGGAGCAGATGCTTCCGCCAAGATGATTGCAGCCATGAACGGCTTTGATACGCTTTTTTCCAATCCCCTGCCCAGCTTCCACCCAAGAGATTTACTGATTGGAGCAGGCTGCGGCATAGCCCTCCGGCTTGTGGTGTACTACAAAGCCAAGAACGCCAAGAAATTCCGGCATGGCAAGGAGTATGGTTCCGCAAGGTGGGGAAATGCCAAAGACATAGAGCCATACATGGACTCTGTGTTTGAAAACAATGTCCTTTTAACCCAGACGGAGAGGCTGATGATGTCAGGCAGACCAAAGCAGCCGAAGTATGCGAGGAATAAAAATATTCTTGTCATCGGCGGTTCCGGTTCCGGCAAGACGAGATTTTTTGTGAAGCCGAACCTGATGCAGATGCACTCAAGCTATGTCGTCACTGATCCGAAAGGAACGGTATTAGTCGAGTGCGGAAAGATGCTGAAAAGGGGCAAATATAAAATAAAAGTCTTAAATACCATAAACTTTGCAAAATCCATGCACTATAATCCTTTCGCCTATTTACGGAGCGAAAAGGATATTCTGAAACTTGTAAACACGATCATAGTCAACACCAAAGGAGAGGGACAGCAATCCGGTGAGGACTTCTGGATCAAGGCTGAAAAGCTCTATTATACGGCACTGATCGCTTATATCTGGTATGAAGCTCCGGAGGAGGAGCAGAATTTCGCCATGCTGATTGATCTGATTGATGCAAGCGAAGCCAGAGAGGACGATGAGAATTTCAAAAATGCCGTAGATTTGCTGTTTGAGGAGCTGGAAGCAGAGAACCCGAACCACTTTGCAGTACGGCAGTATAAGAAATACAAGCTGGCTGCGGGTGTTGTATGCTCTAAAAGACTTCTTAATCAAGCGGTTGGGAAGTCTCTTAGAACACACAACCTAAAACCGAAGAAAGGAGCACAAGTTATGAGAAAAAACGAGAAAATCACAGCTCTGTACGAACGACTGAGCCGTGATGACTTCGGCAAAGATGATGACCAACAGCGTGAGAGCAATTCCATTTCCAATCAAAAAGCTATGTTGGAGGAGTTCGCCGCACGGCAGGGGTTTACGAACATTGTCCATTTCACGGACGATGGCATTAGTGGTACTTGCTTTGACCGTCCCGGATTTTTGGCAATGATGAAAGAAGTGGAAGCCGGGAATGTGGAGTACCTGTGTATCAAGGACATGAGCCGCATGGGTCGTGACTATCTGAAAGTCGGTCAGATTATGGAAATCCTGCGTCAGCGTGGCGTTCGCCTTATCGCCATCAATGACGGCGTAGACAGTGCCAGAGGGGACGATGATTTTACCCCTTTCCGCAACATTATGAACGAGTATTACGCCAGAGATACCAGCCGTAAAATCCGTTCCACTTTCCAGTCCAAAGGCAAGTCCGGCAAGCACCTTACAGGCACGGTCATTTACGGCTATCTCTGGAACGAAGCCAGAGACCAATGGTTGGTTGACCCCGAAGCCGCTGATGTGGTCAAGCGCATCTTTGCCATGACGATTGAGGGCTACGGTCCGTATCAGATCGCCAGCAAGCTGAAAGAAGAAAAAGTCCTCATTCCGTCCGCTTACCTTGCCCAGCACGGCGAGGGCGTGAACAAGAATAAGACTTTCAAAGATGTGTACGGCTGGGGTTCTTCCACCATCTGCAACCTTCTTGAAAAGCGTGAATATCTGGGACACACCATCAATTTCAAGACCCGAAAGCACTTCAAGGACAAGAAAAGCCATTATGTCCCGGAGGACGAATGGACAATTTTCGAGAATACCCATGAGCCTATCATTGACCAGCAGACCTTTGACCTTGTGCAGAAAATCCGTGGGAATGTCAGACGCTACCCGGACGGCTGGGGCGAAGCAGCTCCCCTCACAGGCTTGCTTTATTGTGCCGATTGCGGCGGCAAGATGTATGTCCACCGCACCAACAACGGCAAGCGCATTTCTCAATACACCTGCTCACAGTACACCAAAGTTCCTTGCGGAACGCTATGCAAGACCCAGCACCGTATCAATGAAGATGTGGTACTGTCCCTTGTTTCCGAAATGCTCAAAGCCATTGCCGAATATGCAAAGCTCGACCGAGCCGAGTTTGTCCGTGTGGTGCAGGAAGCGCAGTCCAGCCAGCAAACAACAGAAGTTAAGAAACAGCGCATACGCCTTGCTGCCGCTAAGCAGAGGATTTCCGAGCTGGAAGTCCTGCTCTGCAAAATCTATGAGGACAACATTTTAGGAAAGCTGTCCGACAGCAGATACGCCACTCTGGACGCTCAATACGCAAAGGAACAGTCCGAGCTTACCGCTGAAATCTCTGCTCTGGAAAAGGCAGTCAAGAGCTATGAAACGCACGAAAAGAACGCTGACCGTTTTATCGCTCTGATTGACAAATACGAGAACTTCGACAAGCTGACCATTGCCATGCTCAATGAGTTCATCGAGAAAATCCTTGTGCATGAGCGTGACCGTAAAGGCAGTATACAGACCACACAGGAGGTCGAGATTTACTTCAATTTCGTTGGGCGATTCGTTCCCCCGACGTTTGGAGAAGTGGAGCTGACCCCGGAGGAATTGGAGGAAATCCGCAAGCGTGAGGAACGCAAGGACAGGCTTCATCAGAACTACTTGAAACGGAAAGCCAGCGGAGCACAGAAGCGATACGAGGACAAAATCAAGGGGAGAAAAAAGGCGGAAATCGAAGCCAAGAAAGCCGCCATTCGTGCAGAGGACATTGCAAAGGGAGTGTTCGTTCCCGTCAGCAGTTTACCGCAGAGAGAGCCGATGAAAGGAGTACAAACAGCATGAATATCACTTACACACAGAACGGTGATTATCTTATCCCGAACATCATTATCCGCAAGACAAAGCCCCTCGGACACTACGGCAGACTCCGCAAGGCGTATCTGGAAATGCACCGCCCGATACTGTTCAATGAGCTGGTGCTATCCGATAGGCTCTTTGAGCATTGCGCCGAGATTGACGAAGCGGCACAAAACCGAATGGAGCTGATCGTGCCGCAACTGGCAAAGCAGTACGGCGTGACCGAGCAACTGAAAGCCGATAATCAAATGGAATGGGTGCGGCAGATGAACGCTTGCAAGGCACAGGCAGAGGAGATTGTGAAAGCGGAATTGATTTATGATTGAGCGAGGAAGTCCGGGCAGAAAACTGTCCGGACTTTTCTCATATATTCCAAAGTTGCGGTAGAATTGTTCACAAGTTTTATGGTATAATTTGAATACGAAAAGTGAGCAACAAATCATTATTTGAGGAACTGGGCGGCAAATACGAAAGGCAAGGGGATTATTTGATACCGTGCTTAACTGTACCCGCCGAAGAAGAACAGGCAATAGGCATCTGGGGGCAACGGCATTTAGATTATCTAAAACAGTACCGTAAAGTTACATACACCAATCTTCTTACAAGCGGCAGGCTAAACGCCTACCTTGCCGACATCAACAGACAGGCACAGGAACGCTTTGAAAGGCTCATAGAGGGTATGAAACAGGCACAGGGCATAACGGAACAGCTAAAGGCAGAAAACGCCTTAGAATGGACAGGATGCCTCAATAACATAAGGGCTTGTGCGAGGGAGATTGTGGAAAAGGAAATTATTTTTGCATAAACAGATGATTAGTGGCAGGGGGAAATCCTGCCGCTTTTTCTGCTTTAGTTTGTCAGCTTGACAAATAAAGGGTTAAGGAATATAATTAGATTCAGTATTATACAAGGAGTTAATAAATATGCGGCAAGGTATTCTTAAATAAACTGTCAATTTGATAGTGGGAACAAAAAGTAGCAGTCCCGTTTCACTTTTAATATGGGGCTTAGTTTTTTGTACCCAGTTTAAGAATACTTTTATCATGTAATTTTATATGCCCGAAAACATATAAGTGTTTTGGGGCTATTGGAGTTATTTACCCAGTGATAGGAGTATTTATCACTGGGTATTTTTATGCCCTTTTTTGGGTGTTGATAGGAGGAAAATCACATGAAAATAATTAACTTAGGCATTCTGGCTCACGTTGACGCAGGAAAGACAACATTAACGGAAAGTTTATTGTATACCAGTGGTGCAATTGCAGAACTAGGGAGCGTAGATGAAGGCACAACAAGGACAGATACAATGAATTTGGAGCGTCAAAGGGGAATCACTATCCAGACAGCAGTGACATCTTTTCAGTGGGAGGATGTAAAAGTCAACATTATAGATACGCCAGGCCATATGGATTTTTTGGCGGAAGTATACCGTTCTTTATCCGTATTAGACGGAGCAGTATTATTAGTTTCTGCAAAGGATGGCATACAGGCACAGACCCGTATACTGTTTCATGCACTACAGATAATGAAGATTCCGACAATTTTTTTCATCAATAAAATTGACCAAGAGGGGATTGATTTGCCAATGGTATATCGGGAAATGAAAGCAAAGCTTTCTTCGGAAATTATAGTGAAGCAAAAGGTTGGGCAGCATCCCCATATAAATGTAACGGACAATGACGATATGGAACAGTGGGATGCGGTAATTATGGGAAACGATGAACTATTAGAGAAATATATGTCAGGGAAACCGTTTAAAATGTCAGAACTGGAACAGGAAGAAAACAGGAGATTCCAAAACGGAACGTTATTTCCCGTTTATCACGGAAGCGCTAAAAACAATCTGGGGATTCGGCAGCTTATAGAAGTAATTGCCAGTAAATTTTATTCATCAACGCCTGAAGGTCAATCTGAACTATGCGGGCAGGTTTTTAAGATTGAATATTCAGAGAAAAGGCGGCGTTTTGTTTATGTGCGTATATATAGCGGAACATTGCATTTGAGGGATGTTATTAGAATATCTGAAAAAGAGAAAATAAAAATCACAGAAATGTGTATTCCGTCAAATGGTGAAATCGTCCCGGCTGACCATGCCTGTCCGGGAGAAATTGTTATTTTAGCTGATGATACTTTGAAACTGAACGACATTCTGGGAAATGAAAAACTCCTGCCTCACAAAACATGGATTGATAATCCCATGCCATTACTTCGGACAACGGTAGAGCCGCAAAAGCCGGAGCAAAGGGAAGCCCTGTTAAATGCCCTCGCAGAGATTGCTGATACAGACCCTCTTTTGCATTTTGACATTGATACTGTTACACATGAGATTATGTTATCTTTTTTGGGGAATGTGCAGATGGAAGTCATTTGTGCCATCCTTGAGGAAAAATATCATGTGGAGGCAGAAATAAAAGAGCCTACTGTTATATATATGGAAAGACCGCTTAGAAAAGCAGAATATACCATCCACATAGAAGTCCCGCCAAATCCTTTCTGGGCTTCTGTCGGGTTGTCCATAGAGCCGCTCCCTATTGGAAGCGGAGTGCAGTATGAAAGCAGAGTTTCACTTGGATATTTAAATCAATCGTTCCAAAATGCGGTTATGGAGGGGGTTCTTTATGGCTGCGAGCAGGGGCTGTATGGATGGAAAGTGACAGACTGTAAAATCTGTTTTGAATATGGATTGTATTATAGTCCTGTAAGTACCCCCGCAGACTTTCGGCTGCTTTCCCCTATCGTATTGGAGCAGGCTTTAAAAAAAGCAGGGACAGAACTATTAGAGCCATATCTCCACTTTGAAATTTATGCACCGCAGGAATATCTCTCACGGGCGTATCATGATGCTCCAAGGTATTGTGCAGATATTGTAAGTACTCAGATAAAGAATGACGAGGTCATTCTGAAAGGAGAAATCCCTGCTAGATGTATTCAAGAATACAGGAACGATTTAACTTATTTCACAAATGGGCAGGGAGTCTGCTTGACAGAGTTAAAAGGATACCAGCCAGCTATTGGTAAATTTATTTGCCAACCCCGCCGCCCGAATAGCCGTATAGATAAGGTTCGGCATATGTTCCACAAGTTAGCTTAACAGCTTGCAAAAGTCATATAAAATGAGATTTGAAAGGATTAGAGACTAATTATGATGAAATGTAACTTCATGTTTGCTAAAAATTCAAAGGCATATTCTGTCTACCTGCTGTTCCGATTTGTCTGTTCCCTGGCGGTTTCTATGTCCACAGTGCTTTCCATCGTGTACCACCTGGAGGTGGTGCAGCTGGATGCTTTCCAGCTTGTCCTGGTAGGGACGGTTCAGGAGACCTCCTGCTTTCTGTTCGAGATGCCCACCGGTGTGGTGGCGGATTTGTATAGCCGTCGGCGCTCGGTGCTGATTGGAATGTTCCTCTACGGCCTGGGCTTTCTGATGGAGGGTGCGCTACCGTGGTTCGCGCCGGTTCTGCTGGCCCAGGTTGTCTGGGGTTGCGGTGATACCTTCATCACCGGCGCTCTGGAGGCGTGGATTGCCTCGGAGGAAGAGGACAAACCCATAGACAAGGTGTTCCTGCGGGGCAGTCAAATGGGGCAAATCGGCGGCGTTCTGGGCGTGGTGCTGGGCACACTGCTGGGAAACATAAACCTGCAAATGCCTCTCATCTTGGGGGGCAGTTTGTGCTTGTTGTTGGGGCTGGTGATGGTTCGCATCATGCCAGAAACCAACTTCTCCCCTGCTATTGAGGAACGGCAGGGCTTGCTTAAAGACTTTGTCTGCCTGTTCAAGCTCAACCTGGGCTTTGTGAAAGGCGCACCTGTGTTGCTGGCGCTCTTAGCAATCACACTATGCGGGGGACTTGCCAGTGAAGGCTTTGACCGGCTCTCCACCGCTCATTTTCTGGATGACACGGTAATACCCGTTATCGGGCCGCTGAACAGCGTCACTTGGTTCGGTGTTATCAGTCTTATCGGCAGCGGCTTAGGTATTCTGGCTTCTCAGTTGCTCATCGCCCGCATGGAGAAAAAAGGGACTGTCAGCCGAACCAGTGTGGTCATGTCCACCAGCGCCGGGTATATCCTGTTCCTGGTTCTCTTCGCGGTGGGGCGGAGCTTTTGGTTCATGTTGTTGGTGTTCCTGCTGGCGGGGCTTATGCGCACCATCAAGGAGCCTGTGCTGGCCGCCTGGATGAACGACCATGTGGATGAGAAAATGCGCGCCACAGTCTTTTCCACCAGCGGACAGCTGGACTCTTTCGGGCAGATCATCGGCGGGCCTATTGTGGGGCTGGTAGCCCAGCAGGTGTCCATACCCTGGGGGCTGGTCTGTACCGCTTTCCTGCTGTTGCCCGCGCTGTTCTTAGTGCCGGTGGCGGGAAAGAAGCGGGATTGATATGGCATAGTTAAGTTTACTGACGAGCGGGAGATTACTTCCGCTCGTCTTCATTTAGTAGCGCAAAATTTGAGGACTCTTTATTTCCTTATTCGGTATAGCGGAGGCGGCTGTCAATTCGACATAATTTTCTTGTGATACTTTACCGTACATGAGCATTAGGAATAGGAATGTATCTTTGTGTGGTAGTTGTTACTTGCACAGGTATTATTGTTTCAAAAATCAGTTCCAAGCCAAATGAAGATACTCCTGAAGAAAAAGAAGAATGACCAATTCCAGTTTGACGAACTGATAAAATCCCTTTAGGAACTAAAGGGCGCACTTCTATACTCTCCTATCGGAAGTATTCGTGCGTCCTGCGGAGCTTCATTCTCTGTCAGCAGAAGAAAACTGCCCGACCGAGAATGTTGCGTCACTTTGTTCCGTCAAGGGAGCTACACTCCCTTGCGCCGCTTATGCGGCTATCCCCTGTGTACTTGCCGTCCGCAAACAGCATGAAATGCTGTTCGCCGCCAGCAAGTTTGAAAAACTGAATACCGAAAAACTGACCGTTGACTGGTCGCACTATGCGAAAAGTTGACGGTCTTTTTTTATCCCAAAAATCAAAAAAGGAGGTCAATCACAATGACAAAACCGAAAACCCTCGATCAGCTTCGAGCCGAAAAGGAACGAGCTGAGACGCAGCTTGCACAGGAGAAGCACAAGCTGGAGCGTCTGGAGAACAGAAAGAAATATCTGGAGAAAGGCGAAAGGCAGAAACGCACCCATCGTCTTTGCAATCTGGGCGGCACGATTGAGAGCCTTGCCCCGGAGGTCAAAGATCTCACACGCACCGAAATGACAGAGCTGATGGAGTACATCTTTTCTCTGTCCGAAGTCCAGCGAGCCGTCCGGCACATGGCGATTACTCACACCAACCAAGCGAACAGAGAAAAGGAGCTGAAAGCCGATGGCACTATTTCATCTAAGCGTCACGCAGACTAAGCGAAGCGCAGGACAGTCCGCTATTGCTTCTGCCGCCTACCGTGCCGGGGAGCGATTGTATAGCGAGTATTACGGCGAATACAGCGACTACACCAGAAAGGGCGGCGTGATCTGCTCTGACATTCTCCTGCCGTCCCATGCACCGCCCGAATACGCAGACCGCCAGACCCTATGGAACGCCGTGGAAAAAGCCGAGCGTGGAAAGAACGCACAGCTTGCATACAGCTTTGACATTGCCTTGCAGAATGAGTTCTCCCTTGAGGAAAACATCGCTCTTGCAAGGCAATTTTTATTGGAGAACTTTGTGAGCCGGGGCATGGTGGTTGACTTCGCCGTACACCAGCCAGACCGGGAGGACGGCGGCATACCAAACCCACATTTTCATGTGCTTTGCCCCATCCGCCCCATCGAGCAGAACGGCAAATGGGGGCTAAAGCAACGCCGGGTGTATGAGCTGGACGAGGACGGCAACCGTATCCGGGACGCAGACGGAAAGTTTGTGTTCAACGCCGTTCCCACTACCGACTGGGGCAGTCCCGAAACGCTGGAATACTGGCGGCAGACATGGGCGGAGCTATGCAACGCCAAGTTTGCGGAAAAGGGGCTTGACGTTCGTATCGACCACCGAAGCTATGAGCGTCAGGGCGTGGAGCTTCTTCCCACCGTCCATGAGGGCGCAACCGTCCGGGCAATGGAGAAGAAAGGCATACGCACCGAGAAAGGCGAGTT
Organism: Lachnospira sp. CLA-JM-H23; assembly: GCF_040096425.1. NCBI lineage: Bacteria > Bacillati > Bacillota > Clostridia > Lachnospirales > Lachnospiraceae > Lachnospira > Lachnospira sp. CLA-JM-H23. The sequence continues at coordinate 97,697 of NZ_JBBMET010000008.1, forward strand.
CAATCGCTGGATTAGAGCCACCAATGCCGTTATCCGGGACATCAAGAAGAAAATCGCTCTCCTGTTTGATTGGATTGCCGAAGCAAAAGCAGAGCTTGCCAAGCCGCAGGCACCCGACCTTGTTTCTCTGCTGAACGCCTATTACACCCAGCGCAGAGCCGGGGCATATTCGCAGAAAGGCAAGGTCAGCAACCTAAAGGAGATGAACGAGACTTTCAATTATCTCCGGGCAAACGGCATTTACTCCCTTGAAGATTTGGAACACCGTGTCAGCGAACACAGTGCTGCCACAGAGAGCTTGAAGAAAACGCTGGACGAACAGACCGCCCGAATGAAAGCAATTAAGCAGCTCTATGACAGCTCCGCTGCTTTCCAGAGCTTGAAGCCTGTCTATGACGGCTTGCAGAAAATCAAGTTTGAGAAGCCCAGAGCCAAGTACAAGGCAGAGCATGAAACGGAACTGATACAGTTCTACGCCGCCAGACGAAAGCTGACTGGGGAGTTCCCGGACGGCAAGGTGGATATGAAAAAGCTGTCCGCAGAGTATGACGCTCTGGAACAGGCGCATGAAACCACCTACGGCGAGTTTAAGACCGTCAGAGACGATTTACACCGTCTTTGGAAGGTCAAGTCATGCGTAGATACTGCCGCCCGATTTAACGAGCGCACAGAGGAACAAATGCTCCAAAATCGACCCCAAACACGACACAAAAAGGAGGAACTATCCCGATGAATTACACCCAAGCACAGATTGACCGGGCAAACGCCGTCAGTCTGGAAGATTTTCTCCGCACACAGGGAGAGACGCTTATCAAAAGCGGACGGGAATACCGCTGGAAAGAACATGACAGCCTGACCGTCCGGGGAAACAAATGGTTTCGCCACAGCCAGAGCAAGGGCGGCTATCCCATTGATTTTGTCATGGAGTTTTACGGCAAGTCCTTTCCCGAAGCAGTCCAGCTCTTAACCGGCGAAAGCGCCGAGGGACAGAGCGAAGCCAGCACAGCACCGCCCACAGCGTTCCACTTGCCCTTGCACAACAGAACAGCCGACAGAGCAATTCAATATCTTTGCGAAAGCCGAGGTCTCAACAAAACGCTTGTTGAGGCTTTTCTTCTTTCCGGGGATATTTACGAGGACGCAAAGCGGCACAATGTTGTGTTTGTCGGCAGAGACCGAAGCGGTACGCCGAGATACGCCCATGTGCGAGGAACGGCAGACACATTCAGACAGGATATTACCGGGTCTGACAAGTCCTATCCGTTCCGATACGAGGGAAACGGCAACCAGCTCTTTGTCTTTGAAGCACCGATTGACCTGTTATCGTTCATCTGCCTTTATCCGCAGGACTGGAAGACAAGGAGCTATCTTGCCCTGGGCGGCGTTTCGGGCAAAGCCCTTGACCGTTTCCTTTCTGAACGCAAGGACACCCGAAAAGTATTCCTCTGCCTTGACAGCGACACCGCAGGAGGTGAAGCCTGCTTCCGACTGGCGCAGGACATTCCCAGCGAGATCGCCGTCATTCGCCTTGTCCCGGCAAGGAAAGACTGGAACGATGTTCTCCGTCAGCAAGGGGACATTCCCAGCCGCAAATTCATAGCCGAGACAATCACGCTGCGAGAGCTGCCCACCGCCCAGCCTGTTCCCATGCTCCGCATGGCAGATGTGGAGCTGACGAGCGTGGATTGGCTATGGTTTCCGTATATCCCATTTGGAAAGCTGACGATTATACAGGGCAACCCCGGCGAGGGCAAGACCTACTTTGCTATGCGCCTTGCGGCGGCTTGCACCAATCGAAAGCCTTTACCCGGTATGGAGACACTTGAGCCTTTTAATATCATCTATCAGACCGCCGAGGACGGTCTGGGCGATACCGTTAAGCCCCGGCTGATGGAAGCGGACGCAGACCTTGAAAAAGTGCTTGTCATTGACGATAGAGACACACCGCTGACCCTTGCCGATGAACGCATCGCAAGGGCAATCCGGGAAAACAACGCAAGGCTGGTTATCATTGACCCGGTACAGGCGTTTCTGGGCGCAGATGTGGACATGAACCGGGCAAACGAGGTGCGCCCGATATTCCGCAGTCTGGGAGACATTGCACAGGCTACCGGGTGCGCTATCGTGCTGATCGGACACCTCAACAAAGCCGCAGGAACGCAAAGCACCTACCGGGGATTAGGGTCTATCGACATTACGGCGGCAGTCCGCAGTCTGCTCTTTATCGGCAAGCTGAAGGACAGCCCCACAACAAGGGTACTTATCCATGAGAAAAGCTCCCTTGCGCCGCCCGGACAGTCCCTTGCCTTTTCTCTGGGAGACGAGAAAGGGTTTGCGTGGATAGGAGCTTATGACATTACCGCTGACGAGCTTCTTGCCGGGACAGACACAGCCAAGACGGAAAGCAAGACCGCACAGGCAGAAGCACTGATATTGGAACTGCTGGCAGACGGAAAGCGTATGCCGAGCGCAGAGCTGGAAAAGATGGTCAATGAGCGTGGGATTTCCTCACGCACCATGAGAACGGCAAAGAGCCGTATCGGGTACAGGCTTGTGACCGAGAAAGACGGCACAGCATGGGTCTGCTATCTCCGAGACTGACAACAGGAACACGGCAAGCGTGGCAAAGACGGCAAGGTTTTTATAGATACCTTAATGTTGCCGCCTTGCCTTGTTCCCTCATACCGACACCGCCCGATGATGAACAGTCACCGGGCATTTTTCATTTACAGGAGGATTTTGAATGAACAATACCGCAACCAACACCGCCACTTGCCCGACTGTCAGAAAGCAGATCGGCAAGACCACATATATCGTCCGTGTCCATTTCAGCCAGACCGCAAAAGAGACGATGGAGGACAAAATCAAGCGTCTGCTCCGTGAGGAAGTCCGCAAAATGTGACTTCTTTTTGAATTTGATGAAAAAGTCCTTGATTTTTCGTCTCTGGAAAAACAGCTAAATCCATACTTATTAGCTGCGGTGCAAGGTTAGCACCATTTGATATCAAAGAGCTGCGTGACCTGATGGAATATGACGAGCTGGAGCTTGACACGCTTGGAGAGCAAAAGACAGCGTTATTCGTCATTATTTCCGATACGGATGCCACATTTAATTTCGTGGTGTCAATCATGTATTCACAGCTCTTTAACCTGCTCTGCGATAAGGCAGACGATGTTTATAATGGCAGGCTTCCGGTTCATGTGCGGTGCCTGCTGGATGAGTTCAGTAATATTGGGCAGATTCCACAGTTTGAGAAGCTGATCGCTACCATTCGTAGCCGGGAAATATCAGCTTCTATTATTTTGCAGTCAAAGTCCCAGCTCAAGGCGATTTATAAGGACAACGCTGACACCATTGAAGGGAATTGTGATACCACCTTATTCCTCGGAGGGAAGGAAAAGACCACCTTAAAAGAGATGGCGGAGATTTTGGGTAAAGAAACAATAGACCTTTACAATACCTCAGATACGAGAGGTACAAGCCAGTCCTACGGTCTGAATTACCAAAAGACCGGAAAAGAGCTGATGAGTCAGGATGAGATAGCGGTCATGGACGGCGGGAAATGTATCATGCAGCTTAGGGGCGTAAGACCTTTTTTCTCAGACAAGTTTGATATAACGAAGCATGACAGATACAAAGAGCTGTCCGATTATGACCCGAAAAATGCCTTTGACATTGAGGACTATGTGAAGCATCTGCATCACATGAAAGTCACGCCTGCAACAATGGTAGACGATGCCTTTGACTGTGGGGAAGTAAACGGGCAGGAGGATAATTCCTCAATGACAACTGAATAGCGGCTTTTGGACAGAGTGTCCAAAAGTGCAGATTGACAACTGAATATGAAAATCTGTTTAGACATGCACAGGTAATGCAAAGCAAGTGTGCAAGTTTACTTGCAGACACGCAGATTTGCATTTAGCTGTATTTGGCGTTCAGCCGCAGCGAGATGAAGCGAAGCATAATCGAGCTGGCATGGATAAACACAAATCAAAGGAGTTTTGCAATGTATCTTTGTGAGAATAGAAAAGCACCCGGCACAGCCTATCGCCAAACAGAATGTACCGGATGCCAGCAGGGTTCTCCAAAGGATTTCCCTGCCCTTATTTTACCACAAAGGGCGGGGATTTACATACAAAGCTCTTTCTTTATCAAAAAATCAAATCTTAGGAAAGAAAGAGGTAAAAATCATGAGTTTTTTTACAACAGCAGTAACAGGATTAAAGACAGTCGTAACAGCAATCGGAGCAGGCGTGGCAGTATGGGGCGTTATCAACCTTCTGGAAGGCTATGGAAATGACAATCCGGGTGCAAAATCACAGGGCATCAAGCAGCTCATGGCGGGCGGCGGCATTGTCATTGTGGCGCAGACGGTGATTCCACAGCTCACTTCCCTTTTCTCATAATTCATGGGAGCGATCATTGACAAAATCACTGAATTTATAAAGGAAATGCTGCAGGGCTGGGTGCTTGACAATCTTTCCACGATGTTCACGGACGTAAATGATAAGGTCGGGACTATCGCCGGGGAGGTGGGGAAAACACCCAGCTCTTGGAACTCCGGTATCTTTTCCATGATACAGAGCCTTTCAGAAAACGTCATGGTTCCCATAGCGGGAATGATCATCAGTGCCATTCTCTGCTATGAGCTGATTACAATGGTAATGGACAAGAACAACATGCACGAGATCGGGAGCGAATTTTTCTTCCGTTATCTTGTAAAGGCATGTATTGCAGTGCTGTTTGTCAGCTATACCTTTGACATCACGATGGCGATTTTTGATGTGGGAAACCATATCGTGACAAAGGCTGCGGGTGTCATCACGGGCAATGCAAGCATAGATGTGACAGCCACTTTACAGACCATGTTCAACACCCAGCTTTCCACTATGGGCATTGGCGAACTGATAGGGCTTGGGATAGAAACCATGATCGTCAGCTTATGTATGAAAATCATGTCCGTCTTAATCACCGTCATTTTATATGGGCGCATGATAGAAATATACCTTTATGTTTCAGTGGCTCCGGTTCCGTTTGCGACTTTGAGCAACCGGGAATGGGGCAGTATCGGAAGCAACTATATCAAGGGACTGTGTGCTTTGGCATTTCAGGGATTTTTCATTATGGTGTGCGTAGGTATTTACTCCGTGCTGGTATCCGGCGTGGCAGTTGCCGGCAATCTTCACTCGGCTTTATGGTCGGTGGCAGCCTACACCGTAATCCTATGCTTCAGCTTATTTAAGACAGGCTCCCTTAGCAAATCAATCTTCAATGCCCATTAAAGGGGCATTGCATACGGGAAAGGAGGTGCAGCCGGGAGATGGTTTCCGGCTGCAATGCTTATGGCTATATCAGTAGCAGTGCCAAAAAATCTAAGCGGCATCAAGACAAAGGTGGCAATGAACTTAACAAAACGCCAGCTTGTCTGCTTTGGAAGTGCGGGTGCGGTGGGCATCCCCTTTTATATTTTCACAAAAGGGGTTATCGGCACACAGGCATCGGCACTGATCATGGTAGCCCTCATGCTGCCGTTTTTCTTTTTGGCAATGTATGAAAAAGACGGGTTCCCCGCAGAGAAGATTCTGTATTTTATGTTACGGCAGAAAATCCTCACGCCGGGAATCCGTCCCTATAAATCAGAAAATCTTTACAGACAGTTGGAGGAGAAAGAGAGAATGAAAAAGGAGGTGCGCTATCTTGAAGAAAAAGCCGCAGGCAGAAACGCAGGGCAGGCAGGTTAGAGCTGCAAAGCCCAAAGCAGGATTGAGCTTTTCAGAAAGGAAAAGGCTTATGGAGCTGAAACGTACTCTCTCCGGAAACAGCAAAAAACAGGAAAAGCCAACCACGGCACAGAATACCATTACCTTTAAAAAGATGTTTCAGGACGGTATCTGTCAGGTGACTTCCACTTTCTACACGAAAATGGTGGAGTTTTTTGACATCAACTATGACCTTTTAGAGATAGAAGATCAGGGGGAGATTTTAGAGGAGTACAGCAAGCTCATCAATTACTTTGATCCGTCTATTAAGTTTGAACTGTTCCTGTTTAACAGACAGGTCAACGAACAGACTTTGATAGAGCAGTTTGACATTCCTTTGCAGGGAGATGAATTTGACGATATCCGTGAGGAATATACGGAAATGTTAAAGAAACAGGCAGCAAAGGGAAACAACGGCATCATCAAATCGAAATACCTGATTTTCGGTATTGAGTGCAAAGGCTTCAAGGAAGCAAGGGCGAAACTTGCAAGCATCGAAGCCGATGTGATAAAGAACTTTTTAAATCTTGGCACACACGCCAGAAGCCTTGACGGAAAGGAACGGCTGCGTATCCTGCATGAATATTTCAACCAGGATACAATGGAGCCTTTCCGTTTTTCCTTTAAGGAGCTGTCAGAATCCGGTAAAAGCGTAAAGGACTATATCGCACCGCCGGGCTTTGACTTCCGTTATCCGAGCCGTTTTAAAGCGGGGAAGATGTATGGCAGCGTCCACTATCTGGACATCATTGCACCGAGATTTAATGATGAGCTGCTAAAGAAGCTCCTTGACATTGATGATAACCTAACCATTACCATGCACATGCAGACCTTTGACCCGGTAAAGGCGATCAAGATGTTAAAAGGGGCATTGACAAATATTCAGAAGATGAAGATTGAGGAACAGAAGAAAGCAGTACGCTCCGGCTATGACATGGATATTTTACCCACGGACATCATCACTTATGAAAAGGACACGCTGGAGCTTTTGGATGACCTTAATACCAGCAACCAGAAGATCATCAAGATGACATTCCTGATTACCTGCTACGGCAGGAGCAAGCGGGAGCTTGAGAACATCACGCAGAGTGTGTCCGGCATTATCCAGCAGGCAAACTGCAACCTGCGCTGTTTACAGTATCTGCAGGAGCAGGGGCTTATGGCTTCCGCACCGATAGGCTGCAATGAAACCGGGATAGAGTGTGTGCTTACCACAAAGAGTACCGCTATCCTTGTTCCGTTCTGTACGCAGGAGTTATTCATGCCTGCTCCGGCGATTTATTACGGTCTGAACGCCCTCAGTAACAACATGATCATGGCAGACCGGAAACGCTTAAGAACACCAAACGGCGTGATACTCGGTACGCCCGGCTCCGGTAAGTCTTTCAGTGCAAAGCGTGAGATTTTATCCTGTTTTCTTATGACAAGGGACGATGTGATTATCTGTGATCCGGAGGGAGAATATTTTGCCCTCGTGGGCGCACTGCACGGGCAGGTGGTAAAGCTTGCCACCAATTCAAAGGATTATTTAAACCCGATGGATATACAGCTTTCCCATAAGGGGGACAAGGAAGCGTTAAAGCTGAAATCGGACTTTATCATTACCTTATGTGACCTGATCGCCGGAGGGAAGGACGGGCTGGAGAACGATGAGAAAGGCATCATTGACGAGTGTATCCGTCATATCTACGATGGCTACTTTGAAAATCCCGTGCCGGAAAATATGCCGATCCTTGAAGATTTGTATAATGCCCTCTTGAAGCACAAGAACAAAAAAGCGGAGCGTATCGCAAACAGCCTCGTGCTGTATGTGCATGGATCGCAGAATTATTTTAACCACCGCACCAACGTGGACAGCCATAACCGCATCATGTGCTTTGACATCAGGGACTTGGGCAACCAGCTAAAGGAGCTTGGAATGTTAATCGTGCAGGATGCGGTCTGGAACAGGGTTTCACAGAACCGGGAGCGCAGGATTGCCACCCGCTATTACTGTGATGAGTTCCATCTTCTCTTAAAGGAAAAGCAGACAGCCATTTACAGCGTGGAAATCTGGAAGCGGTTTCGTAAGTGGGGCGGCATTCCGACAGGCTTGACGCAGAACGTGGGCGATTTTTTGAAATCAGAGGAAATCGAGGGCATACTCGGCAACTCTGATTTTGTTTATTTACTGAATCAGAACGCAAAGGATCAGGCGATACTTGCAGACAAGCTGGGGCTTTCCGAAAAGCAGCTTGCCCATGTGACAAACTCTGAGCCGGGAAGCGGACTGATTTTGTTTGACAACGTGGTAATCCCGTTTGTGGATAAGTACCCGAAGGACACCAAGACCTATGCTATCATGAATACCAAGCCGGAGGAAAGCGTAAAGCAGGAGGAAAATAATGTATGAACGGAGGAGGAAAGTGATGGAAACAGACACAATTATCCATAATGACTGTCTTGACGCCTTAAAAGATATGCCCTCTGAAAGCGTCCACTGCTGTGTCACATCGCCGCCTTATTACGGGCTGCGTGATTACGGCATGGACGGGCAGGTCGGCAGGGAAGCAACGCCGGAACAGTATATAAGGAAACTGACGGAAATTTTTTCGGAAGTTTACCGTGTACTCAGGGCGGACGGAACCTGCTGGCTGAATATTTCCGACACATACTGCGGTACGGGGAGCAAAGGGGGCTATAAAGACCCGAAGAACCCGGAAGGCAGGAACGGTCAGAATGTTTCCATAGTCCGGAATGTGGAAGGGTGCAAACATAAAGATTTAATCGGCATCCCGTGGATGCTGGCATTTGCACTCAGGAACAGCGGGTGGTATCTCAGAAATGATATTGTCTGGCAGAAAGGGAACGCCATGCCGGAAAGTGCAAAGGACAGGCTGACACGCAGCTATGAGCATATTTTCCTGCTTGCCAAGTCACAGAAATATTATTTTGATGCGCTGGCGATTTCGGAGCCGATAGCGGCGGATACGGCAAGGCGGTACATGGGAGGACGTGGAAGCAGCCATAAATATTCCGGCGAAGTGCCGGGGCAGGCAGGAATACAGAAGCTCAACAAGCCACGGAAAGCGGGGGAAATTAAGAAAAGCGACATTTCTCCTGTCAGGAACTGCCGGGATGTGTGGCTGATCAACACAGTGCCTTACCGGGGAAATCATTTTGCAGCGTATCCCCCGAAGCTGGTGGAGAGGTGCATCCTTGCAGGCTGTCCAAAGGGCGGCATTGTACTTGACCCGTTTTTTGGAAGCGGCACAACAGGGCTTGTGGCAGTAAGAAACGACAGGCATTATATCGGGATTGAACTGAATGAGGAATACTGCGTCCTTGCAGGAGAACGGATAGGAGGCGGATATGAAAATAAGGCTGATTGACATGAGTAAACGATAAGAGGCTGTTTCATTCCGTAAAGGATTTTAAGAATCATGACACAGGCGGTACAGAAAGGGGCAGGCATTGGATAGCAGATAGACATGGAGGAATTTTAATGGCAGAGATAAAGAAAGCACAGGCGGCTGGGTTTGCAGAGGATAGCAATGCTTTTGCCGGGGGCAGCTCCGTAAAGGGAACTGCCGCACCGAAAAAGGCACAGCAGAAGCAGTCCGGCGTACACCAGCCGAGAGATGCAGACGACACTTCCGGACAGAATGTCCAAAGGTCGGGACAGGCGGAAACTTTTGGACAGGATGTCCAAAAGCAGACAAAAACATCTGACAGCAGGAAGGCAAAAGGCGGGCAGAGAAAGCAGCACCGGAAGCAGGGTGCTTTTGGGCAGAGTGACAAAATGTCTGAAAATGCGGATGCCGGAAGTCAGAAGAAAAGTGATTTTACAAAGGAAAACAGTACCTTTACGGAGGACAATGGCACAGCGCAGGAAGAAAGGCAGTCCGGCGATGATTACCGCCGCAGGGACACCTATCATCAGGCAGAGAAAAGGGGGCATTACCGCAGGCGGAAACAGCGTGAGCATACGGACAGGGAACGGACGAAAACCTCTGATTTTGAACAGGATTTCAATACAAAAGACAATGCCTTTACAGAGGGAGAAAAAACGGAGTTTCAGGGCAGCAAAAAGCTGGATAAGTTACAGAAGAAAGCGGAGAAAGCCGGAAGAAAGACAGAAGCGGCAAGACGGAAGCTGCCAAAGAAAACGGAGTATTCCCTTGAGCGTGTCTTTGATGAAAAGACAGGCAGGGCAAAGTATGTGCTGACCGCCGTAAAAAAGGAAAAGCCCTTTAAACCGGACAGCCCGGTAAAGAGGATGGCGGGCAGAGCCGGATCAGAGTTTACCAATTATGCACATGGCAAGGTTGCCGAAGTGGAAAAGGAAAACGCAGGCGTGGAGGGCGCACACAAAAGTGAGCAGAAAGCCGAAGATGCGTACCGCTTTGTGAAGCGGCACCATAAAAACAGGCTGCAAAGGCGGCGTGAGAAAGTGGCGAAGCTGGAGAAAAAGCAGTTTCAAAAAGAGGTCAATTTCCGTTACCGGAAGTTTTTGGAAGAAAACCCGGAAATGCAGGAAAAGACGTTAAAGAAGCAGCTGCAGAAAAGACTGCAGAAACAGCGCATCAAACGTGAGTATGCAAAGGCAAGGCGGGCAGGGCAGGCGGCGAAGAACACAAAAGAAGCGGCGGTAAAATCTGCCAACTTTACCACAACGGTTGCAAAGAAGTTACAGGAAGCCGCACAGAAACACGCTGCCCTGCTTGTGACGATAGGAGCCTTTGCGGTGCTTTTGATTATGATTATGACCTCCATATCGTCCTGCGGGGCGATGTTTTCGGACGGCATGAGTACCACGCTGGCAGGGAGCTATATGAGCGTCCCGGCGGAGATGGATGCGGCAGATTTGGCATTTTCCGAGCTGGAAAAGAACCTGCAGGCAGAAATTGATGCCATAGAAACAGATTATCCGGATTATGACGAATACCGCTACAATCTGGATGCCATAGGGCATGATCCCTTTGCCTTAATCAGCTATTTATCCGCAGTCTATACGGAATTTACGGCGGCAGAGGTGCAGGGTGAAATAGAAAGCCTTTTTGACGAGATGTATGAGCTGACCCTGAATCCGACCACGGAAACAAGGACAGGCACAAGAACGGTCACAGACCCGGAAACGGGGGAGGAAACAGAGGAGGAATATGAGTACGAAGTCAGTATTTTAGAGGTCACGCTTACCGCAAAGGATTTGGGTGTGGTGGCAGCCGGACACATGAATGAGGAGCAGAAAGAGATTTATGCTTTTTATAACGAAACACACGGGCTGGTACAGCAGTTTTACACACCGCTTGACCTTTACTGGTACAACTATGTATCGAGCTATTACGGCTGGCGCATCAATCCGGTCACGGGGCAGGAGCAGCTTCACAGGGGCGTTGACATTGCAGTGCCGACAGGAACCACGGTCTATGCGGCGATGGACGGCACCGTCACAACAGCCGCTTACGATGATTACTACGGCAACTATGTGGTAATTGAGGACAGCAAAGGATACTGTACGAAATATGCCCACATGGACACGTTAAGCGTCAGTACCGGACAGGACATTACACACGGAACGGTAATCGGAACAACGGGAAACACGGGGAGCAGCACCGGAAGCCACCTTCATATCGAATGTCTGTATAACGGGGAATATTATAACCCGTTATTTTACTTTGAAGCAGGAGAAAAAACGCTGTACGGGGAAACACCGGGAAGCGGAAGCGGCGGGGGAGGTGCCATACCGCCTGATTCTTATAATGATGAAACCGTACAGGCACTTATGGAGGAAGCAGCAAAATATCTAGGCTATCCGTATGTATGGGGCGGTTCGTCACCGTCAACGAGCTTTGACTGCTCCGGCTTTGTCTGCTGGGTATTTACCAACAGCGGCGTACACAATTTTCCAAGAACCACGGCACAGGGCATTTATGACCAGTGTACTCCGGTTCCGGCAGCGGACGCAAAGGCAGGAGATATTATCTTTTTTACGGGTACATACAATTCAGGCGGTGCAGTCAGCCATGTGGGAATTTACTGCGGAAACGGTGTGATGATACATGCAGGCGATCCGATTAAGTATTCCAATATCAATACCTCGTACTGGCAGAGCCATTTTTATGCGTTTGGCAGATTGAATTAGAAATAAATGCCCTTTAACGGGGCATGGAAAGGAGAAATGATGTGACAAAGGAAAGGATTGAAAAGGAGCTTCAGAAAGTCCGGCAGCAGCTTGCAACGCTGCAGGAAAGGCAGAAGGACTTGGAGGAGCAGCTTCAGATGGCAGAGGACGCAGAAAAGATGAAATTCATTGAGAAGAATAAAATCTCTTTGGACAGGCTGATTCTGCTGAATAAAGTCAGTGAGGAAGAAATCCTGCATCTGTTAAAGCAGAAGGAGCAGGAGGAACAGACAAGACAAACAGAAAGGGAGGCAGTAAGCCATGAAAAAAATTAAGTTATCAACTAAAGCGGTGTTATCGCTTGGTTTATCAGCAGTATTATTCTGTATGCCCGCAGTGGGCTTTGCCCTGAACGGGAATTATGCAGTGAATGTCCATGCGGAGGATTCCAAAGAGCAGGAAGCAGTATCAGAGGAACCTGCGGAAAGCACAGGGCAGACGGAAGCCGACACAGAGCAGAGTGCAGAGGGCGGCACGGAAGAAAGCACGGAGAATACAACAGAGGAAAGTACGGAAAACGGTACGGTTTCCGGAAATGAAGTAACAGAGCCGGTGTGTACCTGTGAGAAAAAGTGCAGCGCATATGACTATGACAAGGATTGTGAAGTATGCGCCGCAGATTACAGGGACTGTGAATACAAGACTCCGAATGTAGTCATTAACATCAACAGTCCGGGCGGGTGGTACAACGAAAGGGCAACAGTTACGTTTACCGTATCCGATACGGCACACACGGGCAACTTTGAAATTGCCATGATACAGGCAAAAGTAGGGCAGAACGGGAGCTGGACGGACGTGACGGAAGATAAGAAGCTGGAAATTTCTGAAAACTGTACCGTCTATGTGCAGGTCACAGACCAGAAAGGCAATACATATGAGAGAAACCGGGCAATGAAATGTTTTGACACCACGAAGCCCACCCTCAATGCGGCGGTCAGTGACGGACTGTTAAGTATTCAGGTGCATGATACGGATTCCGGCGCAAAGGCGGTGTATGTCAACGGTTATGAGTTTACAGACCTGACAAACGGAACCCTGAATATCCGCTTACAGCAGTTTGATGCAGGATACGAGTATTTTACCATTTCCGCAATGGACAATGCCGGAAATATGTCGGAAGTTTATAAGACGAAAAATCCGTATTACAAAGACCCTGCCGATGAGAGTGATGAGAATCCGGCAGAGCAGCTCCCGGTCAACGCCGAAGCCACCAAGCCGGGGAGTGCCACGGGAACGGTGACAGAGCATACAAAGACGGACAGTGACGGCAATACCATTTCACAGACACCGGAGGAACAGAAGAAACAGGCTTTTGCTGAAGCAGATGCTGCGGAAGCGGCAGAAAGCGGTGATAAGGAACAGTCTGAACAGGGCAAGGAGTTTTACACTATTCAGACCGCATCGGATAAAGTATTTTATCTGATTATTGACAGGGACGGGGAGGAGGAAATGGTTTATTTCCTGACGGAGATTACGGAAAATGACCTTCTGAACACCACTTCCGACAACAGCGAAACCTTACCGAAAAACTCCGCTGCTCTGGAATCTGCAATCCCGACAACGGAGAGCGCACTGCCAAACAACAATACCGATAAGGAGAGCGAGCCGGAGGAAGATACGGAGTCAGAGAGTACCGAAGAAGAAAGCACGGAGGAAACGGAACCGGAGGAAGAAGCCGGAGAGGAAGCCAGCCCTATTGCTTCTTATATCATCATAGGTATCCTTGCCATTGCCTTTATCGGCGGAGCTTATTATTTTAAGGTAGTCCGCAGGAAGAAAGAGGATTTCATCGAGGACGAAGATGAGGACGAGGAAGATACGGAAGAATATGAGAATGAAGATGAGGAGCAGGAGGACAGCTCCGATGATGATTTCTTTGACGATGACAGGGAAAGCGATGCGGCGGATACCACGGAATAAGGAAAAGCAGGAGGAGCATTGAATGGGAAAAGAAACAGGAATGAAAGAAACGGTGGACAACGTGCTTGATGACATTGCCGCAAAGCGGGCTGCGGCATCGGAAAAAGCAGGGCAGGAGAACAGAGAAACAAGCCCCAAGAAGGAATTTAAGGAGATCACGATGAAATTCGGCAAGGGCTGTGTCGGGGAGGAATTTCAGGGGAAGGACGGGAATAAGTACAAGGAAATACTCGTTCCCAATCCCGATAAGAATGATCACAGACCGTGGCAGACTTTTGTGGTAAAGGCAAACCATGTCCACGAGGATAAGTTTGGTAAAGGGATGTGGATCAAGCTCCCGGCGGAGGGGCATACAACGCTGCGCCGTCCGGTTGTGGTCGGAGAAAAGCCTGACGGCAAAAAGGAATGGGGGACAGAGAAAAACAGCATTGCCAATGCCGATTTAAAGAAAATGGTGGAGGCTTATAAGGAGCGTCCGAGGGAGTCGGTAAAGGGCAGGCTTGCAGAAAAGAAAGCGGAAGCTGTCACGCAGAAGCCCGCCCAAAAGACGCAGAGTAAAAGTAAATCTAAGGAGGCGGAGCTGTAGGAATTATGAAGAAATATTCAGTGATACTGGCAGACCCGCCGTGGCAGTACAAGGTTTATTCCAAAAAAGGATTGGGACGCAGTGCAGAAAGCCACTATCCCACCATGAATATTGAGGACATTAAGGCACTTCCCGTAGCTGACATAGCAGAAAAGGACTGTGCCTTATTTCTTTGGGTGACATTCCCCTGCCTTTTGGAAGGCTTTGAAGTCATAAGGGCATGGGGCTTTACCTATAAAACAGTAGCGTTTGTGTGGGTAAAGCAGAATAAAAAGAGCGATTCCCTGTTCTGGGGCATGGGGTACTGGACACGCAGCAATGTGGAGCTTTGTATCCTTGCCACAAAGGGAAGCCCGAAACGGGTGGATGCGGGAGTGCATCAGGTTGTGGTTTCCCATATCGAGGAACACAGCCGCAAACCGGGAGAAGTCCATGAGCGCATCAGGAGGCTCATGGGCGATGTACCAAAGATTGAGCTGTTTGCCCGCAGAAAAGCGGAAGGCTTTGACGTGTGGGGAAATGAAGTGGATTCAGACATTGAATTTAAAGGAGGAAACAGATTATGCAGTTAGTGATAGCAGAGAAGCCCAGCGTGGCACAGCAGATTGCCAGTGTCATCGGGGCAGAGGAGAGAAAAGACGGATACATGGAGGGAAGCGGCTCTATCGTTTCGTGGTGCGTGGGGCATCTGGTGGAATTAGCACAGCCGGATGCCTATTCTGATGCGTGGAAAAAGTGGACGTATGAGAGCCTTCCCATGATACCGGAGAACTGGCAGCATGAAGTCAAACGGGATACTGCCGCACAGTATAAGGTGTTAAGGGAGCTGATGCACGATACAAGAGTGGACAGCGTGGTGTGTGCCACCGATGCAGGGCGTGAGGGAGAACTTATCTTCCGTCTGGTCTATGAGATGGCAGGCTGCAATAAGCCCATGAAGCGGCTGTGGATTTCCTCAATGGAGGAAAGCGCAATCCGTGACGGCTTTGCAAATCTAAAGCCGGGCAGCGATTATGACTGTCTGTATCAGTCAGCCCTTTGCAGGCAGCGGGCAGACTGGCTTGTGGGACTGAACGGAACACGGCTTTTTACGGTGCTGTATGGCGGCAAGGTGTTAAAGGTGGGCAGGGTGCAGACGCCCACCCTTGGCATGCTGGTTGAGAGGGAAACACAGATCATGAATTTCAGGAAAGAACAGTATTTCATGGCACATATCCTCTGCGGCGGTGTTGACGCAGCCACGGGAAGGATTAACAGCAGGGCGGAAGCGGAAACTGTTGCCGGGGCGTGCAAAAACGGACAGGCAGTTGTAACTTCCGCAGCTAAGGAGCAGAAAAGCATTGCCCCTCCGAAGCTCTATGACCTTACCACGCTTCAGAGGGACGCTAACCGCTTGTTTGGTTTTACCGCAAAGCAGACCTTAGAGTATGTGCAGAGCCTTTATGAGAAAAAGTTAGCCACCTATCCAAGAACGGACAGCCAGTATTTATCTGATGATATGGAGCAGACTGCAAAGAGCGTGATCGAAGCAATTTTTGGTTCCATTCTTTTTCAGGAAGATGTGATGTTCAATCCGAACATCAAGCGTGTGCTGAACAGCAAAAAGGTCACAGACCACCATGCGATCATTCCCACAATGGAGATTGCAAAGGCTGACCTTTCCACGCTGCCGGAACCGGAGCGAAAGATTTTATCCCTTGTGGCCAACAGGTTACTGTGTGCTACGGGGGAAAAACATCTGTATGAAACGGTAAAGGCAGAGCTTTCCTGCGGCGGTCATACTTTTCATGCTTCCGGTAAATCGGTCACGCATAACGGCTGGAAAGATTTTGAGGATGCTTTCAAGCGTGCCTTTAAGACCATAGAGGAAAAAGAAAGCACCGAAGAAAAGAAGCTGCCGGAGCTTACAGAGGGACAGACCTTTGAGAACATGCAGACGAAGATCAGCGAGCATTACACGACACCGCCGAAGCATTACACGGAGGATTCCCTGCTGTCTGCAATGGAGAGAGCCGGAGCAGAGGACATGGGCGATAATGTGGAACGCAAAGGGCTTGGCACGCCTGCCACCAGAGCCGACATTATCGAGAAGCTGGTGAAGGACGGTTTTGTAAAACGTGAGAAAAAACAGATGCTCCCCACGGAGGACGGCATGAAGCTGATTACCGTGCTTCCTGATGTGGTGAAGTCCCCGAAGCTCACAGCGGATTGGGAAAATGCCCTTACCCTTGTGGCAAAAGGTGAATATTCCATGCAGGAATTTATGGGCGGTATTGAGGATATGGTGCGTGACCTTGTGCAGACCTATCACAGTGTCAGCGAGGAGCAGAAATCCATGTTCGGAGGCGGCGCACAGGGAATCAACGCAGGAACTGCGTTAGGCAAATGCCCGAAGTGCGGCGGTGATGTGGTAAAAGGGAAGTTTGGAGCCTACTGTAAGAATAAATGTGGCATGAATGTTGGAAGGGCAATGGGAGCCGTTCTTTCCGACAGCCAGATTAAGAGTATGCTGGAGGGGAAAAAGACCCTTGTAAAAGGCTTAAAAGGGAAAAAAGGCACCTATGATGCCTATCTTATCCCGGAAGGCATTGAGGACTATTCCTACACCAAAGACGGGAAGGAAATCAGGGGATCACAGTATAAGGTTAGGCTGGAATTTCCGAAGCGTAAGAAATAGAAACAGAATAACAGTACATACAGGGCATACGGGAACAGTCTGTATGCCCTTAAATTTCAGGAAAAACGGAGGAATTGAATATGAGTGAAACTATGGAAAATGCAGCTTTAAACAGCGGGGAAATTGCAGACCGCACACCTGCAGCAAAGGCAGAGGAAACCAAAGCGGATAAATTTATCCGTCTTGGGGAGTACCGCATGAATAAGGCGATTGATGCGATTGGAAGGATAGAGAACCTTGCAAACAGGTCGGCTTATGAGTATACGCCGGAGCAGGTGGAAGCCATGTTCTCGGTGCTGGAGTCTAAGGTGGCAGAGGTAAAAGCAAAATTTACCGTAACAAAGAATAAGGAAAATGCAGCCTTTTCCTTTGGGAATAAGGCAGGGCAGGAAAATTGAGAAGGAGGATAAGCGGTATGAATACAGCAGTTTACAGTACAGGGGATAAGATTTTAAATGTGATGAAAGAAATGGATATGAGTATTCCGGGGCTTGCGGAGCTGTCCGGCATCCACGAAAATACCCTTTTAAATATCCTTGCCGGGATAAAGGAGCCGGACATCGGGACAGCGTGCAGGATTGCGGACGCACTCGGCATCTGCGTGCGTGAGCTGTGTCCGGATGAGGAACAGTATGCGGTTTTCATAAAGAAGGATACCCTTGCAAAGCTGATTGTGATTAGTGAGATCAACGGAGTGGAACCGGATGAACTGATTGCTTCCATTCTGGAAAAAGGCATTGAGGAAAACGGATTTTATGATTAAACAGGGCGGCGGGAGCAGTCCCGCCGTCATTTTTTGGAGGAAAGCCTATGACAACAAAATATCAGATGATTTCCATGCTGGCGGAGGAAACCGCAAAGCAGATCGCAAGGAACGGGCAGGAATGGATGAAATATCTTGATACGGCTGCAAGGCTGTATAAATATCCTTTTAACGAGCAGATGCTCATCTATGCCCAAAGACCCGATGCGAGTGCCTGCGCTTCCCTTGAAACATGGAATGAAAAAATGAACTGCTGGGTAAACCGTGGGGCAAAGGGGATCGCCCTGATTGACACGGACAGCGAGCGTCCGAGATTAAAATATGTCTTTGATGTATCCGATGTGCATAAAGCAAGGAGAATCGGGCGTGATCCATACCTGTGGGAACTTAGGGAGGAACATAAGGATGTGGTGCTTGCTCGGCTTGAAAATATTTACGGAGAAACAGACGCACAGATGCCCTTTGAAAAAAGGCTGATAGAGCTTGCGGAGCGGATAGCGTCCGACTATTATGAGGAGCTGCTTCCGGAAATCGGTTATGTCAGAGAGGGCAGTTTTTTAGAGGAGCTTGACGAGCTGAATGTGGGAATCCGGCTGCGTGACACGCTTGCATCAAGCATTGCCTATACCATTCTGTCACGCTGCGGTGCGGATATGGAGCAGTGGAAAGAGGAGCTTGATTTTGACAATATCAGCGAATTTAATACCACAAAGACCTTATCCGTGCTTGGCAGTGCCACAACGGAAATGTGCAAGCCGCTTCTTATGGAAATCGGTAATACAATCAGAGCCTATGACCGTCAGACTGCCCGGAAAAGGGCAGAAGAAAAAGCGGCTTTAGAGCAGTCCGGCACTATTTTAAAAAATGCCGAAAATTTAGATGAAATTCCGCTTGCAAATACAGCAGAAGCGGACTATAATGCTTTAAAGCGTGAAAGCGAAACACAGATACAAAATGAAACGGAAACTACTGACCATAAAGAAACGGAGGGCATTGCCAATGAAACTGACATACGAGAAGAACGGGGATTATCTGATCCCGAACCTGATGCCGAACGAGGAGCCGGAACAGGCACTCACGAAGTACGGGCTGATGAGAAAGAAATTCTTGCAGGAACACCGGAAAGGGATTTATCAGGGCATGGTGCTGACGGGCGAGCTGAAAGCACACTGCCTTCAGATACAGGAGCAGGCAGAGCAGAGAATGGACTTCCTGACACAGCAGATGGCAAAAGCAGAGGGAGTGGACGAGGCACTGAAAGCAGCCGATCAGATGAAATGGGTGGGACTGATGAACAGCATCAGACATTCAGCGGAGGAAACCGTGCTGACGGAGCTGATCTACAGTTAGAAAACAGTACACAACAGAATAAAGAACAGCAGGAGCCGGATAGTGAAAACAATTCATTATCCGGTTCTTTTTTGGATAACGATCAGGCTGTTCCAAATGAAGATGTTACCGGGCTTCGGAAAGGCATTTTATGTTCTGATGAATTTCTGATCCATAAAAGACCGGAGATTGCAGGCTATTTTGCAATGGAGCAGGATACAAGGCTGCAAACGGAATATTTTAGGAACTGCTTTCCATTCGGCACATATTATGCGCTGGATGTGGCTGGTACTTCCGTAGGTTTCCATGCCGGTGAAGAAGGGCTTTACATCAACATGACGGGAAAAGCCGGGGCAGAAAATGAAACGCTTTTGTCATGGGAAGATGCCCGTTTCCTTGTCAATTCCTATATGGAGGACGGTGTGTATTTACTGCCGGGAGAAGTGGCGGAGCAGATTGATATGGACGGAATGTATAAACAGCTTGACCTCTTTACCATGTTTAGCGAGCAGGTAGGAAATATCGCCATGAAGCAGGCTGAGGAAGTGTCTAAAGTGCCGCCTGCAATGCCGATACCGCAGGAGCAGCTTGACGCAATCCTTAGAAGCGGGGGCGGCAGGGACAACAGTCGGAAACGTATCTATGCCAAGTATTGTCAGGGCAAGACGCCGGAGGAAATGGCGGAATTTCTGAAAAAGGAATACGGAACCACCGGAAAAGGCTTTGAGTTTGACGGAAAACAGACAGCGGTATGGTTTGATGAGCAGGGAATGACAGCCGGATATGGCACATCGGCATTGGAAAATCCCAGGTTTACCATGAGCTGGAAGGAGCTGGAAACACAGATACGTTCACAGGTGGAGAACGGCACTTATATGAGTGCAAATGAAGTCTACCTTGTAGACGAGGCGGAGCGTGGGCGCATTGCAAACCACTTGTATTTCTTTTTCCGTGACGGTATGGAGGAAATGCCGGAAGAACTGGAATTGAAAGCTGCAAATTATCCGGATTCCCATGCAGGATTAGTGGAGCTTCTATCGACACCGGAGGGTGTGGATATGGCAGCTTCGTACATGGATAAGGCACTGCACCAGCTTGAAATGGGGGAAAAGAAGCTGCGTTTCCGTTCTGTCATGCCCAAAGAGGAACTGCGGGATGAGCTTGATAATCTGCTCCTGAAAAAGAAAACTTTTCCGGCAGATGACCGGGTGGAAGTGAAAAAAGAGGATTTCATCACGCAGGACGAGATAGACCACAGGCTCGGCAGGGGGAGTGGTTATCATCATGGCTCATTCCGTATCTATGATTATTTTATGGAGGGGCATAACAGCAAAGATGCTGCTGATTTTTTAAAACATGAGTATGGAATAGGCGGCAGCTCCCATGCGCTTGCCGGGGCTGACCACAGTTGGGAGGATCACGATTCCAAGGGCATCAGTCTGAAAAAAGGAAATTTATCAGAACCTTATTCAGAGGTGCTGTTATCCTGGAAAGTGGTGGAGAAACGTATCCGTAAGCTCATTCAGGAAGATAAGTATTTATCCCCGAAGGGAAAAGAAGCATTTGCGGCATATAAAGAAGAACAGGCGCAGAAAGAGCTTGAAAAGGCACAGGAAAAAATAGAGCGTGATACAAAGGCTGCCTGTAAAGATGCCATAGACAGGGCAATCACTGAAAACTTTGACGGATACCGTCTGCCAAAGGAAACAGCGGAGGGTGTCATAAAGGAATACGGGATAGAACGTGTCAGCTATGTGCTTGCAAATACTGTCATGCACCGCAGACAGGAGGACAGGATTTCCCCGGAAAACAAAGAATGGGCAAAGTCTATCACGCCTTATGCAATGTATGAAAGCCGGGATATTGTTGCCGCTTCACACCCTGCTGTGCTGAATGGCTTTATCAATCAGGCAAGAAGATATATTGAGCATGAAAAGGAGATTGCGGTACAGGCAGAAGCAGAGCAGGTGCAGGAACCGGAGCAGAATGATGTTTTGGATATTTCTGAAGGGGAATTAGAGTGGCATATCATACATGAGGGTGATGATGAAAACGGACAGCCTACGGAGTGGAGCGCAAAGCTGCCTGACGGGGAATTTCTATGGATTGACAAGGAAGCGGAGGGGTATGCCTTATATAATACCCACCATACAGATGCAAGCCCGGTTACTGTTTCGGAAACATTGGATGGGGCAAAGGAAAGCGGCGAAGATTACGCCTTAGAATTTGCTGCTGTTGATGTAGAAGAAGTGGAGAAAACCACAGTTGCGCTGGAATCGTCAGAGGATTATTCAGAGCCGGGGATAGGTTTTTATACCCACCAATATGCAGATGGCAGGGATGGAGTGCGTTACCGTCTTGTGACACAGGGGGAGGACGGGCTTCTTGTACCCTACCCGGAGCATAACAGGTTTTTTATCAATCGTGGGCTGGCGCAGGAATATATAGATACCCATGCAGATCTGATTGATGTGATCGGATATGATGAGATGGTATTCAGCTCTATGCAGAAACAAGGCGAATACAAAAGGGAGCAGGCAGGAAAGGAAACTTATGGACATGATGTCAATCCTTCTGTAATGCGGAAGGATTTGGAACCGGAAACCATTTCCATTGACGGGCAGAAGTGTATAAAAATAGATGAATGGAAGTCCGGTGAGGACAGTTATCTGCTTTGCAATTCCACAGAGGACAGCGATTTCTTCTATGCAGAGGTAAACGGGAATACGCATTTTGAATATGACCATAAGCCGGACAGGGAGGAAATAGAAGATGATTTCATAGACATCGAAGCCATGAGGGACATTGACCGACACGAAGCGGAAGTATTTTCACGCTTTGAGGGCAGTGATGATTTCCCTGATATTGACACCGATGCAGTCCGTGAAAAGCTGGAGAATGGAGAAGCTGACAAAGAAGCGGATGCCATGCTTGCTTTTGCGGAGCAGGCTGCAAAGGAAAACGAGGTTGAGCCATACAAGAGATTTTCCGTAACAGAAACAAGCGACGCCTTTGCACCGGGGGAGAATTTTGCCATTTGGGATGATGTCCGTGAGGAGTATTATCACGATGGGGACGGAACGGTACATACCTTTGCTGACAGAAAAGAAGCGGAGGAATATCTTGCACAGGTTGAAAAGGAAGTATCGGAAAAGGAAGCTGCCGAGTGGAGTTATGTGGAGGCTGCCAAGACGCCCTTTTATGAAAATGCAGAACCGCCATTGACAGCGGAGGACGTACAGAATCTTGTACTGATCAGTCAGGATTATAACAGAGGTTCCCGGACTACGGTATATGATTTTGAGTGTGATATTCGTGGAGAGCATGACAAACTGCAATATACCTTACAATACCATGATGACGGCGAAGGTTTTACCATTCATACCGAAAAAAATGATATTTGGGAGCGTATGCCGGAGCCGGAGCTTAGCAGGCTGGAAGGCATACTTGGCAGGGAAGCGTTATATTACCAGCTCCATAACAAAATCGCAGGGGCAGAAAGCCTTGAAGAACTGAAAGAGATTGAGTTTGACATTATGGAAAACCAATCTCCTTATTTTTCTGCCGTATCAGGGAGAGTATGGGAAGATTTTAACCGTAAAAATGATGAGCTGTCTGGTGTTTCGCATGAAGTGCCGGAAACTTCCGGACAGAATGTCCAGAAGTCAGAACCGGACACTTTAGGACACAATGTCCAAAAGCAGGAGCCAAAGACCGACAGGCAAAATGCAGTCAATTTCCATATCACGGACGATGCCCTCGGTATTGGCAGTGCAAAAGAGAAATTCCGCAGGAATGTGGAAGCCATACGCACCCTTGAAAAAATCGAGAGCGAGAACCGCACCGCCACGCCGGAGGAACAAGAGATTTTATCACAGTATGTTGGCTGGGGCGGTCTTGCCGATGCCTTTGATGAAACCAAAGCGAACTGGCACAATGAATATCAGGAATTAAAGGGGATTTTATCCGATGCGGAATATGCTTCCGCAAGGGAAAGCACCTTAAATGCCCACTACACAAGCCCCGTGATTATCCGCAGCATCTATGAAGCACTGGAAAACATGGGATTTGAAAAGGGCAACGTATTAGAGCCTTCTATGGGCATCGGCAACTTTTTTGGTATGCTGCCGGAGAAGATGCAGGAAAGCAGGCTTTACGGCGTGGAGCTTGACGGAATTACCGGAAGGATTGCAAAGCAGCTTTATCCCAAAGCAGATATTAAAATCACAGGCTTTGAAAAAACGGATTATCCAAACGATTTCTTTGATATTGCAATCGGCAACGTGCCTTTCGGTCAGTATAAGGTGGCAGACAGGCAGTATGACAAAAATAACTTTCTGATACACGATTATTTCTTTGCAAAGGCTTTGGATAAAGTGCGTCCGGGCGGTGTGGTTGCCTTTGTGACAAGCAAGGGCACAATGGACAAGAAAAGTCCGGAGGTCAGAAAGTATCTTGCACAGAGGGCGGAGCTTTTAGGTGCGGTCAGGCTTCCCAATACAGCGTTTAAGGAGAACGCAGGAACGGAAGTCACTTCCGATATTTTATTCTTAAAGAAGCGTGACCGGGTAATGGACTTGGAGCCGGAGTGGGTGCATCTGTCGGAAGATGAAAACGGCATTGCCATGAACAGCTATTTTACTGAGCATCCGGAGATGATCGTGGGAAAAATGGAAATGGTAAGCGGGCAATACGGCATGGAAAGCACCTGCACACCCGATACCACCAGACCCTTTGCAGAGCAGTTAAGGGAAGCGGTAAGCCGCATTGACGGGAAAATTGAGGAAATGGAGCTTGATGAGTTTGACAGAGAGATGGCAGACCAGACCATTCCGGCAGACCCGGACGTGAAGAATTACAGCTATACGCTTGTGGATGATAAGGTTTATTACCGTGAAAACTCCGTCATGAAGCCTGTGGACATGAAAGATTCCATGCTGGAGCGTATTAAAGGAATGGTGGGCATCAGGGATTGTACGCAGGAGCTGATCAATGTGCAGCTTCAGGAATATCCGGATACCGTCATTAAGGAGAAGCAGGCAGAATTAAATTCACTGTATGATGCTTTCTCCAAAAAGTACGGACTTATCAATTCACAGACCAACAAAAGGGCGTTTAACCAGGACAGCAGCTACTGCCTGCTCTGTTCGCTGGAAAAGCTGGACGATGAGGGCAATTTTAAGGGTAAAGCGGATATGTTCACCAAGCGTACCATTAAAAAAGCCGAGGTTGTCACAAGCGTTGACACCGCAGCCGAAGCCCTTGCGGTTTCGCTGTCGGAAAAGGCGAGGGTTGATCTTGACTATATGGCGGAGCTGTCAGGAAAAAGCACTGACA
The DNA here is from genome assembly GCF_040096425.1 of Lachnospira sp. CLA-JM-H23. Classification (NCBI taxonomy): domain Bacteria; kingdom Bacillati; phylum Bacillota; class Clostridia; order Lachnospirales; family Lachnospiraceae; genus Lachnospira; species Lachnospira sp. CLA-JM-H23. Next base: position 122,232 of record NZ_JBBMET010000008.1, read on the forward strand.
CGATAAAAGAGGAACTGACCGGGGTAATCTTTAACAATCCCGTAACGGACAAATGGGAAACTGCGGACGAGTATTTAAGCGGCAATGTCCGTGACAAGCTGGAAACAGCAAAAGTCTATGCGGAGAACCACCCGGAATATGCCGTCAACGTGCAGGCACTTACACAGGTACAGCCAAAAGAGCTTGATGCAAGCGAGATTGAGGTGCGCATCGGGGCAACATGGATAAAGCCGGAGTATCTGGAGGATTTCATGCGTGACACCTTTGAAACGCCGCAGCACTTATTTGACAGGAACATCATGGGCGTACAGTTTTCGGACGTGACGGGGCAGTGGAACGTAAAGGGCAAAAATGCGGATTACGGAAATGCGCTTGTGAACATGACCTATGGAACCAGCCGCAGGAACGCCTACCAGATTTTAGAGGATTCGCTGAATCTGAAAGACAGCCGGGTATATGACACCATAGAGGAGGACGGGAAGGAAAAGAGAGTCCTCAATAAGAAAGAAACCACCCTTGCTGCACAGAAGCAGGATACCATCAGGGAAGCCTTTAAGGACTGGGTTTTTCGTGACCCGGACAGGCGGCAGGACTTAGTGGCAAAGTACAATAAGCTGTTCAATTCCACCAGACCGAGGGAATATGACGGTTCACACCTGAAATTTCCCGGCATGACACCGGACATTGAGCTAAAGCCACATCAGAAAAGTGCAGTAGCACACGTTTTATACGGGGATAATACCTTACTGGCGCATTGTGTCGGTGCGGGAAAGACCTTTGAAATGACAGCGGCGGCAATGGAGAGCAAACGGTTAGGCTTATGTCAAAAGAGCCTGTTTGTCGTGCCGAACCACCTGACAGAGCAGTGGGCGAGTGATTTTTTGCGCCTTTATCCGGGAGCTAATATTTTAGCCGCCACGAAAAAAGATTTTGAGCCTGCCAACCGGAAAAAATTCTGTTCGAGGATTGCCACGGGAGATTATGATGCGGTCATTATCGGACATAGTCAATTCGAGAAAATTCCCCTGTCACAGGAAAGGCAGGCGGCAATGATCGAGCGTCAGATAGACGAAATTGAAACTGCGATTGCAATGGCAAAAGCGGACAATGGGGAGCGTTACACAATCAAGCAGATGGAGAAATCAAGAAAAGCACTCCAGACAAGGCTTGAAAAACTCAATGATACATCAAGAAAAGACAATGTAGTGACCTTTGAGCAGTTAGGCGTTGACAGGCTTTTCGTGGACGAGAGCCACAACTATAAAAATCTGTTCCTTTACACTAAAATGAGGAATGTGGCGGGCATTGCACAGACAGAGGCACAGAAGTCCTCGGATATGTTTGCAAAGTGCCAGTACCTCGATGAGATAACGGGAGGCAAAGGAGTTACTTTTGCGACAGGCACACCGATCAGCAACAGCATGACGGAATTATACACCAATATGCGCTATCTCCAGTATGGCACGCTTCAGAAGCTGGGGCTTGGGCATTTTGACAGCTGGGCATCTTCCTTTGGAGAAACACAGACAGCCATAGAGCTTGCACCGGAGGGAACAGGTTATAGGGCGAAAACAAGGTTTGCGAAGTTCTTCAATCTGCCGGAGCTTATTTCCCTATTCAAAGAAAGTGCAGATATTCAGACGCCGGATATGTTAAAGCTGCCTGTGCCGGAAGCAGAGTATGAAAACGTGGTGTTAAAGCCGAGTGAATACCAGCAGGATATGGTGGCATCGCTTGCGGAACGTGCGGAGGCGGTGCGTGACAGGAAAGTGGACGCAGCGGTTGACAACATGCTCAAGATTACCAACGATGGGAGAAAGTTAGCGTTAGACCAGCGGCTTATCAACGATATGCTTCCTGATGATGAAAACTCAAAAGCGAGTACCTGTGTCAGAAAAGCATTTGAGATATGGGAGCAGACAAAGGAGCAGAAGTCCACACAGTTAATTTTTTGTGACCTTTCCACACCGAAGGGGGATGGCACATTTAATGTATATGATGACATAAAAAACAAATTGATCGGGAAAGGAGTACCGCCGGAGGAGATAGCGTTCATACATAATGCAAATACGGAAACAAGGAAAGCGGAGCTGTTCGCAAAAGTAAGAAGCGGGCAGGTTCGTTTTTTATTGGGTTCCACGCAGAAAATGGGAGCCGGAACCAACGTGCAGGATCGGCTTATTGCCTTACATCATCTCGATGTACCGTGGCGTCCGTCCGACATCGAACAGCAGGAGGGGCGTATTTTAAGGCAGGGCAACATGAATCCAAAGGTAAAGATTTACCGGTATGTGACAGAGAATACGTTTGACAGCTACTCGTGGCAGCTCATCGAAAACAAGCAGAAATTCATCGGGCAGATCATGACGAGCAAATCCCCGGTCAGAAGCTGTGAGGACGTGGACGAGGCTGCACTGACCTATGCGGAAGTAAAGGCTCTGGCAACGGGCAATCCCTATATAAAAGAAAAGATGGATCTCGATATTCAGGTGTCAAAGCTGAAGCTGATGAAAGCCAACCACACCAGCCAGAAGTACCGTCTGGAGGACAATATCGCAAAGCACTATCCGCAGCAGATCGCCATTCTGAAGGAGCGTATCAGCGGTATGCAGGCGGACATTCAGACCGCAAAGGCAAAACTTCCGGCAGATAAAGAGCAGTTTTTTATGAAAGTCGGGGATAAGGCTTATACGGACAAAAAAGAAGCCGGAGCTGCACTTGTGGAGATGTGCAAGGAAATGAAAACAGTCAATGTGCCTGCAACAGTCGGGGAATATGCCGGGTTTAAAATGGCGGTGTCTTTTGATTCGTTCAACCACAAATTTGTGATGAACTTAAAAGGGCAGTTAAGCCATAACTTGGAAATCGGTTCAGACCCACTCGGCAACATTGCCCGTATCAATCACGCTCTGGAATCTATGCCGAAACAGCTTGCCGAAGCGCAGACCAAACTTGAAAACGTGGAGCATCAGCTTGAAACAGCAAAAGCGGAAGTGCAGAAGCCTTTTTCACAGGAGCAGGAATTAGCGGAAAAGTTAGACCGTCTGTCTGCCTTAAATGCCCTGCTTAACATGGACGAAAAGGGCAATGACGGGATCGGCATGGAAGATGAGCCGGAAACGTCAGAGGGAGATAGAGAGGTTGCAGACCGTTCTGCAAAGAATATCCCGCTTGCGGAGAAACTGACGGATACGGGGCAGAATAAAGGCGGCAGGCAGTATACGGATGTACCTGCAGCAAGGGTATCCTTAAAGGAAAAGCTGGAAGCGTTCAAAGTCAAAGCTGCCGAGGGAGATGCAGATAAAGCCACGCCAAAAAAAGCAAAGGATAAAGCAGAAATTTTATAATTATTTTGAACGGGTAGCTGTGAAAAGCTGCCGTTTCCATTAAGCAGACAGGAGGGAGAAAGAGAACATACATTAGCAAAATAAAAAGAGGGAGAATGTTTATAACAGTTATTCTTCCTCTTTTTCATCAGGCGTAAACTCTGCAATATCATTAAGGGTAAATCCCTCGCCTAAAATATTCAGTATCACATTCAGCGTGTGGGTAGTGACAGACTGGTTGGTTTTCAACCGCTGAATCTGCGCCCTGCTGATACCGTAATGGGTGTAAAGACTGTACTGGCTTATACCGTTTTCTTTTAAGGTTTTAAAGAGTTTGTCGAATTTTATCATTATTTGCGATATTTTCCTTCCGGTTTTCTATTGAATATGTTTTATTATGCTCCTATAATGGAGATGATTATAGTTACCAAAATCGGAGATTATTATGCAAAAGGAGAAAATATGGAAAAGGAACAAATATTGCAACAATTATTTTCACAGACGAAAGAGGATAAGGACATACTGCTGGAACAATTAGTGTTCTGCAAATTTGCAAATGAATATGATTTTGAAAATTATTTCAGAATAGGGAAACTGAAAGAAAGTGATCTGTTCTGCTTGATAAGTTTCCTGTATCATCAGGATTGCTTTTTAATGATGCTGGACATTATGAACAGATACAGGGACAGATTTGTTTCACATGACGAGTCTTTATTAAAGGAACTGGATTTTTCAGAGCAGTTTATGTCAAGGATAGAAAAGATAAAGGGTGTTGCAGAGTGTTAAAAAAATATGGCAGTACGAAAAAAGCAGTCAGAAATGGCTGCTTTTATTGTGAATAAAAACAGATGGAGGTATCAGGAATGGAAACAGCAAAACAGAATACACAACAGAACATAGAGGAAAATGATGCGCTAAAGCAGTTCATGGGACTGCTTAACCGGCAGGGCATGGGAGAACAGTCACAAGATTTTATGGAGCTTTTTCAATATGTGGCAGGTATGCAGCTACAGCTTGCCGTGATGACAGACGAGCTGCAGGGTGTCAAGGAGCAGCTCTCACAGTTGCGGGAAAACCAGCCCAAAACGGTCACAGAGAGCCTTGTGGATAAGGTGACACACCTTCAGGAGAAAATCGCAAACCTGTCGGAACGCTTGTCAGCAGTAAAAGATCATTTAGCAGAAACAGCAACACAGGCATTCAATGCTTTTAAGGAAAAAGGAAAGGCGGAAATGTGCAAAGTGTTACAAAAAGGAATTTCTGGCGTGAAATCAGTGCTTGCAGACTGCCGGGAGCATCTGGTTGATGTGATGATGGACTACAAAAAGACAGCTAACCAGATAGACAGTATTGGAGATGAATTAAAGCAGATTGGGAACAGCGTTTCCAACGTGGGCAGACTATTGGCTGGAAAAGGCACAAAAGAGGCGTCTGACGAAAAGTCAGGCGTTGCCCTGACAAGGGCAGTTAATAAGCCTGTAAAGAAAGCCATTGCTAGGCTGGAAGAGAATCTTGACAGTATTGATAGAATGTCTGAAAAATTGGATAAAATCTACAGCAGGCTTGAGCCACAGAAAGCAGCGGAAAAGGGTACAAGAACTTCCTTAAAAGAAAAGCTGGCACAAATGCAGGAAAAGGCAGGAACGCAGAACAGGCAGCCGGATATGGAAAAGAAGAAAGAAAAGGGAAAGGAGGCAGTCATATAAAATTCATAAAAATTTTGTTGCAAAAACGGCAGTTGGATAATAAAATATAGTTAGAGAAGTATGTTTAACCGAAGATGAGCCATACTAATAAAGGAGGTGTTTATATGGCAACTTCAAGTATCACGAAGAATTTTGTCATTTCCGGCAAGGAGCAGGTGGAGATGTTCGTCAATGCGATTGAAGAATCTGCCAAAAACCGTCCTGTCCGTACTCCGGTAAATGTAAAATTCATTGAAACTGAGGATGAATTGAGAGAGTTTATGAGGTTTAGAGAAAAGAAAGCAAAGGAGAAATTAAATGCCAATAACGGATAAGTTTTTTGCAATCAATATCCGTAAGTATTTGGCATTGGGAGATGACCATGAAGCCGGGGAGCCTGCGCTTATTCAATTGCTCTCCGGATTTTCTTGTCCAAAGAATCCGGATGTAGAACATTTTTTGAAAAAAAATGCAATAGAGTTTACCAAAAAAAATCAGTCGGTTACATATCTTGTTTTTTCCAAGGATAATGGAGAAATGTTAGGTTATTTTACGCTTGCATTAAAGCCGTTGACAATCCGTGGTGAAACAGTAAGCAATACCACGAAACGAAAATTGCTGCGGGTTAGTGAATTAGATGTAAAGTCGGATACCTATACCATGTCTGCTTATCTTATAGCTCAGCTTGGGAAAAATTATGCAGATGGCAGGAACAGAGAGATTGCCGGAAAAGAGCTTATCGAACTGGCTTGGATGATAATTGAAAAAACACAATATATGTTTGGCGGAATGGTAACATTCTTAGAAGCAGAAAAAGAGGAAAAATTATTATCGTTTTACCGGGATAACAGTTTCTCACAGTTTGATACACGTCAGACTGCATCGGGAACAACAGAACCGCATGAGCTTGTGCAGCTGCTGCGCTTGCTCTAATACAATTTAATAGCAACTAAAAGGTGTATGGAAAGAGTATCAATAGCCATGCACCTTTTTTATTTCAGGAATACCGTCTTGTGAATTTACAGGGCGGTATTTTTGCGTGCAAAAAGAGTAAAAGCTCTGGAAAGGAAAAACTATGGTAGATAATAATACAAACACGGTCATCAACACGAACACAGTTCATATGACCGAGAAACAGAAAGTAAAAGAGATCACCGACAGACTGGAGGAAGGCTTAAAAGAGCTTTTTGAGAGTGAAAAGTATAAAAGTTACCTCTCCACTATGTCAAAATTCCACAATTACAGCTTTAACAATACGCTTCTGATCGCCATGCAGAAGCCGGAGGCGACTTTAGTGGCAGGCTACAAGGCGTGGCAGAAAAATTTTGGCAGACACGTCAACAAAGGCGAAAAAGCAATCCGTATTCTTGCCCCGATGCCTTACAAGATCAAGGAGGAACGGGATAAGTTAGACCCTGTGACCGGAGAAATGACCTTTGATGAAAACGGTATGCCGCAGAAAGAGGAAGTGGAGGTTACAATCCCGGCATTCCGTGTGGTATCTGTCTTTGACGTGTCACAGACGGACGGCAAGCCCATACCGGAGCTGGAGGCGCAGGAGCTTTTGTCTGCAGTGGAAGGCTATGAGAACTTTGTGCAGGCACTTATGAATGTGGCTCCGGTTCCCATTGGCTTTGAGGACATTCCCGGAGATTCCAAAGGATATTTTCATACAACGGAAAACCGGATTGCGGTGCAGGAGAACATGAGCGAGAGCCAGACACTGAAAACAATGGTGCATGAAACCGCACATTCTATGCTGCATAACAAGGAAATCAGCCAGGATATTGACGCACCTGTAAAGGACAGGAATACCAAAGAGGTGGAAGCGGAGAGCATCGCTTATACCGTCTGCCAGCACTTCGGCATAGATACGTCAGATTACTCTTTCGGATATATTGCCGGGTGGAGCAGCGGAAAGGACATGAAAGAGCTGAAATCTTCCCTTGATACAATCCGCAGAACTTCATCGGAGCTTATTAAGGGCATTGAAGGGCAGCTTCAGGAAATACAGCGTGACCGGGATTTGATGCAGGATAAGTCCATAAATGGACTGGAAAAGGAGAGCCGTCTGCTGATACAGAACAGTGATCTGTCCGAGTACAGCCTTGTAAATGTCAGGGGAATGGATGCGGCGGAGATTATGGAAGCTCTCTCTGCCATGAACGATGATGACAGGCTGAGTGTTGCTGCATATTTGGAAAGTAGAGGTGCATGGACTACGGAGATTGCCAATGAGGAAACAAGGGAATTTGGGGAGTACCACCTTGATGTCCGGTACATTACCGATACAAATGAGATAATTGACTTAAAGAAAGAAATGGCATGGGAAGAAAGGGCAAAGGAGCCAATCGGGGCGGATGATGTGATTTTGAAGATTACCCATGCGGAAGGTTTTGAGATAGAGCGCATTACCAATAAGACACCGGAGGAAGTACAGGAAATCATGGGTGCGCTTACAAAGCTGGAAGAAAAGGACAGGAAGAATATCCATGATTGTCTGGAAAGCTATGGGGCTGATTATATCCCTATCATTGTGGACGGCGGCAGAAATTCCGGTATGCCGCAGTTTAATGACTTTGAGATTGACCTGAATAAAAAAGAGGTAGTAATGATGAACCACCTTTCCCCGGCACAGCAGGCGGAGGGTATCATCAACCGTCTGGAATATGCAAAGACCGCTTTTTCCGATGATGAGCGTAACTTGATTGTAAATTATGCCTATAAGCTGAATGATATGGAAAAGACAAGGGAGCTTGCGGAACATATCTATTATGAGGAAACGGAAGGCAATCAGGGAGCAGCCCTTGCGGTCATTGATGCACAGGCAGAGATTGATGCACTTCCCGACCCTATGATCGGCTTGTCGGAAATGGAGGATTACGGATATACATGGAATGAGATGCTGCCGCTTACGAAAGAGAGGGCATTGGAATTATTTGAGCATGATTTACCGATATATGTACTGCATGAGGACGGTTCTGAAACAACCGTGGAGGACAGAACGCAGATAACGGAGCATGAGGGAATCTTTGGCATTGAAAAAAAGGATTGGGAGAATGAGAGAAATTTCCTCACAATGCAGGAGGAGCTTTCGGAGAATGAAGCGGCAAAGGAAACCCGGCTTTTGTATGGCAGCACGGATAAATACGGGATATATCAGTTAAAAGATGATCCGGAGCTAAGACAATTCCGCTTTGAGGGGACGGAAGCACTGAAACGCATGGGCATTACAAAGTACAATTTTGATGCCATTAAACGGGAGAATTACAACCTGATTTATGTGGGTGAACTGTCCGAACTGCAAGGACAGACGCAGGGGGAAACGCTGGAAGCAGTCTTTGAAAAGTTTAATATAGATCACCCGACAGACTACAAGGGACATTCCCTTTCCGTCAGCGACATCGTGGTGCTGCATGAGGACGGGGAAAATACTGCCCATTTTGTAGATTCCTTTGGATTTACGGAGCTTCCGGAATTTACAAGGACGCTGGAGGGCGAAAAAACGCAGGAAGCAGACAAAGCGGAAATGGAGCTTACCGATGAAGAAAAACAATTCCTTGAAACTGACAATGCACCTTTGATTGCGAAAAAGTTTCTTGCATGGGATGAGATTGAAGATTTGGGGTATCGTTTTTTTGAGGACGGGTATATCGACAGATTCGAGCCGAGCGAAAAAGCGTTGTATGGCGATGGCATGGTGCCGGAGCCTGAAATATATGATATAGCCCGCCGTATGCATGGCGGCGAGGATATTCGCAAGGAGCTTGCAAAGGCTCTTATCGGCGGATATGAACGGGTAATGGGAATAGGCGAAGATGATGCCGTTGCAGTGTTTGGGAATGATGCGGTGACTGTCACTTTCGGGAATGCCAAAAAGCAGATTTCCTATGAAGAAATGGGGACGGCTTTTCTCGGTCTGATTGAACGAGAGTACAAAGACGTTGAGCAGGCAAGAGCCACTGAGGAGCAGGAGGAAGAAATTGCGGAAGATGCCACTTTTGGACAGAGTGTCCAAAAGCCGGAAACGGAGAGCATAGAGGACGGGGACGAAATTATTGATCTCGGAGAGGAAAGGGAACAGGTGCTTGCAGAGATGAAAAAGGCACAAGGAGAAAGGCAGGACACCTCTGGACACGATGTCCAGAAGCCGGGAATGGAAGATAAGGAGGAACCTCACGAAACAGAGCTTGCATTTCAGATAGCAGACCGCTATATCACCATACAGGAAACAGAGGGCGGCTATGATTATTCCATTATGGGTATGGATTATAAAGAAATAGACGGCGGCGTGTATGACAATCCTGATATTAGTATCAGGGAAGCACTGAATGACATAGTGGAGGATTTGAAAGCGGAACCGGATCATAACGGTGCAAAGGGAAACATTGAGAAAGACAGCAAGCTGATACCGATGGATTTTGATGAGCTGCTTGTTAAAAATATGTACGCTGACCGTGTGGAAGGCTCCACTATTACGAATATGCAGAACACACAGAGCAGTGTGGTGGCAGATTTTAAGGCAAAGACGGATGAGCTGTTCCATGAAATAAGCGAGATGAATCCGGCAGAGATTGAGGAAACCGTCAAAGTCCATGTGCAGGCGAAAATAGACGAATATGGCATTGATGCACAAATAGTGGATGCTGCAGTAGTCGGGAGCAGATGCCGGGGATTGGAGCGTGAAGGCTCTGACCTTGATGTGGTAGTGGAGCTTTCCACAAATGAGCGTGAGGACGATTTATTTAACACTTTTAATGAGGACGGACTTCATATCGGCGGGATAAAGGTGGATATTAACCCGATTACTGAACAAAGGACGGGAAGCCTTGAAACCTATCTTCCACAGGTGGAGGAGTATCTTGAAGGTATCAGGATGGCAAGGGAGCAGGCAGAAAAAGAAGTAGAAGTAACCTTAATGGTATCGGAGTGCAGCGAATTTCATAATTACGGGGAATTTTATGAGAATATTTCCACCGTGGAGGAAGCCATTGCAATCTGGAAGCAGATACCGCCGGAGCGTTTGAACGCCATACCCGCAATCGGTATCAATGTCCATTTACCGGGAACAGAACCCTATGAGGATAGTGAGATTGACATTTTATCGGGCAGACGGATAGACCTTGAAATCCTAGAGCATATCCCTGATATTAAGAACAATCCGAAGGCTATGGAGGTTATTGCACAGCTTGTGGCAAAACTGCCGGAAATGGAGATAGACGGTGTGATGTCAGAGGAAATGGAAGCGAGGGTTTGGGAACTGCGTATGCCGGGGCTGGATAAGGCGGGGCAGCTTGCAGTAGAGCTTGACCGTTTTGTGTATGATTATGATATATATAGTTATCGTAATGATGTGCATAGTATGACCGAGAATATAGCGGAGCTTACAGAGATGTTAAATCAGGGAGATACGGAACATATCACAGAATGGCTAAATGAAGCGATTTCTGAAGGAGCTGCACCGGAGGAAGAAGAACGGGCAAAAGAACTGCTTGAAAAGCTGGCAGAGTATACGCCCCTTGCCAAGATTGAAGAAAATGCCATAAATGGCATGGAAGAACAGAACTATAACATGGTCGATGATGTGCAAGGAACTGGGGACAGTTCCTTTAATAACGGTGTTGGTGAAAAAGCACAGAAGGAAGCGGCAAAGAGAGAGCAAGAACAGCCTGCCGCAAGGATTTCTCTAAAAGCCCGCCTTGCCGAGAAAAAAGCACAGGTGGCAGGACAGAATCAAGACCATGATGCACAGGAAAACAGTAAAAATAATCAGAGGGAGATGTAAGCAATGAAAAATGAATTTACCGTGGAAGAAAGCAATTTAATCAGTATTTATACGGAAGAAGGTACAGCTTCCGGTTTGGGAAGCAGGGCAAAGGTCATAAAGAGTATCAGTGATGCAATGGAGCATTTGGAAGATGATGAGATGATGGAATTATCGCTTCGGGTGATTGTAAAACTGATTGACTTGACGGATCAGGAATTTGCGGAGCTGGAGTTTATAGTAGCAGAGTAAAATTTGAATGGGCAGAGCATGGCTTTTGTGGCTGTGTTCTGCTTTTTTATTGTATGAATATCTTTGAATAAGAGCAGAGGGAGCAGGCAAGGCAGAGAATATTGTCGGTTAATTCAAGCCGATAAATTGAACCCCGAAATGATTTATTGCCGGAGGAATTTTTTTCACAACAAAATAAGGGTTGTTTACAACATACATAAGCAGATGCGGAATTGTGTGATATAATTTAAGAAAAATTATAGAAGGATGTGATGCATATGGAGCATACGATTGCCAAAGACGCTTTTTCTGGCTTGTCAGGCAATAATGCAGTTTACAATGCAATTTGCATTGCAGTTTGTGATGATGAACAGTTTATGTGTGATATGATTGAAGAAAAAATCAAGGAGATGCTGCCGGATGCGGTAGTATGCAAATTTTTTTCGGCGCAGGAACTGCTTGACAGCGAAACACAAATAGATATTCTGTTTTTAGACATACAGATGCCGGAGATGGACGGAATGGAAGCGGCAAGGCTTTTTCGTAGAGATTGGAAACAGGCACTCATCATATTTGTTACAGCGGCTCCGGAATATGTCTTTCAGGCGTTTGATGTAGGTGCATTTCATTATCTGGTCAAACCTTTGTCAGATGATAAATTCTGTGAAGTTTTTGAAAATGCGGTTCAGGAGATTGAAAGCAGGAAGAAAGGAAATGGAGAACTTGATGAAGAATATATGATGATACAGGCAGGAGGAGACCATACGAAAATACTGCTGAAGGATATTATCTATGCGGAAGTGTTCAACCGAAAAGTCATTATCCATACCGTAAACGGCGATACAGAATATTATGGCAATCTGTCAAATCTTGAGAAAAAGGCAGGGGAGGATTTTTTTAGAACGCATCGGTCATATCTTATTCATTTTAGATTTGTACATAGATATGATGCTGCATCTGTTACTATGGAAAAGGGAACAGTGTTAATCGCTAAACAGAATTATCCTGAATTTGTGAAACAGTATTTGAAATATAATCAGAGGAAAGGCAGGGAAATCAAGTGAGTCCGATAGAATTATGTTGGAATATCACATCTTATATATCAATTATTGTGCAGCTTATCGCTGCCGGCGTTTGTTTTGGAGTATTTGTATTACCCTATATGCAGGGCAGAGATAAAGCAGTTAAGACGGGAAGTGTGTATGGGGTGGTAATGACGGTTTTATATATCATGCCGCCACAGATAGACAATATTCTTGCATATTTCATTGGAACAGTGGCGGCATTTGCCGTGATGTATGTGGAGGACAGGCAGAATATAAATCAAAAAATATTTTTGTCGGTCACTTTCTTTACGCTGCGTTGGCTGTCCTCTTCTATGGCAGGGATTATAGATTTCTTTCTGGATATTGTTCTTTTCAATTCGGCGATAGCGGCGATGTCATGGCTGCATTATGGACTGTATGTAATGACAAGAATTATGGATATACTGTTTTGTTCGCTACTTTTGCTGTTGTCCATTCAGGCTGTCAATAGAGCTTATGAGTACAAGAACAGATATATGGGAAAAAAGGAACTTTTGATGCTGATTGTGCCATCGTTGTTAGGCATGGTTGGCTATATGATTTTTCATTTTTATCAGGTAAAATCCGAAATGACAGGATTTTATGATGTGCTGTGTTTCCTATATTATTTAATGTCCATAATAGCAATCCTTGTGATAATTGTATTCTTTCAGAACTGGAAAAGCTTACAGGAAGAACAGTTAGGTCAGGAACTTTTGGAAAGCCAAATAAACAATATAAAAATGCATATTAAGGAAGTTGAAAAATTGTATGGAGATCTCCGTGCTATGCGCCATGACATGGGAAACCATATCCAGATGATAGAGCGTCTGATGGGTGCGGATAACAGCAGCGAGGCTTTTGCATATCTCGGAAGGCTGAAAAGTGAATGGCAGGAGCTTACGCCAGAGATCAGGACAGGTAATCCGGTTACGGACATGATCCTTCTGGAAAAAAGCAACGAAGCACAGATGCGTGGAATCCGGTTTGAATGTGACTTCCGTTATCCGGAAAATACAAAGCTGGATGTTTTTGATGTCTGCATTATCTTATATAATGCATTAAATAATTGCATGGAATCGGTAAATGGAGAAAAACCTTATATCAAAGTCCATGCGTTCCGTAAAAACAGTATTTTTATGTTGATCATCAGCAATAGTTTTAAGGGCAGGCTTCGGATTGACCCGGCAGAGGGAATTCCGTATACTGCCAAGAAGAATGGTGAGCATGGAATCGGCTTGAAAAATATGCGTAGAGTGGCAAAAAAATATATGGGTGACTTGTCATTTGAGCAGAATGGGGATGAGGTGACGGTGGGAATCATGCTCCAGATTGTATAAATGGTTTACAACGAAATAAGGGCGGTTCACAACATATCGGTTGATTAGCACAAGTAATTTTCCGATAAATTTGTTAGAGAATAGAAAATCTATAACATTAATTATAGGCTACTTGGGAAAGGGATTTCAAATTTATTTATCAAGGAGGACGAAACAATGACAATTAACGGAATTAGTGGAGCAAATACGCAGGCAGCGCAGATAGGGATGAATCAGGCAATGGATTCTTACAGCAAGAACATTCAGAACCAGATTGCCAATGCACAGAAACAGTTACAGGAGCTTTCTTCCAACGAGGAAATGACGTTAGAAGAAAAGATGAAGAAGCGTCAGGAGATTCAACAGCAGATCAGCGACTTGAATATGCAGCTTAGACAGCATCAGATTGAGCAGAGAAAAGAACAGCAGTCTAAGGGTGCATCTATGGACGATATGCTCGGCGGAAATCGAACAGCAGCAAAGTCGGGAAATAAGGGAAGCGGGCTGTCACAGGCAAGTATGCAGGCAATGATTTCCGCAGATTCTTCCATGAAGCAGGCAAAAGAGCAGGGCAGCGTGGCAACACAGATGCAGGGCAGAGCGAATGTTTTAAAGGCAGAAATAAAGCAGAGTGGAAGTACAGAGGCTAAGGAAGCGGAGCTGGCGGATTTGGAACAGAAAGCCGTAAATGCAACAGCCTCACAGATGAATACACTTGCAGAGGCTAATAAGGCTGTCAGCGAAGCTGCAGCAGCAGAACGCACTGAGAAGAAAACTTCTGATGCAAAAGAGGAAAAAGAGGCACAGGCAGAAGGCAAGACCGAAAAGACAGCAGACAGCGGTGCAATAGGAGAGAAAGCGCAGGATGGCATATCAGGTGCAGATGCACAGACAGGAAATATAGAAAATGTGCAGCAGGATAACGGCGCACAGGCACAGAACATACAGCCTGCCCAAACAGCCGTTCCAGAAACTCCGGCGGCACAGCCAGCAGTTTATACCCATGTTGATGTCCGTTTGTAAAGGAGGTAAGGCTTATGTCAGAAATAAACAGTTTCAGCGACTACGCAAGTAAATATAACACAAATATGGATTATTCTTCGTTATTTGGCGGCGGTGCTCCCTATATAGATAATGGCATGGGCGGGATCAATGTGTCGGACTATGCCATGATTAAAAACGGAAGCTATGGAAAACTGATGAAGGCTTATTATGCGAAACAGGATGCGGATAAGCTGTCACAGTTCGGTGATTCTTCCAAAACACTGACGCTGATGCGTTCCAGTGCGGACTCGCTGAAAAAGTCTGCGGAAGTGTTGGGCGATGTCTCGCTTTATGAGAAAAAGAAATTCAAGAAAAAGGACGAGGAAACCGGAGAAGAAATCGAGGTCGAGGATTATGACTGGGATGCGATCACAAAGGCGGTTAAAACCTTTGTTGACGATTACAATTCGGTGGTAGAACAGGCAGGAAATTCAGAAACGAAGAATGTGCTGCGCAATGCGGCATGGATGACCGGTATAACGGAGAAGGCGGGCAATCTGCTCTCGAAAGTAGGCATTACCATTGGAAAGGGCAATAAGCTGGAGTTTGATGAGGAAGGCTTGAAGAAAAAAACAACGTTAGGAGAAAGCGGTATTGAGTTTGACAATATTTCTACTTTAAAATCCCTGTTTACAGGGTATGGCTCATTTGCTAGCCAGATTGAGCAGAAAGCTTCGGCGATATCCAGCGCTGCGGCGAGGACAAAGGGAGTGGATCAAACCTACAATAAGAGCGGGGCTTATTCCGACACGCTGTCGAAGCTGTTTGGTAGTACCGTGGATGAAAAAGTGGGTGATAAGTTCAAAGATAAAGATACGGTCAAGGACAAAAACAAGGATAAAGAGAAAGATAAGAGTTCTGATAAAACTTCTTAAATCCAAGACAGATAAAAAAGCGATGAGAAAGATTGAGTTTGCGCTAATCACAATGGCTTGATATACAATATATATTAACCATAAATATATTGTAGTAGGAAGGAGGTGACAAAGATGAGGAAGTTAGGAAAAAAGGTTACTCTGGATAAGAGGTCCTTGCAGGCATACAAGTTCTGCGTATGTTCAAATTGCCCATGCCCTTCAGGCACGAGCAGCTATAGCGCAAAGGCATCTGATTCAGAAAGAAAAGCACCAACGAATTAGGGCTTGAAGTAGGCGACATCTAAACTCTAGATGCCATATGTGAAGGGAAGCATATATTCAGTACCTATGCGTATGGCATTTGGAGCGATGATAGAGCGGAGGTTTCTGATTACGGAAGAAGATGACAAAGATGAGCAAGCTAGGGGGACATGTCCTTCAGGCACGAGTAGCTATAATGCAAAGGCATCTGATTCAGAAAGAAAGACACCAACAAATTAAGTTTAAAACATGCGGCATCTAATCTTGGATGCCGCAATGCTATAGGAGAAAAAATAAATGTCAGTACCTTATATTCATACTTTTTATACTCCGAAAGGATATTATTTTTATGACTTTAATACCAATGCAATAGTCCGAATTAATAAAAGTGTATATGATTTTCTGAATGAATGGGAAAAAAACAAGGATTGTCCTAATTCGCAATCCGAATGTGGAAATATAATAGATGAACTAAAAAGAGCGGGTTTTCTGTCGGAACGTCATTGGACCAAGATTGAACATCCTGCAACTAAGATGTTGGATAGATATTTGCATAGTTCTGTGGAATCAATTACTTTACAGGTAACACAGCAGTGTAATTTAAAGTGTAATTATTGTCCCTATTCAGGGAGTTATTATAATAGAGAGCATAGTAACAGGCATATGTCATTTGAAACAGCTAAACAAGCAATTGATTTTTATATTGCACATTCTTTTGATATTCCTGTTGCTCATATTGGATTTTATGGAGGGGAACCTTTAATAGAATATGATTTGATTCGCAAAATTGTTGAATATTGTAGAGAAAAATGTTTTGGCAAAAAAATAATGTATTTTATGACTACAAATGCGACTCTTCTTACAGAAGAAGTAATTGATTTTTTAATGGAGAATGAATTTAATTTATCAATAAGTTTGGATGGACCGAGGAATTATCATGATCGCAATAGGCACAGAATTGATGATAGCGGTTCGTTTGATATAGTAATGCAAAATATTGAAAGATTATATAAACGATATCCTGAGAAAAAAGATAATGTCCAGTTTAATTGTGTGCTTGATCCCACATCAGATATAAAGTGTATAAATGATTTCTTTATGAATGAAGATATGCTTAAGGAATATAGGGTTCTTTTCAATTCTCTTTCGAGGGAAGGGATTAAGGATAATGATAAATTTGTTCCTAATAAAGATTATCTTGAACAATTCGAATATGAGTTGTTTAAGATGTTCTATTCAAAATCAGAAAAAATAGAAGGAATAGATGTATCAAAGGTTGTGGAGTCATACTATTTGCAAATCAAAACTGTGTATGCACAGAGAAAAATGAGCAGTTTTGTTGAAGATTTTTCGCATCCCGGAGGACCATGCATTCCGGGTACACATAAGCTGTTTGTCAATGTAAAGGGTGATTTTTATCCATGTGAGAAAGTTTGTGAGTGTTCGGCAGATACAATCATAGGGAATATAGATAAGGGATTTGATTTAGATAAGGCTGAGACGCTTTTGAATGTTGGAAAACTGACTGAGGAACAGTGTAGGGACTGTTGGTGTGCAAAATATTGTTATATATGTACTGCACATTTGGATCAGGGCGATGGGTTATCAAGAGAATTAAAACAAAAACATTGTGCTGGAGTAAGAAAAAGCATAGAAAATGATTTTAAAGATTATTGTCTTTTGCATGAAATGAGTGGATTGGACGATGATGTGATCTATTTGAACTGAGAAGGGAGTGAAATAGATGGCAGCTGCAAGCAGGGCACTGATGTATCCGTATGATATATCGCTATTACATATGATTATGCACAAATTTCCAGATTTTGAAATTATTGAAGTGGCATCACCAAATGGCTGGGGGTATGTAGGCAAGGATGCTGGAAGTAAGATAGGAATAGAAACAGGTATTATAGTGAAGCATGAACAGGAAATAGAATTCAATCAGATTGAAAAGCTGTTCCTTATGCCATCAATTATATCATTAGACGATAAATGTTTCAGAACAATTATTGATAAAGCAAAAAGTTTGAATATTGAAATTATTGATATGAGGAATAATGGAAATGACGTTTGCTTAAAAAGAGATGATAAGCTGTATGGAACAGAGATTAAGAAAATAGATAAGCCTGTTGTCCTTGTGATTGGAACTGGGGACAGGACAAATAAGTTTGACATCCAGTTGATTGTAAGAGAGTGCTTTCAAAAAAAAGGATATACTGTTTCGCAAATAGGAACAAAAGGATATTGTGAATATTTAGGTTTCCACAGTTTCCCCAATTTTATGTATTCCAATTTGCAGGTGACGGACAGGATACTTGGGTTCAATCATTATATTTATGAGCTGTCTAAGTCTGAAAATGCTGATGTTATCATTATAGGTGTGCCTGGTGGATTAATGCCCTACAGCGAGAAATATAATAATGATTTTGGCTATTTGAATTTTATGGTATCAAACGCTGTTGTTCCCGATTATGTTGTATTGGCGACAACGTATGTAGATTATAATAGGGATTATATCAATGCTATCGTTGATTCGTTGCGGTATAAATATGAATATGATGTGGATGCGGTTTTTATTGGGAATAGTTCTATTAATTGGGATGTAACAGAATCGTTGGATACTCTTACTTATGTAACACTGGATAAAAATTTTATTGATGAAGAAGTAAGGAAATGTAATGCTTACTCTGTGTATGATTCAGATAGTATTAAACAGTTTAGCGAGCAATTAATTAATACATTGGTGGGATATGACAACTATCCGACACTCTAAGGAGGAAAAGTATATGGTGGAAGAATTGAAACCAATGTTGGAAAATATTTCGGGAAAGAAACTAGACGAATTGTGTGATGATGAATGCCTTTTTTCCAGAAAGTATGCAATGAATGCAAGAGATATTGTTTATTTTCTAGTCGAAATAGAAGAACGATATGGTGTAGTATTCGATAAAGAAAAAATAAATAATCCGGATTTTTTTACTCTGAAAAATATTTCAAATGAACTATTAGCGAAAAGGGAATTGAAAAATTGCTGACCAGTTTTTTTAAGATTTCGGAGAAATACAATAATTCTGTGAAAATTGTGATTATGATATAGTGAGTGCAAGTGGCACAAGCACTTCTTCACTTTTTAACGGATATGTTTTTGGGGAAGCTGGAAAGTGTAGACTTTGACTATGAGAAATGTTTCAACATCCATTTATGGATGTTGATATAAAAGTTTAAAGTATATTGAAAATTTATAAGATAGGAGGAATTTTTTATGGCAATTTCTAGTGTAGGAAGTTATACAAATAGTTATGAAAACTTGTATACTTATAATCAGACTAAAAAAAGTGAAACAAGCGAGATATCTGAGGTAAAAACGGAAACCACAAAGAAGAGTAACAATGAAGAATATCTCAAAAGTTTGCAAAAGCAAGTGCCCTATATGAAGTTGCAAATTGGATATGGGCTTAATACAAGTAATGACGGCAAAGTGAATGTTGTAGATGTCAACCCCAAGCTTGTGGAGAAAATGCAGAATGATCCGAAAGCAGCAAAGGAGTATACACAGAGATTAAAGGATGTAGAATCTGCTTTAAAATGGCTCGATAATTATAAAAAATCAGTAGGGTCCACTGTAATTGTAAGGCATGATTATATTGATGAAAACGGAAATCTTTCTCATTTTTCTGTTTCGATAAGAAAAGATGAGATGAACGAAAGACTCCGTAAAGAAGCGCAGGAAAATGCCGAAAAGCAGATTGAAAAAACCCGTGAAAATGCACGTAAGAAAGCAGAACAGATTGCGGAAAAGCTGGAAGAAAAAGCTGAAGAAGCTAAAGAAGATGGTGAAAAAATAGCAATATCTGAAGGTATTCAGGATGAAAATGAAATTGTGAAGGACAGGGCGGAAAAACTGCTTTCCGAGAAGTTGGAAAATGCGACTGATGGGGAAGTGTACCTTGACAATGAAGATATGCAGGTAATTATTGATGCAGCCCAAAATAGAGAAGCTGTTACAACCAACACATCTTCAGAAGTTGGAAAAAATTTTGATTTTAAAATCTAATAGAGGAAGAAATTTGATTTTCTGATTATGCTTAAATAATTAAACAGCAGATGGTAAAGGCTTGACTTTTGTCAGGTATTATGACCATAAATTTATAGAAGAGGAGGTGAAAAAGATGAAAAAATTAGGAAAGAAGGCAAAAGTACATGAAAATAGCTTGTCTGCGTATTGTTCTTCGGCATGTACCTGTCTTACAATTACATGTACATGTTCAAGCACAAGTCATGATCCGACTGGAAACTATTTTCAGGGAGATGTAAAGGCTGATTCAGCAGGTACAATTGTATGGCTGTAATGCAGGTTACTGGTAAAGTCATTTTTCAATGAATAGGTAGATTGTTGAAAAAATGACTTTTTCAGTGCTTTTGCTACAATGTGCAAAGGGAGTTAGATTGTGCTTGTTTTTGACAATTTAACTCCCTTTAATAATAGGAGGTACAAATGAAAGTAGAAGCACCATTTATCCATTTGATTAAGTTACATACGAAGTATTATCTGTATGATGTAAATTCAAAAATGATTGTAAATATAAGCAATGATTTATTTGATTTTTTCAAAAGTAATGAAAATATAAAAGCAGAAATTGAAATTCCTCATAAATTGGAAGATGAAGTCCGTAGGCTTTTGAAATATGATTTGTTCAGTAAAACAGATACTGGCTATGAAATAGAATATCCGCAAGGTACGAATTTAGAAGAAATTTTAAATAACTGTATGAGGATTATGACATTGCAGGTAACGCAGAATTGTAATTTGCGCTGCAAATATTGTGTCTATTCGGGTTCTTATTCCAACCGGGTTCACAGTAATAAACGAATGTCATTTGAAACGGCAAAAAGTGCCATTGATTTTTTGTATGCACATAGCAGTATGACTACATCAATAGGCATTGGTTTTTATGGAGGAGAACCTCTACTTGAGTTTGACTTATTAAAGAAATGTGTAGAGTATGCGAAAATGAAATTTATTGGCAAAGATTTAAGTTTTACACTGACAACGAATGCTACATTATTGACAGAAGAAATTATGAAATTTTTTGTAAAAAATAACTTTTTTGTCACCATTAGCTTTGATGGTCCTCAAGTAATACAAGATAAGAATAGGGTTATGGCAGACGGAAAAAGTGGTTCTTTTGAGACAGTTATGAAAAATGTAGAAATGTTTTTAAATAAGTATCCTGATTTTTCTTGGCATGTCAGTTTCAATGCAGTATTGGACCCAACGAATGATTTTAGTTGTTCAAATGATTTCTTTATGAACTTTGAAACGGTAAAAAGTATAACAGCAAATGGAGTGTTGGTCAGTACAGATGGATTAAAGAAGGAATTAGAAAAGGATGAAACATTTTCCATAGCTTATGAATATGAAATGTTCAAGAATTTTTTATGTAGTTGTGGTAAATTAGATAAGATAGGAAGCAAGCTGTCTGTTGCCTATATTGAACAGTTGGAAAAGCTAGTTGCAAAAAGGGAAGTAGGAATTGAAAAAAATAAGAAATTTGCGCATCCTGGAGGACCCTGTTTAATCGGAGTGCATAAATTTTTTGTAAATGCGGATGGTAATTTTTACCCATGCGAGCGTGTTGATGAAAGTGCAAATGTTACGAAGATAGGTAATATTAAGAGTGGATTTGATTTTGACAGAATCAGGGAACTGCTAAACATTGGTAAATTAACGGAGAATGAATGTAAGAACTGTTGGGCATTTCAATTCTGTATCCAATGTTTCCGCTCAGCGGTGGATGGTGATAAACTGTCAAAAGAAAAAAGATTAGCTAAATGCAAAAGTTCAAAAATGAATGCAGAGGAAAGTATAAAGGATTATATTGTACTAAAAGAATATCATTCAAAATTTGGAGAAGGATTGAGGGGGAATTGATATGAATACGAATGAGCCATGTGCGGCAGTTTTTCCTGTAGATGAGGATTTCATGCGCTTGCCGAATAATGATGTGATACAACTGGAAGGAAGGCAACAAAAAATAACATATTATTTGACATTGGGTGGCTGGAATATTTCAAGTCCCAATCATATTATAAATGTTATTGATAAGTTTGATTTCAGCCAGTTAGATGTGCTTGTTCTTGTTAATTCCTACCATTTCTTAGAACATAGGGTTATTGAAGATATTATTAGAATAGCAGCACAGAATAACATAGAGATTTATTGGGCTAGGGATGATCGAGATGTAGACAGACAGGCTATAGAGGAAATGTCGGACGAATTAAAGGTGTGTACATCGTTTATTTGCAATGAAGTCGCTGCTGATATAAGTACAGTGTTACATAACTTTGATATACCCATTGTAAGCATAGCGGGGGTTGGTCCATATGTTCAGAAGTTTCAGGTAGGACTCAAACTTAGAAATGACTTCGTGAGTGCTGGATACAAAACCTTATATATAAGCTCCCGTAGGGAAGGTGTGTTATTTGGAGCTAGGATATTTCCAGAGTTTCTCTTTGAGAATGGCATGAGTTTTTCAGAAAAAATTTATGGAATTAATCACTACATCGAAAAATTATGCCGGGAAGAACAGCCGGATGTTGTATTGATTAGTGTTCCTGGTGAAACAATGGAATTGAGCCAAAAACATAAATTGGATTTCGGGTACTTAGCCAGCATTGTTTTTTCCGCAATCAAGCCAGATGTATCCATATTAAATTTATATAATCTGAAATATACAGATGAATTTTTAGAAGAACAGAAGAGTTATTGTAAATACCGTTTTGGTGCAGTTCCGGATTTGTTTTATGCTACATATACAGGAATTGTTGAATCGTCTTTACAGGAAGCATGGATACAATATTATCATGGAGATAAAATATATGATGATTTACTGACAAAAAACAAGCTGTTTAATGAAGCAGATGTGATGAATGGTCTATTTTTTGAGCGGGTTATGGAGATATTGGAAGAATATGGTTCATTAGATTTTATGTGAGGTGCATATGGAAGATAACAGAACAAGCATAAAGAAAAGGTTAGATGATATTTTTATAGAAAAAATGGGTTACTTAGTTAATAGACTTACAAACGATCAGCGTTCAAAGAGTTTGTTGAGTGATAGTGCTGGTATGCAGGCAAGGGATTTATTGAAACTTTATATGGAATTAGAAAACGAATTTCATATTGACTTTAATCCACTTGTATTAGACGGAAACTTTGATAAATATGATTGCCTATTAGGATATATTGTAAGAAAAACCGGAGAGAAGAATGTCAATTAAGAAGATTCATATTTATGTCATTGATGACGGAATATTAAACCGAAAAACGAATTTAATATATGCTTTAAGGTTTTAGTATTGCAGAGAAATTTTGATAAATAAAGTTGTATCATTGGATACGTAAAAGAATATGGTGATTTTAATGGTAAACAATAAAGTACATGTATGCATTATAGATAACGGAGTATTTTGCGGACAAGTTCATTTATATAAAAATATGGAAGTTGTTGGTAATGAAATCAGATTGGTTATATCTGAAAGTGATAAATTGTCGCATGGATCATCCTGTGCCAAAGTAATAGAAGCAAACATAGAAAAATCATATGAACTGAGCAGTATCACTATTTTGGATTCATATGGGAAGGGTGAAGTAGGGAGTTTGCTTTTGGCACTGGAATGGTGTAAAAATAATGCTGTTGATATTATCAATCTGAGTTTGGGAAGCACATACTTCAAAGACAGAAGATTGCTGCAAGAAATCATTAACGAGTGTGCGTATTCAGGTTTGATTATTGTGGCTGCCCTGTCTAATTCAGGATTTGCAACATATCCTGCCGGATTTACGAACGTGATTGCAGTGAGAAAATCCGATGTATTAAAAAGGCGGGAATATAAAGTAAATTATAGTGCAGGGCTTGGATTTGGCATTGTTGAAACATATGGGAGCGATACAGTTCTTGTTGATGGTAAAATGCATCAGACAAGAGCTAGTAATAGTATTGCAACGCCTTATGTAACTTCTAAAATTGCTGATATTTATTTTAAGGGTATTACTCCATTTTATATTAGACGATTTTTTTCACAGGAGCAAATAGATATAAATTGTTTTTATGTTGATTGGATTAGAACAGCGTATCTTAGTCATGTGCAGTTGCCTTCTAGAATATGCAGTTTTTGTGTTTCAGATGATTTAGACAGTTCTGATACGGTTATTCTTGGAGAAATGGATAATATTGAGCATTATCTTGATGCAGGGAAAAATATAATATACTTGGGAAATGATAAGTTGGAAATGACAAGCGATCATTGTTATATTTGGTCAAGATATAATAGGGAAAGGCAAATAGAACTGAACTCATATACTGATAATGAAGATATTGAAATACCAGTAATTTTTGTTAAAGGCTGTGATTCGCTAAATAAGGTTCGGGAACTATGCCGCAAAATGATTGAGCAAGATTACAACGCATATGGTATAACTGACAAAATTGTTGGGGAACTCATTGGACTTAGATATATTCCGGTAGAGAAGAAAAAAGGAACTGATATAAAAAAATATATTTGCAGTGAAATATTTTATGGACAATATGATATTTTAATCTGCGATTTGGGTAATTACTCAAAAGAGGATATTCAAACGGAAATTTGTATAGAGCCTGATGTATATATATATGCAGATGATGCAGAAATCTCTGTTTATAGTGAAGAAGAAAGCAAGGTGTTTAAGAAAATTAAAGGTATACCAGAGCAGTATATTATTGAACTGCTTACAAGGGAGTAATGATTGAATGACAGAAAAGGATATAATTCATAAATTAACATATTTGCTACATGGGCACAGAAGAAAAATTTTCATAATATTTGGATGTCTCTTAATATCTACCGGATTAAATTTATGTATTCCGTTTATTAGTAAAGAAATTATGGATGAGGGATTTATTGGCGGCAATAAAAATATTTTGTTATATTTGGTAGTAGGCTCTTTTGCTATATATATGCTCATATCAGCTTTGAATATTATCAAAGAGAAAGTGCGTGTGGAAATTGTTGCTAAAGTACAGTATTCATTATGGCATCAGGCATATGAACATCTGATGAGGATGAAAATAAATTATTTTGATGATAGAAATGCTGCGGAAATATTTAATAATCTTAGTGTAGATATTGCAAATATGGTATCCGTTGCGGATGAAAGTGCATTTTTTGTTGTGACACAGGCATTCAGCATGGTTGGAGGGGTTATTGGTCTTTTTATATTGGATTACCGTATGACGATTTTAGTATTGCTGTTTATTCCAATCAAGGCTGTTGTTATGAAATATTTTGCAAAATACCGTAAGAAAGTCATGGATGAATTTATCCTTGACAGTGAAAAATATTCTAGTTGGTTTGGAGATACGGTGGGCGGTGTAAAGGAGGTAAAGCTCTTTGATATACTAGACAACAAGCACAGAGAGTTTGATGAAAAACAAAGGGTAGTGATTCGCAAGCAGAAGAAAATGAATATGCTTAGTCAGTGGAATAGTGCGGCGGATGATGTATTAGTACATTTGTTGATAACGCTGATATATATAGTTGGCTCTAATCTAGTATTCAATATGCAGCTTTCGGTTGGTAGTATTTTTGCATTTATTACATACAGCTCATATGTGACAGGACCAATTTCTGCCATCTTGAACATCGGTTACTTGCTGTCAGGGATTATTCCATCGACAAAAAGATACTATATGTTTATGGAACTAGACGAAGAAAACAGTAACCAGAAGATAACAACATCCCCACAGTTTGGAGATATAGAGTTAAAGAATATATCATTTGCTTATGAGGAGGGAAAGCCTATTTTAGACGGTGTGAGCGTTATATTTCCAAAAGGAAGCAAAACGGCTATTATAGGCAGGAATGGTTCTGGCAAGACTACTATTATCAACCTACTTACGAGGCTCTATGAACCAGAAAATGGGCAGATATTACTGAATGGAACAAATATTGCGGATATGTCGTTACAGGCATATAGAGAAATGGTTTCCATCGTCAGCCAGCAGATATATCTTTTTAATGACAGCATAAGGAATAATATCTGTCTTTATAAGCAGGTAAGCGATGCTATGCTAAAAATAGCTTGTAGAGACAGTGGATTAGAAGATTTTATAAAAGAAGTATCCTTAGATTATGTGGTAGGTCAAAATGGTGCAATGCTTTCTGGCGGACAGAAACAGAAGATAGCCCTTGCAAGGGCATTGATCCATGATAAACCTATCATTATATTTGATGAAGCTACTTCCAACACCGATGCATATTCAGAGCAACAGATTAATGCATTACTGCACACTGGGCTTAGAGATAAAACGGTAATAGTGATTACACATAAAAAAGAAGTATTAAGTGAGGTGGATCAGATTGTGGTATTAGACGATGGAAAGATAGATATAGTTGGCGGATATGAGGCAGTAAAAAAGAGTAAATATTGGTTGCAGTTAAGGGATGATTATGTAGATATTTAAAAAGATGTATATAAGGGATAATGTAGAAGTTGTGAAAAGAAGAAAACCAATAGCTCCGCAAATGGGATTCTATTGGTTTTTCTTATTGTTCTGAATTGTCCCGTTTTCTCATCAGCGCAAGCAGATAGTGAACCGCTGGGAGCAGCTCGGCAACTTCCTGTTCCGTACAGTCATTTAGCATGATAAAGAGTTTCTGAAGGTTAGGCTGTGGAGTTACGCTTTCCGGATAAAAAATTCTGTCTGCGGAAATATTCAGATGCCTGACAAGGGGATACAGTTTTTCAAATTTTGGATTACCACGCCCGTTTTCAATATTGAGTATAGTACGGCTGTCAAAGCCTAAAATCTCAGCCAGCTTTTCTTGCGAAAGCCCAAGTTCTGTACGGGATTTCCGTATTGCATCGGCAAGATTTTGTTTTATGTCCTGCATTATAATTCACCTCCTTAGTAGTTTACAATACACATCGTCAGGAATGAATTACAGTAGAATACAGATTTTATATGGAGTAGAATACATGATAAAAAGAAGAAAGAGAGAAAAAGACAGGTATTACATATTGAAAACAAAATCAAATATGACTTACTGCACATATTGTGGTGTATTGCAATGAGGTAAAAACCCTCAATACAATACACCTTTTTTAATGCCTGATCAGAGGGTATTCTGGTTCCGTTCTGCTTTGCGGTCAGAGGTCTGATGGTCTTGTGAATCCCGGTCAAGATACTGCTTTAGATTATCAAGTTTTCTGTTTAAGGCATTGATTTCCTTTTCCGCAGATTTATAAGTGTTCTGCAAGGTTTCTTTCTTGGAATACAAGGCGTTGTAATCGCTGCGGAGTTTTTCGACATCAAGGTTTTTTAAGTCAATGCCAAATCGTTTTAGCATATTTTCGGCACCGTCATGGAGCAGCAGCTCGGTTTCGTGTCGGCGCAGGTATGCGTCCTGATCCTTTGACTTCTGATAACGGACATGATAGATATGATTGGCTTTGTACTGCTCGGCATACTTTAAAATCTGTCCCAAATTCTTAAGCTGATGCTCGGTTTCCACAAGGCTGTTTCGTGCGGTTTTGGCAAGGGCAGACTTGGCAGCAAGCTGCTTTTCAAGCTCGGCAATGGAGCCTGCTCCGCTGTAGCTTGCGGCTGCAATTTTGAGGTTTTGAATATCAGCCCAATGTTTCAGACCGGGACTTTGTGTAAACTTCTCCTCTGAGGTGTCAATGAGCTTTTTGGAGGAATAATCTTT
Organism: Lachnospira sp. CLA-JM-H23; assembly: GCF_040096425.1. Taxonomy (NCBI): domain Bacteria; kingdom Bacillati; phylum Bacillota; class Clostridia; order Lachnospirales; family Lachnospiraceae; genus Lachnospira; species Lachnospira sp. CLA-JM-H23. The sequence continues at coordinate 149,531 of NZ_JBBMET010000008.1, forward strand.
GATAATAGGTTTTGCCTTTCGGGGAAAAGGAACACGCTTTTGGGACTGTTCCAGAGCTTTCGCTTCAATCCGTTCCTTAATCCTTTCTCTGGTGTATTCCGCACCTAAAGATTTGACGCTGCCACGGGCAAAACGCTCTCTGTCAAGGGGACGGAAAGAGATATATTTTAAGTCATTCTCACCAAAGGTTTCACCTTTTATTTCGTAGCCCTTTGCACGGATAAGATCAAGAAAATCCTCGTAGGTATCGGCGGTCTGTATGGCTTCGTCAATATCGTTCTTGAGCTTGGTTTTCCATGAAGAACTATTTTTGTCGGCAAGCCATTCTTTGTATTTTCTGCCACGATTGTCGGAGGGAGAAATGACCGATAACTGATGCTCGCTGCACAGCTCATCATTTAAGTGCCGGATGTGGTAATAGCTCTTTTTGCAGTCGTGATATTTTTCGTGATTGACGTTATCTGCAGCACAGAAAATGATGTGGTTGTGGACGTGTCCTTTGTCAATGTGGGTGGACACAATGTATGAGTATTTTCCTTCCAGTAGTTTGTCGGCAAGCTCCACGCCGATCTGATGGGCTTCCTTGTAAGATACTTCGCTCGGCATAAAGGACTGTATCAGATGAAAGGCTTTGTTTGTGTCTGCCTGACTGGTTTTTGAAAGGGCAAATTTGAAGTCATAAGCTGCGGTTTCAGGACTGCACCCAAAGGAAGAAATGAGGATACTTTCATCAGTTTTTGCCGGATCGCAGATGTAGTCTACTGCTTTATGGACGGTTGCTTTGATAGCATGGATTTTTGTGATTGCCATACCTGTTTCATCAGCTCCTTTACTTCTTTTACATCGGCTTCATAGACATTGCCCGTGGCGTTCATACGCTTTGCAATCTGGTTCAGATTGTTGCCGATACGGGCGAGGATTGTGTTGTATTCCCGCAGGTGTTCGTAGTCCACGTCATAGACATATCCGTACAGGATCAGGTGCCGTATAAAGGATGACTTGCTTTTCATACCGGAGATTTTGAATTTCTGTTCGAGTATGTATTGTTCATCATTGTTTAGATAGATTTTCAATTCATTTTGTCTTTCTCTTTTTGCCATTGCTTAATCCTTCCCTTTCCTTTTTAAATAGAAAATTTTTGATATGCCGTTTCCGGCGGTGTGTTTTTATAAGCGTAAAAAAATCAGAAATCCCGGTGGGGTAATTACTGATTTTTGCAGCGCATAGGGGGCCAGGGGGATATGCCCCTTGCAAGCCAGTTTTCTCAAGTTTCCACTCGGAAGAAACTTGGGAAAATGGTGCCTGTGAGGGAACACAGGCAGTGCTTGCTATTCTTCTGCAAATTGCCCGAAGGGAATTTGCGTGTTGTACGAGCTTAGGCGAGTGTCCTATAACACATAAGGGCGTTACCGCCCGTTTTTCGGATAGCCTTTAGGCTGTCCGGCTGCGTAGTTTTGCAGAAGCAATAAAAAACTGCTACGGCTTGCAAAGACATGGAATGCCCGCAAAAGCTCATAGCAGTTTGAGTGTTTTTATAAAGTTGTGATTTTATCCATAAAAGATTTTAGCAAGCGGAGGGGAGAAAGTCAACCAAAGAAAGCAGGGGAGAGGGAGAAAAATAATAAGCCGGAACATACGGACAGGCAGATGAAATTTCAGTGAAAAAAATTTGCAAAAGAAACTTTTAACAATAAGCAAAGTTCTTGCGGGGTCTGCCTTTACAATAAATTTGGAGGACTAACAGAGAGGAGGTGAAGCATGAATACGATGAATCGCAGAATAGAGATTATCAACATTCTTATTATCAGACGGCATACAACAGCGAATGAGCTGGCGCAGGAGCTTGGCGTTTCTATTCGCACGATACAGTACGATATTCAGGCTTTATCTCCACAGTATCCGATTTACACGAAGCCGGGAGAAAACGGAGGGCTTTTTATAAGGGAAGATTACAATCCGCATATCAATTCACTTACTCCGATGGAGCTGGAAAATTTGCGTGAAATGTATGAGCAGACGGAAGGGGTGCATAAGAAGGTGCTGTTGCAGATTATCCGTAAGTATGGACCGGATAAGCTGAAACTCTAAACTTGTCATTCTTGTAAAGCACATAATTTTTACAGAACCGTTCATAGCAGACGGGAGAGTGTTTATGTGCTTTTTGGGCTGATAAGTCCGATTTGATTTTATCCAAAATGCAGGCGTCAGCTTGCGAGTGTACCTTGACAATTTCATAGACAAATACATACAGGACGTGTGAGATATGTGGAGCCACTATGCGGACACGCCATGAGATACCTGCTTTCATTATTTTGTGAAAGTGCATACGAGGGAATATTGATTGCTGATATTGAAGTTAAGGTAAGGAGCGATGAATGTCTGGCAAAATGCACAGCAGTTGTGTGGGGCGAGGATACATATTTTTGATAATGATACTTCCGGAGATTTCCGGTCAAATTTGATTGACGGTGCGATACCGATGTGGGCGGTGTAATGAGCTGCCACCTGTATGGATTTTTTGAAAAGATTATTTGTCTGCTGATGAGAGCCGGAAAGAGTTTGCGGCTGTCATGGGCAGATAATAAGCTACATATTTTATGTCGGAAAGAGGTGATGATAGTGGAGCGAATGAAAAACGGAAAGAGATTTGTTCGTTACAAGGAAGGTGCAGAAATGTATAGTATGTGTCAGAGTAAATTTGAGCAGATGGCGAAAGATGCAAAGGCAATATATAAGGTCGATAAGCTGGTACTTGTAAATTGTGATATTTTTGAGCAATATTTGGAAACGTTCAGATTGTATGTGTGACAATTTTGGGGTTTGAGAGATTTTGCAGTAAAAACACTTGACTTTTCGTATACGGAAAGTATAATGGTAGATAGAAGTGATTGGAGGTGCATACAGATGGCTAAAATGGGTAGACCAAAGTCTGATGCCCCGAAATTGAACACATTAAGTTTAAGGGTAACGGACAGCGAGCTGCGAGAGCTGAAAGATTATGCGGACAGTCACGGAATGACCATAACTCAATTATTGCATACGGGTGTTGATTTATTGCTTAAGACACCGGATGCGGAGGTGCAAAATCTCTTTCCTTGAAGAAAGGAGCAGAGATGGCAAAAGCAAGAAAAGATAACAAAGGCAGAGCTTTAAGAAAGGGGGAATCCCAAAGAACGGATAACACTTATGTATATACATACACTGATCCGTTCAAGAAACGCAGATTTGTATATGCCAGAGATTTACAGACACTAAGGGAGAAAGAAGCAGATTTGATTAAAAATCAGCTTGACGGATTGGATGTCTATGTGGCTGGAAGTGCAACCTTGAATTATGTTTTTGACAGGTATATGTCAACGAAGTATGACTTACGCAGGACAACACGCTCTAATTACCTATATATGTATGACCATTTTGTTAGGGAGGGGTTTGGACAGCGTAAAATCGGAGAGATTAAGTATTCCGATGTAATGTATTTCTACTATTACCTGTTGAATGAAAAGGATTTGCAGGCAAACACGGTTGACACAATCCATACGGTTTTACACCCTACATTTCAGTTGGCAGTGCGTGATGGAATAATACGCATGAATCCTTCTGACGGTGTTATGGCAGAAATCAAAAGAAAAGCAGGAAAGAATAAAGGCATTAGACACGCTTTGACGGTAGAACAGCAGAGAGCATTTATGAATTATACCGCAAACAATCCGGTATTTTATCACTGGCACCCGTTATTTACAGTATTATTAGGAACTGGGTGTAGAATTGGAGAAGTTATTGGACTGAGGTGGGACGATTTAGATTTTGAAAAACGTCTTATCAGTATCAATCATAGCGTGACTTATTATGCAAGAGAAGGGAACAAGACACGAAAGTCAGAGTTTGCGGTGTCACTTCCAAAGACAGAAGCGGGTATTCGGACTGTTCCAATGATGGATGCGGTTTATGAGGCTTTCAAAGAGGAATACGAGGTGCAGAAAGAAAATGGTTTTAATAGTACTGTAATTGATGGTATGACGGGCTTCATTTTCTGTAACCGTTTCGGTAATATCCATAATCCTCAAACAGTCAACCGAACAATCAAAAGGATTTTGGAGAATTACAATGCGGAAGAAGTGATAAATGCCAAAAAAGAGAGAAGGCAACCTGTCATTATTCCAAACTTTTCCTGCCACCACCTGCGGCATACTTTTTGCACGAGGTTCTGCGAAAAGGAAACAAATGTAAAAGTCATTCAGGCTGTCATGGGACACGCTAATATCGAAACAACAATGGATATATATGCGGAGGTCACAGACGCAAAGAAAAAAGAAGCAATCGAAAACTTATCACACAATCTTGATATATTTTAGGAGAGAGTCCTAAGATTAAATGTGTGAATTATAACAACAAAATAACTGATATACTACAAAGTTACTACGAATTTTGCTTGCATGGTACGGAATAATACCTTATAATACGTTTTGAAAATGCAGCAAATATGGGATAATACCTGATAATGTGGAATAATACTTTATCCTCTTGGGTATTCCCGACAATGAAGTCCTTAGATGGTGTAAATAAGAAAAATGATGTAAATAATACAGCTTCTGAAGCACCTGAAAAAAATGTAAAAACTGAATCTGAAAAGATTGATTTTTCTAAGGTAAAGGTAGAGCCTTTATTTGAGGAATTTGTTGATTTTGATACATTCAGTAAGTCAGATTTCCGTGCAGTAAAGGTTAAAGAGTGTGTTGCAGTACCGAAGTCAAAGAAACTGTTACAGTTTACGCTTGATGACGGAACAGGCACAGACAGAACCATTTTAAGCGGTATTCACGCTTATTATGAGCCTGAAGAACTGGTTGGAAAGACGCTTATCGCTATCACAAATCTTCCACCGAGAGCTATGATGGGCATTGACTCTTGCGGTATGCTCCTCAGTGCTATCCACGAAGAAGAAGGCGAAGAAAAGCTCCATCTTCTGATGGTTGATGACCATATTCCAGCAGGTGCAAAGCTCTATTAAGATGATGTAAAGATGTACCGTTTTACCGAATAGACGGGACGTACTTCATTTGATAAAAAACTAAAAAAACAGCGATTTACATCAAACTTACATCAATTGATGCAGAAATCGGTGCAAGCAAGAAAAAATCGCATAATTGGCAGAATGAATGGGCAGTCCTGAAATCAGGATTGCCCATTTTTAGAAGAAAGACGAAAAACTCTTGACCTGCACGCAGCGTATACGCTTATACTATCAACATAAATCATAAGGAGGTGCATCGGATGTTATTAAATGAAATTATAAATGAGGTTGGAATGACAAAGCGTGCAGTTAAGTATTATGAAGAAAAAGGATTGCTGTCAGTGGATAAAGATAACAATGGTTATCGTAACTATACTGCACAAGATGTTGAAACTTTAAAAAAGATTTCAGTATATAGAAAACTCGGTATTAGTATTAAAGACATACAGAGCCTTTTGGAAACTGGCGACAAAAGTATTCTTCTTCGTATTTATCAAGAAAAAGTGCAGGAAAAAGTTTTAAAAGACTCAGAACTCGAAGCTTTGAAGCAATTTATAGATGATGGTGACGCAGACAAAGCAAATGAGGCACTTGATTATCAAACCGTTGAAAATGCAATTGAGTCTTTGCTACCGGGAAAAGAATGGGGAGATTATTTTAAAAGTCATTTCAAACCATTTCTTAATGTAAGGTTGAAGACTCTGGAACAGAAGCAGGCACTACAGAATATATTAGAATATTGCGATGAAACGACATTGAAAGTTCCTTTTATTATGGGAATAGGTGCGAAGATGATAGGTGGGATTGCACAAGAAACCAGAACCGCAGATGAGATGATAGCCTATTATCGTGATATGAGTGAAAGTGAATATGAAAGACTAAAAGAAAAAGTATGGAAAGGTGCTAAAATGAAAAACGGTATAATGAAATACCATCCAGCATTTATTGCACAGAGAAAAATGCAGAAAGAGTTACAAAATAAAGGATATAACGATATATTCATTCCTAATTTAATGGTTCTGTCTCCAACGTATGCAGAATATAAGAAAGCGTTAGATAATGTGAACGATAGAATGTGTAGAGAACTTGGACTGTATTATGATAGCAATTATAACTTAGTTATTAAAAAAGATAATTCTAAGTAAAAGTTAAACTACCCTTTGGGAGAGGAGAAATCCTTTTCTCAAAGGGCTTTTTCTATTTATACGGATATTCGCAAACTACAAGATAAAGCCAAAACTTCATATAGGACTTCGTGGAAGAAAGAAAAAGAATAAACAGTAACAATTAACCTTGCGGGGAATGTAAGCCAGTGACTTATGTTCCCTGTTTTTTTTGATTTGGAGGACAAACAGTGGTAGGAGAAAGAATCAGATATTACAGAAAACGACAAAAAATGACACTCAGGGAACTGGGCGAGAAAAGTGGTTTTGAAAATAGAGGTGATGTAAGAATTGCCCAATACGAAAATGGTTCAAGAGTTCCAAGGACGGGAACGTTGAACAGGATTGCAAAGGCACTTGGCATTCCGCCGGAAGAATTATTCTGTGAGGACTGTGGAAAGTGCATGTTTCTCAAGAATTATTACAGAAAGAAAAGAAAATCTCATACCACTTTTGATATGGGAATCGAAGAAGACAACAGTTACAGAGAACACAAAAATCCCGAGGATGAAGGGATTTTGTATGACAATTTAGATTAAGGAGGAACCGTAATATGATGAATTACGAGATTTTTAAGGAAGTAGTAAAAGAAAAGTTTATGGATTATATGCCTGAGAAGTTCAAAGGAATGGAGCTTGTGGCAGAACCCGTGGAAAAGGTGAATGTGACTCTTGATGGCATCATCTTACGAGAGGAAGGCAGGAATATTTCGCCTACGATTTATATCAATGACATGTATAAGAAGTATCAGGACTGTGGTGATCTTGAGGTGTCACATCATTGACAAATGTACATCGCCATGATATGGTTTGAGAAATATATATATTTTTTGTCGGAAGTGTAGAGTTTTTTGTCGGATACTTTTCTAAAATAAATAAGCTATTACATCTTTATGAAGGTGTTTCAGCATTTGGCACAAGGGGTTATCGCAGAAAGACCTATTTTTTGCAATAACTCAAGTAGAAATGAGGTGAATATCGATGATGCAGCAATTGTATAAATTGACATATGTCAAAAATGGGGGTGGGGTAGAAGCCTACTGACCGTGAATGACGCTCAGGAGAGAATGACAAAAGGAGGACTTTATGAATATTATCAAACATAAATATGGCAAACGAACGGTATCTCTGCTGCTTGCGGTAATTTTGGTGCTATGCCCTTTGCAGGTTAGGGCGGCAGATAACAAGCCAACCATCGAAATTGGTGACTACATTCAGATGGGTACTTATGGGGGAGTGCCAATTGTGTGGCGTTGTGTAGCGAAGGATAGCAATGGGCCATTGATGCTTTCGGATAGAGTATTGTGTGATTACATGCCCTATGATGCAAAAACCAACAAAAATGCCGAAACAGGCTCGCACCGGCGCAATAGCTGGAGAGATAATTTTGGTTCTAACCACTGGAGAGACAGCAACATACGTTCTTGGCTCAATTCCAACGCTGAAGCAGGAAAAGTGAAATGGCTTTGCGGAAATCCGCCAACAGAGGATTCTGTCTATCCTAAAACGGCAGCATATGACCAAAAGGAGGGCTTCCTTCGCAGCTTTCGTTCGGATGAGCTGGGAGCGATTCGAACGGTGAAGCAGCGTTCTATCGTTTCCCATCCGGAGTATACGGCAGGTTATATCGACGCAGCCGGTGTTGATCTTCCCTATAACACCACAATTGATACGGTAGCGGATGGGTATGACAGTGCCCATTATGAATATATTTGGGATAGAGTTTTTCTGCTTGATGTTCAGCAGCTCAAAACGGTTAATGATAACCTGAACGGCTACCATATCGCAAAAAACAGAAGCGGTGTAGCATGGAACTATTGGCTGCGTACACCGATTACAACCTGTAACCATGATATGCGATTTGTGACCCCTCAAGGGAATATTTTGCGTGACGCACCCTATAAGGGATATTACGGCGTTCGTCCTGCCTTCTATCTGAATACGGAAAATTACACCGTATCATCAGGCACAGGACAGAGCGCACAGGACCCCTATGTTGTTTCCGCACCGGATGCGCCGGATGACAGCATTGGCATATCCGGCGCTGTGCGAGAGGATGTGAATGGTGACTGGAATGTGAACACGGATGAGTATCTACAGCTGGAGATGAGTACCCTCTACACTGAGGATCCTGCATATGCAAATGTAACCGTACCGGTGTATACAATCCAGAAGCCTCGCAGCGATAAGGAGAACATGGTGATTGTGTACTGCGCCGAGGGCTACACCAAAAGCCAGCAAAAGCAGTTTGTCGAGGATGTAAAAAAGCTGTGGGGGGAGGTATTGCAGATAGAGCCATATCGCAGCATGGCGGATCGCTTTAATGTCTATGCACTCTGCACGGCATCGGTGGATGGCTATGGCGGTACCAGCACATTTTTTGCTGCGACCGCCAAAGGAGGAATTTCTACTAACAAAGGGAACTGGCGCAACCATGTTTTGGAGCGCATCATAGGCCCTGCGTTTATCGAGAAGATTCATGACGCACATATTCCTAATGAAACGCATCCAAACGAAAACACGATGGATCATAATTATAGACAGTATGATTATGTGTATGAAAATATCAACCAATTCGTTGTGTTGGCGAATAGCGGTGAGTATTTCGGTGGCTCTCATGATAATAAACAATATGGTATTCACTATATTGTTGCGTCAGCGAGAAACGCATATTCTGCGTTTACCCAGCGGCATGAACTGGGACACGGTCTGTTACATCTGGGAGATGAATATAATTATAGCACTGTTCCTGTAGATGAGTGGAATTACACTACATCACTGAATATGACTGCAACAAAAGATCCCACGAAAGTGAAGTGGAAGCAGCTGCTTGGCTTCCGTAATACCTATACCTGCCCGCATCTTGACTACTATCCTTTTACCTATAATTCCAGCAGGGATTGTCTGATGCGAGAGACCTTTCAGAATGATTTTTGCGATGTGTGCAAGCTACAGGGCATAAAGGTCATGAGTCAGCTCATTACAAATCCCCCTGCGCTTTATGTGGCTGTTCCTGAGGTGAAAAAGTATATCGGCGGTTACAGAAATCCCACAAAAGATCCTTCTGCCTTTGAGGCAGCGAATTCCTCCGCATATGAGAGCTATCAAAATGACAGGAATAGCCGTCTATTAAGCGGCGGCAGTAAAAACAGCTTTGATTATAGCAGCATGAAGGGGCAGCAGGTTGAGCTGCGCACCATTATACAAAATCTTTCGAATACCCAAGCGAAGACTGTGACCCTGCGCCTGTGGGTGGAACATTCCAACGGCGAAAAAGCGGTCACGACAGATGGGGAGCAGGTTTTCACTACGCAGGAGTTTGACATCCCTGTTTGGAAAGAGAAAAGCAAATTCTGGACAAAGGGTGCGTTGGATTACGAGGGCAGCGACTTTAATTCCGGCCTTGTCAACTGCTCTCTGGTTTACACGATTCCGGAGAATGCCATTCTGCAATCCGGCGATACCATCGGCTTTGAGATTGTAGATCATGCGACAGGCGAGGTATTGGCTGATGATGATACGGAGCAGCAGCGCTATGTCAATGTCACCATCCAATATCAGCTGGAGGATGGCACAGATGTTCCAAACACCATGCCGACTACCTTTACTGTTCCGGTAGGCAAAAAGGTTGATTGGCAGCCGCCGCAGGAACTGCACGGCTACACTTTTGTTAAAGCGGAGGGGATGGAAAATGCTGTCCCGAACAGTGGTATGACGATTCGTTATATTTATAAAAGGTCTGAGGAACGCCCCGAGCCGCCGGTGACAAAAAATTATACGGTGCAATACAATTGGGGCTCTGTATTCCCGACAGGCGCAACGCTGCCGCTAAATAGCAGCTCCTATTCGAGTGTGCAACAGGCGAAAGCGGCTGTGGATAAGAAATATACCTCCACAACACGCATTCAGGCACAAAAGGATGGTAAAAACGGCACATGGGCTTTTTCGGGCTGGGATGCCGGCAACCTAAACGGCACAACCGTGGTATTCCGTGGAAGTTGGAGTTTTACGGCGGATACAGCGCCGATAACGCCTCCGAGCGGTACAGCAAGCTACAAGATTACCGCAACGGCAGGTATCGGTGGAACAATCTCTCCCGGTGGCACGACAACGGTATCTGCCGCAGGTCAGCTTACATATACAATCAAGGCGAACGAAGGATATTATATTGCGGACGTAAAGGTGGATGGTTCGGAAGTGACAGCAACCACAAGCTACACCTTTAGTGATGTGAATACTGATCACACCATAGAAGTTACCTTTAAACAGGAAAGCCAGACACCGGATGTGATTGCACCAAGCATAACCACACAGCCTGGAAATGCGACAGTGAAGGTAGGTGAGACTGCGTCCTTTACCATAGCAGCAAGCGGTACAGATCTTACCTATCAGTGGCAGATAGACAGAAATGATGGGAAAGGATGGGTAAACATTGACGGTGCAACGGCAACGAGCTATACCACATCCACAGTCAATATAAGCTGCAACGGATTTAAGTATAAGTGTGTTGTTTCAAACAGCGCAGGAAACGTAGAGAGTAATTCTGCAACATTGACCGTACAGGATGCGGGCGGTTCCGATAATCCTGACACACCGAATAACACCTATCAGATTATTGATGGAGCAAACAGTAGTTGGACGCATGACAGTGATGGTAATATCACCATCCGGGGTAACGGAGACTTCTCCAAGTTTACCGGAGTTAAGGTGGACGGAAATTTGATAGACAAGAGCAACTACACTGCAAAGGAAGGCTCTACCATTATCACACTGAAAGCTTCCTACCTGAATACACTTTCGGCAGGAAACCATACAGTTGAAATCCTTTGGACGGATGGTTCTGCAAGCACCACATTTACCACCAAAGCAAATATCTCTGATAACAGTAATAACAACCAGAATGATAATAACAATAGCAATTCCTCTGATGACAAGCCATCGAGTGGAACTGATAAGAAGGATGTGACTGCACCTAAAACCGGAGACAACACACCGAGTGTATGGCTGTTTATACTATCAATTCTTTCCGGAATGGGATTGATTATTACCGTAAAGAAACGCAGAGAAAATTTGAATTCATAGAAACGATAGTTAAAAAATAAAACGAGAAAATAACCATGGAGAAGGCGGGCATGTATGTCCGCCTTTTCTTCAAAGAAAACACAACAGGGAGTGTACGCTGCGGAAGAGGCGAAAGAAAAGACACAGACGGAATCAAAGCAGAAGGCGTGTATGGGAATGGAAATGGAAATGCCTGACTCTGCAACTTTTATTAGCGGTGATATTTGTTTTTTCTGTGGCGGGGCTTCTTGGATATGGCATCTTCTATCTGTGTCAGAATGAGAGTAGCAGAAACACGCAAAAAGAATTACAAGGCATACGAGGAGAATCAAAAAAATTGCTGCTCCGACTCAATCTTCCACATGGAATACATCTTCCACCAGCATATTAAAGTACTTTGATATCTGCAGCATAAATTCGGCAGATGGGGTACTGTCCCCACGCTCTATCCTGCCGACAGTTTTGGCGCTGTATCCGATAGCAGCGGCAAGGTCGTTCTGGTAAATGCCACGCTGCTCCCGGATTTCTCTGATATTATTGGTAACCGCCATAAAAATCCCTTCTTTCAGTTCTATAGATATTTTCTTATTGTCATTATGCAAAATAATGTGTCCGATAAAAAGGACTTGCAATTTTATCGGCAATGCTTTAATTGTAAAATTTAACGCCAGAAATTGCCTACTTTTACTCTTACAATCGTGCGTTTACTTTTACAAATCTTGTTTTTTATAGGATAATACTCATATGCTGTCTGACCAGAAAGGAGCAGACCTATGAGTAAACATCTCACTTTAACTGACCGGGCAATTATTGAAAAATATCTCGCCCAGGATATGTCTTTCTCTTTTATTGCTAAAAGACTGAACCGCTCAGCAACCACAATCTCTTGCGAAATTAAGAACCACCGTTGCTTTGTTAACGGTTTCCGGTATACATCGAATGACTGCATTAATTATCGTTCTTGCTTACGCAGAAACATATGCGATCAGGAATCAATTTACACTTGTTCCCATCGTTGCAAAACATGTACGGAATTCCACTGTAAAAGCTTATGTTCACAGTACATTTCTGCACATTGTCCTTTGCTGGATAAACCGCCTTATGTTTGCACTCGTTGTCCAAATGAGAAGACATGCAAAAGAAACCATGCCTACTACACTGCTCATCGGGCGCACGCTGAATACGTCAAAGAATTAAGTTCATCAAGGAAAGGCATTCGTACCAGTCCTGAACGGTTATTGGAACTAAATGATTTACTAATGCCGCTGGTTAATAAAGGACAATCCATCAACCACATATTTGCCACTCATTCCGATGAAATCAGGATTAGGGAAAAAAAGGACGATATATGCGAAATCTCTTGTAACACTTAGGCAGAAAGAAGACGAACTTGTTCGTGACCAGATGGACGGGTTAAATGTATATGTTGCTGGAAGTGCAGATGTAAATTTTTTGTTTGATAGATATATTTCTACCAAGACGGAGTTGCGAAGCACTACAAAAGCAAATTACTTATATACATGGGATCATTTTATCAGGGATACGTTCGGAAAGAAAAAGATTAAGGATGTGAAGTATTCTGATGTCTTATTTTTCTATACGGATTTGATTACGAACAAGGGATTGCAGGTAAATACTTTGGAGAGTATCAATACTGTATTGCGACCTACATTTGAGCTGGCAGTACGAGATGATATTATAAGAAGAAATCCTGTAAATGGAGCTTATGCCGAGGTGAAAAAAAGAAACGGTGGTGCTAGAAAGAGTCGAAGAGCACTGACAGTAGAGCAACAGAGAGAATTTATTGATTATGTTGCAAAGAATCCGTTTTTCTTCCATTGGTATCCGTTTTTTGTATTTCTGCTTGGAACTGGATGCAGAATCGGTGAGGCAATAGGCATCAGATGGGACGATGTTGATATGAAGAAACGAACAATCAATATTAACCATAGTCTTACTTATTACACAAGATCTGACAATTCATTTAAGTGTGAGTTTCGGGTTTCAGAACCTAAAACAGAAGCAGGAATAAGGACAATTCCAATGATGGGACCGGTGTATGAAGTGCTCAAGTCTGAATATCAGCGTCAGCAGGAAGAAGGTTTTTGTGTTGCAGAGGTTGATGGAATGACAAACTTTATATTTACTAATCGGTTTGGAAATCCACATAATCCGCAGGCAGTAAATCGTGCAATCAAGAGAATCATTGATACTCATAATGCCGAAGAAGAGGTAGAGGCAAAGAAAAAGAAGAGAGAACCTATAATGTTGCCCAGGTTTTCATGTCACATTTTTAGACACACATTTGCTTCGAGGTTTTGTGAGAACGAAACCAATGTAAAAGTTATTCAAGAAGTAATGGGACATGCAGATGTCAGCACAACCATGAACATTTATGCGGAGGCAAATCCAGAGGTTACTAGAGAGGCTTTGGAGAAACTTGCCAAGAACATGGATGTATTTTAGAAACAACGATATAATATAGAAAAGAGTCCTCTGATTTGAGGACTAGGCAATTGACCAAAAAAATTTAATATGACTAATATATGACCAAAAAAGACTGCAAATTTGGTTATTTTAGTACAGCTTGCTAAAGAAAATATTGTAATGATTTAAAGAAATGTAAATCATCTTACAGCTCTTTACAGCAGGAGCGAAAAAGCTCCCGACGATGAAGTCATTAGGTTCAGACAAGAGTGCTGCAAAGGCTGAAAAGAGTACTTCTACAGAAGCAGCATCAGACGGCAATAATAATGGTTTCTTTACAGCTAATGATAAGATTGATTTTTCTAATGTTAAGGTAGAGCCATTATTTGAAGAAGCTGTTGACTTTGATACATTTTCTAAGTCAGATTTCAGGGCTGTTAAGGTTAAGGAATGTGTTGCAGTTCCTAAGTCAAAGAAGTTACTTCAGTTTACTTTAGATGATGGAACAGGCACAGACCGTACAATCCTTAGCGGAATCCATGCTTACTATGAGCCAGAAGAACTTGTTGGAAAGACACTTATCGCTATCACAAACCTCCCACCTAGAAAGATGATGGGAATAGAATCTTGTGGTATGTTACTTTCAGCGGTAAACAATCTTAAGGATTCAGAGGATGAAGAGCTTCATCTTCTTATGGTTGATAACCACATTCCAGCAGGTGCGAAGCTCTATTAAGATGAGAAACTGAGCCTTGCGGCGGTGTGCACTTGCAAACACCGACATAAGGCGAAAAACGCAAGGAGACGCCAGTCGACGTGATGTAAAGATGTACCGTTTTACCAAATAGACGGGACGTACTTCATTTGATAAAAAACTGAAAAAACAGCGATTTACATCAAACTTACATCATTTGATGCAAAATTAAGTGCAAGCAAGAAAAAATCGCATAATTTGGAACATCAGCAGGAAAACAAGCACGAGCAAAGCGAGTATTTGTTTTCACCTGATGTGACAACGACAAAATCAAGGAGTGCGAAGCACGGCAACGGCAAAGCCGTTGGATTTTGGAGTGATAAATGAGTGGGCAATTCCAATCGGGATTGCCCATTTTTAAAATGAATGGAAATGCAAATAGGAATTTATCAGAAAATGAGGAATAGTTGAAATGGAGGCGCTATAATAACATGAAGATTGAAGGGAACCAGAAAGAACTGGATGCAATGGTAGAATTTCATAAGGGAAACCGTGTCGAGGGACTGAGACTGCAACAAGAATTTGCAGCGGAATTTCGTAAGGAGTATAAAGACAAAGATCACTGTCCTTGCCTGAAAGCCTGTCGTTATCACGGAAACTGTAAGGAATGTGTAGCAATCCACAGAGCGCATCAGGAACATATTCCTAATTGTATGCGACCATTGATTAATAAAAAATTGAAATTGATGTCAGAATTAACAGAGCATACCTTGGCAAATGAAATAGAAGCTCCACATGAGATTTTAAGAAAATAGGCAAGTCAAATTCCCGTTTATTGGGAAGTCGCAGAGAACGAAAAATCGGAAGTTTACAGCGAGGTGAAAGATGTTGAATTATGTAGAATATGGAAAAGAAAACAAATATGATGATGATATATTTTTTCAAAAATACAGTCAAATGAGTCGCTC
Organism: Lachnospira sp. CLA-JM-H23; assembly: GCF_040096425.1. NCBI lineage: Bacteria > Bacillati > Bacillota > Clostridia > Lachnospirales > Lachnospiraceae > Lachnospira > Lachnospira sp. CLA-JM-H23. The sequence goes on from NZ_JBBMET010000008.1 coordinate 164,854, forward strand.
ACAGCAGGGACTAGCCGGTGCAGGAGAATGGGAAACATTGAGAAAGCTGCTGCCGGATTTTAAAGATAAGCGTGTGCTTGATTTAGGATGCGGCTATGGATGGCACTGTATTTATGCGATGGAACACGGAGCGTCTTCTGTTGTAGGTGTTGATATTTCTCATAAAATGCTCGAGGTAGCCAAAGAAAAAACACATTTTCCACAGGTTGAATATAAATGCTGTGCTATAGAAGATGTGGAATTCCCAGAGGAGAGTTTTGATGTAATATTAAGTTCACTTGCGTTTCACTATGTAGCAGATTATGAGATTTTAGTAAAAAAGATATATAGAATACTGAAGTCTGGTGGTAATCTAGTTTTTACGGTTGAACATCCTGTTTTTACTGCCTATGGAACACAAGACTGGTATTATAACAAAAAAGGAGAAATACTGCATTTTCCGGTGGATAATTATTATTATGAGGGTAAACGAACAGCTGTGTTTTTGGGAGAAAAGGTTACAAAATTTCATAGAACACTGACCACATATCTAAATACACTGCTTTCAAATGGTTTTATAATAAATCATATTGTGGAGCCGCAGCCGCCGGAAAACATGATGGATATTCCGGGGATGCAGGATGAAATGCGCCGTCCCATGATGCTGATTGTATCGGCGAACAAAAATTGCTATACTACATGATATTGGTGCGGTTGAAGCACAAAAAAAATACGGTTCTATTGATGGTGTCTATCAAGAAAAGGAAGGACCAGAAGTAGCGAAAGAAATATTAAAAAAGGTAGGCTATAACAAAAATATTGATAGAATATGCTTTATAATAGGCAACCATCATACTCCATCTAAAATTGATGGACTTGATTTTCAAATACAATGGGAAGCTGATTTGCTTGAAAATTTAACGGTTATGGATAAAGAAAAAGAACAGGAAAAATTCCCATTATGACCATGGGACCGATCTGTATTGCACCGGAGCTTAAAAGTAAGGGGTATGGAAAGATTTTACTGGATTATTCTCTGGAAAAAGCAAAAGAGCTTGGATGCGGAGCAGTATGCTTTGAAGGGAATATCGATTTTTATGGAAAAAGCGGATTTAAACAGGCAAGCGAGTTTGGCATCCGCTATCATGGATTGCCGGAAGGCGAGGATGCATCTTTCTTTCTGTGCAAAGAACTGATACCGGGATATCTTAATGGAATTACAGGAGAGTATGCACCTCCGGCAGGGTATCTGGTAAATGAAAAGGAAGCAGAGGCATTTGATAGAGAGTTCCCGTATATGGAGAAGAAAAAACTTCCGGGGCAGATTTTCTAAAATGTAGCAATCTTCATCAAATCTTTATTTTTCCCTGATAGATTATATTTCAGTAAGAAATGAAATATGGAAGGAAGGATAGTAAAGATGGAAATGATGTTGCAGACACAAAATTTATGTAAATATTTTAGAAAGCAGAAAGCGGTAAATAATGTTTCACTTAATATAGAAAAGGGACAGATTTATGGACTGCTTGGACCGAATGGCGCTGGTAAATCTACCACATTGAAAATGCTGACCGGTATGATGAAACCCACTGCAGGAAAGATTTACTTTGATGGAAAACTTTGGGATAGGAAAGATTTATCAAAAATAGGAGCGTTAATTGAGAATCCGCCTATTTATGAAAATCTTTCCGCCAGAGAGAATTTGAAGGTAAGACAATTATTGCTTGGTACAGATGAAAACAGAATTGATGAGGTCTTGCAGATTGTATCACTTACAAACACCGGAAAGAAGAAAGCAGGACAGTTTTCTTTGGGGATGAAGCAAAGACTAGGCATTGCAATGGCATTGCTTGGAGAACCGGAACTTTTGATATTGGATGAACCTACGAATGGATTAGATCCAATAGGCATCGAGGAATTACGAGAGCTGATTAGGTCTTTTCCGGAACAGGGAATCACTGTAATTCTCTCCAGTCATATTCTCTCGGAGGTACAGTTACTTGCAGATAAAGTCGGGATTATTTCAGGTGGAATCTTAGGATACGAAGGAGCATTAAAGCAGGGAGATAATCTTGAAGATTTGTTTATGAATGTGGTAAGAAAAAACCAGAAAGCAGGTGAAATCCATGGTTAATATTATAAAAGCAGAACATCAAAAAGCCAAAAGAACCATGCGAAAAAAGTTTATCTGGGGATTTCCTCTTCTTACATTTGTCATGGCATTTATATTTACTCTTGGGATGACAAATGCTTATGCAGAAAGTGTTTGGAACTGGTGGTATACACTTTTGCTGCCGGGGATGATTGCTCTATTTTGTTATCTTTCTGTGGCGCAGGAGAAAAAGATAAAATACTATCATTTAATGACTATTCCCACAGACAGAAGAAAATTGTTGCTGGGGAAAATTATTTATATTGGGTACATGATTTTGTTTTCTAATGTGATTGTGTTTGCAGGAGCAACGCTTGGAGGCTTTCTTCTAACGACACATGTTCCAGTGAAAGGAGCGTTGATTGCAGTATTGTTTCTGACGGTTTCTGAGTTATGGGAGATTCCGGTAGCTTTATTTTTAAGCGAACGATTTGGAATGATTGTAAACCTGTTCGTCTGCCTATTTATTACCGTCAGCGGTGTGCTAATATCACAAACCAGAATCTGGTATGTACTTGTTTCTGCAATCCCTATGCGAATGATGTGCCCGTTGCTTCATGTTTTACCAAATGGACTTGCCGCAGAAGCAGGGAATCCTTTTTTGGATACGGGAGTCATTGTTCCGGGAATGTGTCTCTCAATCATCTGGTTTGTTTTTGTAACGGTTCTGTTTTTGAAATGGTTTGAGAGAAGAGAGGTGAAATAAGATGATTGGAAGATCTCTTAATGCAGACTTGCGAAAGATGAAAGGAACATCTGTGATTCTGGCACACTTACTGATTCCGATTATAACCAGCGTTATATTTTTAATATATTACTTTTTTTCACCATGGAATGAAAATATGAAAGTGATTGCATTTTATCAGGCAATAGGAGCAGGACTTCCGGTACTTATTGGAATTTTTACAGCAAGTGTGATGGAACAGGAACAAAATGCAGGTAATTTTCAAAATCTGTTGTCTTTACCAGATAAACCTGCAGCATTTTTATCGAAACTGTTGATGCTACTGGTTTTGTGTCTGTGCTCTATCCTATTGACAGCAATCATATTCGGAATTGGATTTGGAAGAATCGCATCAAGCGATATCGAAATCATGAAAGGATGTATATTTGCAGCATTGCTGCTGTGGGGAAGCAGTGTTCCACTTTATCTGTGGCAGCTGATTCTGGCTTTTCAGTTTGGAAAAGGGGTATCCATTGGAGCAGGGATTATATCAGGACTAATTAGTGCATTGATGCTTACCGGACTTGGAGATTATGTGTGGAAATATGTATTTGTCTGCTGGACGGGTAGAGTACCATATACTTATCTGCAATCTGTATTGGGAGAAACTAGTGTAGGTGAATGGTTGTCATTCATACCAGGTTGCTTAATATTTACAGGGATTAGTATGGTATACTATTTTTGGTGGGTAAACCACTGGGAAGGAAACAGAATATCGGAATAGAATCGAGGGAAACTATGGCAAAAATACTGGCAGTTGATGATGAACCGGCAATTTTGGAAATGATAGAAAGCATTTTGAATAAGGATGGACATCTGGTTACCAAAGTAAGTAATCCACTAAAAATTAATATGGAAGAATTACATCGTTATGACCTGATTTTACTGGACATTATGATGCCTGGAATTGATGGCTTCGAATTATGCAAAAGAATTAGGAGACTTGTGGATTGTCCGATTTTGTTTCTTACGGCAAAAACGGAGGAAAACAGTCTGGTAAACGGACTTTCTTTAGGAGCAGATGATTATATTTCAAAGCCATTTGGAGTGATGGAACTTCGGGCAAGGATCAACGCGCATCTTAGAAGAGAGCACAGGGAACATTCTGTCCGGATGGTTTTAGGGAGAGTCTGCATTCAGATGTCTCAAAAGAAACTATTGGTTGATGATAAAGAACTTCCTCTTACGAAAGCGGAGTACGAAATTTGTGAATTCCTGGCTAAAAACAGGGGACAGGTTTTCTCGAAAGAACAGATTTTAGAAGAGGTCTTTGGTTTTGACAATGAGAGTAATGACAGTACTATAATCACGCATATCAAAAATATAAGAGCAAAATTTGCGGATTATGATTATATGCCGATAAAAACAGTCTGGGGGATTGGATATAAATGGGAAGAGTAAAGAGAAGCAATGCACTCAGCAGGATTTTTATGAGATATGTACTGGTCATGCTTGGATCATTAGTAGGTTTGGTGATTGTTGCTTGGCTGCTGCTGTGCCTTTTGATTAGTGTGGGCTGTATTTATCCGGCAAATTATGCAGAGCAAAAGATTAATGAAGCATATGATACGATTCTACGTGCAGATAAAGTGACTGCTGAGATGATTCCCGCACCTTGTGATTATGTAATCTTTTCAGAGAATGGAGAGAAAATAGGTGGAGATCTGTCAGAGCAATACGAACAGATAGCATGGAATGTTGCAAAGCACGGAAACGCATCCGGGAAATATTTTTATAAAGTAATTGCAAGGGAAAATGAATATGTTGTATTGCAATATCGCCTGACACCTCAATATCATTCAGCTTTTTTGAGGGAGCATTTTATAGGACCACAGAATGTGATGAGTATTATGTCTGTGATTGGAGCGATAGCGATTATCATCATTCCGTCCATACGTTTTGGAAAAAGAATCAAAAAGCAGATGCAGCCTGTATTAGACGCAATCGGACAAATAAAGGATCAAAATCTGGAATATGAGACATCCTGTTCCGGTATCAAAGAGTTTGATGACTGTTTATCGGCAATCGATGATATGCGAGATGCATTGCGAGAATCTTTAGAAAAGCAGTGGAAAACAGAGCAGGAAAAGAAACAGCAGATGTCTGCTTTGGCGCATGATATTAAAACACCTCTTACGATTGTACGGGGAAATGCAGAACTACTTTCAGAGACTGAACTGACCACAGAACAGAAGAAAAATATCACTTATGTTTTGAACGGCACAACACAGATACAAAGTTATGTAAAACAGTTGATAGATGTCACAAAATCATGGAATTGCAGTGATGTTACCTATACAACGGTGAGGTTAGAAGATTTTTTCGCAGATATAAAGGAACAGGCACTCGGACTGGTAGAAATCTATCACCAGAAGATAGATTGGAAGGCGGAACAAAGTGATAAAAAGGTAACAATTGCTTATGATCCAATGTTCCGGGCCGTAATGAATGTGATTCAGAATGCAGTGGAGCATACAAAAGAAAATGGAATCATTTATATTGACGCAAAGGAGCAGGATGACCGGCTGACATTCATTGTGGAGGATAGCGGATCAGGATTTACAAAAGAAGCATTATTGCATGGCACAGAGCAGTTTTTTATGGATGACACAAGTAGAAATGGCAAAGCCCATTATGGGATTGGGCTTTTTTTCGCAAAAACTGTGGCTGAAAAATATGGCGGAGGGATTAAACTTTCAAGTTCTGAAAATACAGGTGGGGCGAGGGTAGAAATATTTTTCCTGAGTAGTCAGGAAACACGCTAAATAGACTGCAATTAAGCTATGTAAAAGAAATGGAAGATACTATCACAAACCGAATGCTTCACTGGTCTTATACACCTGAACAGAAAGAGAAAGTGAAGAAGGCACTTGCCGCAGGAGTTACTAAGTCAACGATTCTTACTTACTTCTATCCGGAGGTTACTGTGGAGAGGATGAGTTTATATCGGAAGAAGTAGTAAATGTTATCGCATAGACACAGGATTATGTTATACTGTGTCTATGCGACATTAAAGAAACTTACAAATCGTTGTTTGGAGGTACACGATGATAATAAAAATTGTTACACTTTCACTGATGGCAGTGTTTTACATCTGCTATTTTGCAAAGCTGATTAGTCAGAAAAAGCAAGGCATAAAGACAGACCAATTAGGAAAAGGAAAAGAGGGATTTGTCAAATTTATAGAAGTAGCTCTTAAAATAATCACATATTTGCTTCCTGTAATACAGATTATCAGTATTGTGTTTTATTCGGGAACAGCACATATTGTGTTGCAATTTACAGGAGTTGTAATAACAATGTTCGGTGTACTTGCTTTTATTGTTTCTGTTACACAGATGAAGGAGAATTGGAGAGCAGGTGTGCAAAAAGAAGAAAAGACCAATTTGGTAACAACGGGCATCTATTCTATTAGCAGAAATCCTGCATTTTT